>JAUZNX010000004.1 GCA_030706745.1 Bacteroidota bacterium
TCCGGAACAGGGTCGATAATGCATCTAACAGTATCGCCGCTAAGGAACGGTGAAGTTCACCACGCTTCTGCTACACTCCGTCTGTTGCGGTTTATATACCGTAACAAAGGCTGCTACAGAATGTGAGCAGTATACAAGGGATGAAGGAGGAAGGAGGAAGGATGAAGGATGAAGGATGAAGGGGCCTGGATTCCCGGCTCGCGCCAACGCTTCGCGGGAATGACAATTGGAGGCAGACATTTCGCGGGAATGACAAATTGGGAGCTACTCCCCTTTACGCTTCCACTTGGGTTGATCGAGGAGGAAGGAGAGGCTGACACGGTGGGTGGCGCCGAGTTGGTCCTGGCCGTTGAATCCGAGATAGGCGTAGTCGATGTGGAGCTTTGAAAAACTGATGCCGGCGCCGACGCTCCACATGTTCATGTCATTGTATCCGCCGCGCAGTGCAAAAAGATTTTTGAACTGGTACTCGAGGCCTTCATGGAGATCGGCGGAAATCGGTCCGGCATGGACCTGCGCGATGGAGCCACGCGACTCGAATCGCAAGTCGGCATCGAGTGTGGGCATCAGGCGGTGCGCGCCATCGGCAGTGATTTGCCAGGTATACGCCGCGCCAAGTTTGAGGGTCGGCGAGACGAGTTCTTTGCGGCCCGTCGAGTAGGAAAGCAGGGTGGTCGTGATGTCCTGCGCGACGGCCCCGAGCGTGAGAGCGTCCCACGGCTTGTATCGGGCCGCGAGATCGAAACCGAGGCCCGATGCGGTGGTCTGCGGATCGAGTCGGCGGTAGACGATCTTGGCGTTGACGCCCCACGACAGCGTGGGATCGACGGCCCGAGCAAAAGAGAGCAACGCGACCCAGTCGTAGTTGCTGAATTGCGAGACCTTGTTGTAATCAAGGTACTCGGTGGGATCGAGCTGACCGTTCAGGTTGGCATCGACCAGGGCATTGCGGGTATCGAGGATGCCGCTAATGCCGATGTGAAGGATTGAGAGGCCCGCGGTTGTCCGGGCATCGAGCGGTACGGCGAGCGCGCCATAGTTGTACTGCACGGTGCCATCGAAGCGGGACTCATGCATGGCAGTGACCATGGGGAAGGTCAGCGCGCCGAGTCCGGCGGCGTTCCAGTATCCGGCCGTGGCGTCCTCGCTAATGGCGGCACCAGCACCGCCGAGCGCAAGCGATCGGGCTCCGACGCCAAGCTGGAGGAACTCGCCGGAGTAGTTGGCGACGGTCTGGGCGCGGGTGCTAATGACGAATGACAAATGACAAATGACAAGCGTCAGCAGCACTCTGGCGCTACGGAACGTGTTCGACGATGTGACCGACTTCCAATTGTCATTTGTCATTCGTCATTGAACATTTCGTCTCGCTGGCTGGCTCCGCGCCGACAGGTCAAAAAGAAATCCCCTGCCGGCGGCAGATCGGAGATTGAGCTATTGCAGGCCTATCGCAAGAAGCTCGAACGGCTGAACATCGAGCCGGAGAAGATCGAGCATCTCGATCTCGGCAACGATTTCTACTGGCTGTTTCGGCTGAGCGGGATTCTGGCCGGGGCATACCACCAATTCGATCGGCTGAACGAGAAGCATTTCGCCGGTCGGTACCCGAGACCGGTGATTCGGTTCTGCAATCGCTCGACCGGAGGCTACTACAACAAGACGCGGCACGAGATCGGTATTTCGTTCGCGATGACTGTCGAGCACGGTGAGGGGGAGTTCAACGAGACGCTATTGCATGAGATCGCCCATATCGTGTATCAGGCACATTCGGCGGCATTCTATGAATTGCTCGTCAGAATCGGTGGCAGCGGAAGAAAAGCGCCGATGACGCTGTTGCTTGCCGCGAAGCGAGTGCGGTACGTCGAGCGGAATTATCCGGTCATCGTACACTGTCCGAACTGCAAGCGGGAGCATCGCTATAAAACGCGCCGCGCATTGCGCTATGCCTGCCGCCCCTGTTGCGTGAAGTTCGCGGGCGGGAAGTATGACAGCAGGTTTAAGTTTATCGTCTGATGAAGCTACCCAACCACACCACTGATGGCCGTCCGCTCGTCGTATTATTCGATGCGATGGCGCTTGCCTATCGGGCGTATTTTGCGTTTATCACGCGGCCGCTGACGAATGCGCGAGGCGAGAACACGAGTGCGGTCTATGGCTTCATGACGGCGTTGTTCCAATTTCTCGATCATCATGCGCCGGCTTATGCTGCGGTTTGCTTCGATACGCCACATCCTACGTTTCGGCACAAGCGGTTCGAGGCTTACAAGGCAACACGGCAGGCGATGCCTGACGATCTTCCTCCGCAGTTGGAGAAGATCAAAGAGATCATCCGCGCCTTCCGGATCCCGATGATTGAAGTGCCGGGCTTCGAGGCGGATGACATCATCGGCACGCTGGCCCGCATGGCGGAGCAAGCGGGAATGGAATCGTTGCTCGTCACGCCGGATAAAGATTTCTGCCAGTTGGTTGGGGATCACGTCAAGATTCTGCGTCCATCTCGTGATGGTGGCGCAATGGAAATTTACGATACCGAGATGGTCCGGCAAAAGTACGGCCTCGAGCCAAAGCAGATCATCGACTATCTCGCGCTCGTTGGCGATGCCAGCGATAATATTCCTGGTGTGCGCGGCATTGGCGAAAAGACTGCTGCGCCACTATTGCAAAAGTTTGGCTCGCTTGCGAATCTATACGAACACATTGCTGAAGTCGACAAGAAGGGCATCAAGGACAAGCTCACAAACGAGCGCGACAATGCATTCCTTTCTTATGAACTTGCGACGATCGACACGAGCGTTACGCTACCGCTCACGCTCGAAGGTATTCGGTATGGTGTCCTGCCCGATTTCGATGCGCTCGACCTGCTGGTGCACGATCTTGGGTTTAAGTCGCTGGCAAACCGGCTGCACCAACTGAAGGAGGACTTGCTCAAATCGGAATCTTCCCAAACGCTGGAAATGGCGCTTGCGCCGGAGGACACAACTAAAGAGCGTACCGAAGAGGAGCAACTCGAAGCGTTCGATTTCGCAGTTGGACCATCGACGGAGGAACAGGATATTCACTCGTGGCCGCATGCCTATGTGATGATCCGCACGATTGAAGGCGTGCATGAGCTTGCGAAGCTCCTAGCCGAACAGCACGAATTCTGCGTCGATCTGGAATCGACCGGACAAGATGCGAACACGGCGGAGATCATCGGTATCTCGTTCGCAGTCAAGCCGGGGGAGGCATTCTATATTCCGATTCACTTGCCGGATATCGGCTCGGACATCGATGCCACATCGCTATTCGAACATACTCCGCCATCGAGCGCCGAAAATGCGCTCACAATGGGCCTGCCGCTTGCCGACGTATTGAATGTGCTGCGGCCTGTGCTGGAAAACGAGCATATCGGGAAGGTTGGACAGAATATCAAGTACGATGCGCTCTTGCTGCGGCATAATGGCGTCCATATGCGGCCGCTGACCTTCGACACGATGATCGCGGCCTATCTCTATCGGTTCGATGGTTCGCATTCGATGGACGCATTATCGATCGAGCATCTGAAATATCGGCCCGTGCCGCTGGCGGATGTGGTCGGGCAACTAAAGGATGGCACGGCCCGTCGCAGCATGGCCATCGCGCCGACTGTGAAGCTGGCCAAATATGGCGCTGAGGATGCGGACGTCACGCTCCGGTTGCGGCATGTCCTGGCTCCGAAGCTCGAAGAAGTGAATGTTGCAAAGCTTTGTAAGGACGTAGAATTCCCGCTGGTAGAGGTACTGACGCAAATGGAATATCACGGCGTCAAGATCGATTCGGAACTACTCGGACTTGCAAGCAAGGAGATGGAGCGCGAAGCCGAGAACCTTTGCCGGCAGATCTACGAGTATGCAGGTGGGCCATTCAATATCGATTCGCCGAAACAGCTTCAGGAGATACTCTTCACAAAGCTCGGACTGCAATCGGGACGCAAGACAAAGACGGGTCTTTCGACGGCCGCCAACGTACTCGAAGACTTACGGCACGAGCATCCAATTGCCGAGTGTCTTCTTTCCTACCGGCAGTATCAGAAGTTGCGTGGGACGTATGTCGATGCACTTCCTCGCATGGTGAACCCAAAGACGGGTATGGTGCACACGAGCTACAATCAGGCGGTCGTCGCCACGGGTCGTATTTCATCGACCGATCCTAACCTTCAGAATATTCCGATCAAGACGGAGATGGGCCGCGACATTCGTAAGGCGTTCGTATCGCGGTTCAAGCATGGCCAGATTCTTTCGGCGGATTACTCACAGATCGAGCTTCGAATCATGGCGCATGTCACGCGCGATGCCGGTCTGATCGAAGCATTCTCGCAAGGTCAGGATATCCACACTCGCACGGCCGCAGGAATTTTTGGTGTGCCGCTCGAAGAGGTTACGCGCGAAATGCGGGGCAAGGCAAAGGGTGTGAACTACGGTATCATGTACGGGATCGGTGCATTCGGTCTTGCGAGGAACGTCCGCATTACCCAGAAGGAAGCATCCGAGATCATCCAGAAATACTTCGCGGCGTTTCCGCTGATTCGGAAGTACATGGACGACACGATCAAGTTCGCACGCACGAACGGTTACGTGGAAACACTACTTGGACGCCGTCGGTACATGCGAAATATCTCGGCAGCAAATCAGGCCGTCCGTTCGGCCGATGAGCGCGCTGCGATCAATGCGCCCATTCAGGGTACGGCTGCCGACATGATGAAGCTCGCGATGATTGACATCCATCGTGAAATGGCCCGCCGCAACATGCGGAGCATCATGATCATGCAGGTCCACGATGAGCTAGTATTCGATGTTGTGCCAGAAGAAGCCGACGAGATGATGCCCCTGGTCAAGGGACTCATGTCGAACGCGATGCCGATGGTCGTGCCGATCGATGTCGAAGCGGGCATCGGGCCGACATGGTTCGAGGCACACTAAACCTGGATTACGCTGATTTTAGCTGATCAATCTGATAGGCTGTTCACTACCCGGCCATCGGCTCAATCAGCTAGAATCAGCGTACTGGTGGTCTAATACCCAAATATCTCGTCCAAGCTTAACTCCTGCACATCGCCATACTTCGCAAGATCTTTCATATCAACCTTGCTCTTGGATCCGAGCACGGCGATCGTATAATGGTGACCCTGAATATTTTGTTTTTGGAATGCCTCGATGTCATCGAACGTAAGCTTCGGGGCTTGTTCGAAGACATCCTTTCGGAGGTCATGGTCCAACCCCATCTTACGAGCGCGTTCGTAGGCGAAGAGGATACCTTCACGTGTCGTCCGCTCGGTTGAGAGGGTGTTCACGAGTGCTTCCTTCGATTGCTCGAAAAGCTTGTCTGCCCGTGGCATATCATTCAGGAGTTCGAACATGCTCTTCATTGTCTCCGGGGATTTATCGGCCTGCGAGCCAACATAGGCGAAAATCGAGTATGGCTCATCCTTCTTGTTGCCAACTTGATAGCTGCTCCATACCGCGTAGGCCAGCGCTTTGGATTCGCGGATCGTTTGGAACGTGATCGAAGCCATCGAGCCACCGTAATACTCGTTGAACAAACCAATCACAGGCTGCTTGTTCGGTTCAAAATGCGGCATCCCTTTCGAAACCATGATGACTTCCGCTTGCGCCATGTCATAATCGACGAAGTAGACTTTGTTAGTCTTCGTATCTTGATGGACATAATCCACCGGAGTTGGCGCAATGCGGCCAGCATTCGGGAAGTGGTGTCGATGATCTAATACTGTGACGAGCGCATTCACTTGTGCCGGACCATAATACAGCACGCGGTGCTTGTATGACGTCAGCGTGTGAATGCGGTCGACAAGTTCGCTTGCAGATAAATGTTGCAGCTCGTTGTTGGTTAAATCATACGTCTGTGGATTCGTCTTGCCATAGACGGCATAATTGCGGAGCGCCGACCAAAGGATGGTCCCCTTATTCTTTTTGCCATCCATGCGGGACTTGATCGTCCGGCCAACGTAATCCTTCAAGGCGGTTTCGTTGGGTTGAGCGTTTGCAAGAAGTGATTCGAACAACTCGACGCTTGGCGCGAAGTTCTTCTGCAAGCCTGTCAGTGAAACGGAGACCTCGTCGTTATCGGCATTGACATTGAAGCTCGATCCGAGTGCAAAGAATTTCTTTTTGATGTCTTCTGGCGCCAGCTTATCGGTGCCAAGATAGTTCAGATAATCCAGCGCATACTTCAGCTTCTTATCATTCCGGCGACCCATTTCCACGACGTAATACAACGTAAACCGATCGTTCTCGTTGTTGTGCAAGTAATAAACCGGGATGCCACTGGCCAGCTTGGTCTCGGTGATGTCATGCTTGAAATCGAGAAAGTGTGGCGTAACCGGAAGGGCCGGCATGTCCAGAATCGATTTCAGAAAGGAGGACTGCGACGTACGATTTGTTTCGACGGGCGTGATCGCGGGCTTCGTCACTTTTTCGATCCCGCGATGCTCGCCGGAGCGCTTATATACGATCGCATAGTCATCGCCGTAATACTTGTTCGCAAAAGCGACGATCTCCTGCTTCGTGATCTTCGCGAGTGCATTGATATGCTCCACCTCGTCCGTCCAGTCCGTATGCCGAATGAATGCGTCCATCATTGTGAAGGCCCGCCCACCGTTGTCTTCATTCGTTCGCAACCGGCTGATCGTGAAATCATTGATGATCGCGGGCAGTAAGCTTTCGTCGAATTGTCCCTTCTTGACCAATTCGAGCTGCGACAGCAACAGATCGCGGACCTGATCGAGCGATTGGCCTTCCTTGGGTTTGCCACCCAGAATATGAACGCTGTAATCGTTCATGGCCTGCTGATACGAATACGCATTCAAGACCTTTTGCTGTTGGTTTAAATTCAGATCGATCAGTCCGGCGGTGGAGTTGGACAGGATCATGTCCATCATCTGCATAAGATCGGCTTCGTGCGTGTTGACGCGTGGCAGGCGCCAGGCCATCTGCACGAATTCGGCGTCCGGGCCATAGACCTCGCGGACTGCGGGTTGTTTGAGATCGACTTCCGTAGGCGAAACCCAATCGGGCAAGGACTTCGATTGCCACTCGCTCATGTGCGCATCGATCATGCGTATGACCTGGTCCGGATCGAAATCGCCAGACATGACGAGCGCCATGTTGTTCGGCACATACCACTTGGAATAGAACTCTTTGATCTTCTTGATCGAAGGATTCTTCAAGTGTTCGATCGTGCCAATCGTTGTCTGCTGACCATACGGATGCTTCTGGAATATTGCGGCCATGAGCGCCTCGTTCGCGAGTTCGTTATCGTTATCGAGGCCGCGGTTCTTCTCCTCATAGACGGCTTCGAGTTCCGTGTGGAACAGTCGCAGCACCGGATGGCGAAATCGCTCCGCTTCGATGGTCAGCCATTTATCGATCTGGTTCGATGGAATGTCATTGATATAGACGGTCTGCTCATCCGAGGTGAAGGCATTCGTGCCGGTGGCGCCAAGCGCGGATAGCATTTTGTCATACTCATTCGCGATCGCCCACTTCGCAGCAACTCCACTGACGGAATCGATCGCATGATAGATCGCCTTGCGCTGCATGGTATCGCGTGTTCCGCGATATGTCTCGTAGAGACTCTCGATCTCGTCGAGATATGGCCCTTCTTTTGCGTAATCCAGCGAGCCGTATTTATCCGTCCCCTTGAATAGCAGGTGCTCGAGATAGTGCGCGAGTCCTGTCGCATCCGGTGGGTCCATTTTCGAACCGGCGCGGACCGCGATCATGGTTTGAATGCGCGGCTCGGTCTTGTTCACGCTGAGATAGACCGTCAGGCCGTTCTTCAGTGTGTAAATCCGGGCGCCCAGAGGATCGCCAGTAACGGAAACATATTTGTATCCGCCCGACGTGTGCGATTCAGCCTTGAATTGGGCCGAGGCCGTGCCCGCAAAAACAAATGCGGACGCAAGAATGAGTAGGACGCAACTGCGTAGGAATTTCATGGGAAAGTTGGGTTTGGAATGGGGGAGGGTTAACCCTTATTGTAGCGGCGAGGTTTCCCCGTCTAACTCAGACATGATACGATGTCCTGCCTGTAGTGGCGCGGTTTCCGCGCCTGCCTCGGAATAGACTCGGCCTAGATCTGGCAGAAGAGAATCTCTAACTCTTCGTCGAGATTCGGCCTCTCGAAGACGAGCAAGATTGATCGGGTTTTCAATCTCGTCGAACTAAGCCCCTGGATTATTTTCAATATATGCTCGAATCAGTCGCAATTCGCCTTCATTTCGAATGACATGCTCGAACATGTTAGATCGCCACACCGGTGCAATCTCTCCTCGCTGGGCGTTGATGGCCTTTGCTGATTGATACTTCCAGTATCCGACGACCTGACCAAGAGCAGCTCGACCGGCAAACGGTTTAGGATCAGCGCTTATCGTCCGTTCGTCTTCCTCAATGATTATGATTGCATGGACATGGTTCGGCATTATCTGCATCCAATCGATAGAGACGTTTAGAAAATGCTGGGGGGGTATGCCAGATGCGATTGACGATATTACCGAACTCATTCAAGACCATTTTACCATTAGGAACCTCCCCAAGGATGCATTCTCTGTTTTGAGTGCAGAACGTACCATAATAATAACCGGGCGAGCGGTAGTCGCAATCTTTCAATCTGAAATTCTTCCGGCGCTTGTCTTCCATAGGAAGCTTCCGCTACTCCGAAGCAGGCGCGGAAACCGCGCCACTACAATTGAAACGCGATTGCCGCAAACTGTTGGGGTGGCGTTTCTTCGCACTCTCGATAATCATTTCAACCGCCAAGTCGTCCCCTCTTTGTTATCTTCGAGAATGATGCCGGCAGCGTCCAACTCGTTTCGAATCGCATCGCTCGCTGCAAAGTCGCGCCGGGCGCGGGCGTCTTTGCGCTGGCGAATCAGGAGTTGGATAACGCTGTCGAACTTATCGGACAAATCAGAATGACCGGAGGTGTTGGTTGGAAGAATGCCGAGGACATCACCAGCAAGTGCTTTCCAAATCTGATGCAGTTTGGAGAGCGCATCCTTCGCGCCGGACGTCAGCGCGTTATTCGTTTCCGTCGCAAGCTCATAAATAACGGCAATTGCCTTGGCCGTGTTGAAGTCATCATCCATCGCCTCGATAAATTGCCGAACGATCGGATGATTTCGATCCAGCGATGCAATTTCAGTTGGCTCCGTCGCTTCAGCAAGCCTTCCATAGCTTCCGAGAAGTTTTTGGTAGCCTGCATCTGCCGAAGCTATCGCCGCGGGCACGAACTCCGTCGTCCCGCGATAGTGTGACTGCAGAATTGTGAACCGCAATGAGAGCGGATCGTATTGCTTGTAGAGATCGCGCAAGTACGCCGAATTTCCCAGCGACTTGCCCATCTTTACGCCGCCGGTCGTCACCATGTTATTGTGCATCCAATAGCGGACGAACGGCTTACCATTCGCGCATTCGGATTGGGCGATCTCGCACTCGTTGTGCGGAAAAGAATTTTCGAGTCCGGCGCCATGAATATCGAATGTCTCACCGAGGTACTTCATGGACATTGCGGAGCACTCGATATGCCAGCCCGGAAATCCTTCGCCCCAAGGCGATGGCCAGTGAAGGATATGACCCTTCTCGGCGCGCTTCCACAGTGCGAAGTCATTGGGCGAGCGCTTGTCGGTCCGGGCCTCGACTCTCCCGCTCGATTCCTGGTCTTCGGTCTTGCGGCCGGAGAGCTTGCCGTATTCTTTGTCCTTCGCGACATCGAAATAGACGTTGCCCTCCACCTCGTATGCAAAACCTTTTGCGATCAACTCCTTGACCATCTCGATCTGCTCGATGATGTGGCCGGTGGCGCGCGGCGCGATGTCGGGACGCTGCACGTTCAGTGCATCCATGTCCTCGTAGTATCGCCGCGTGTAATACTCGGCGATCTCCATCGGATGCTTTTTCTCCTTGCGGCTTTGGACTTCGAGTTTGTCTTCGCCGGAGACATCATCGTTATCGGTCATGTGGCCGACATCGGTGATGTTCTGCACGTAGGTTACATCATATCCCAGGAATTCGAGATAACGATGAACGATGTCGGCCGTGATATACGCCTTCGCATGTCCGACATGAGCATCCCCATAGACCGTCGGCCCGCAAAAGTACATGCCGACGTGCCCCTCGCGCAATGGCACGAAGCGTTCTTTCTTGCGAGAGAGCGTATTGTATATTTCGAGGGGCATTCCGTTTATGCGGCTACTTCTACCGGCTTCTCCACAAGCTTCACCATCTCACGCAGTCGATTGCCGAGTTTATCGCTGACGATGCGGTTTTTGATCGAGTCCTGTTTATGATAATACTTAAGCAGATTCTCTTTTGGCAGGCCGTACTTGGCGGCTTCTTCCTCCGCAAGCTTTTCAAAGTCTTCGTCAGTTGCTTCGATCGCTTCGGACTCGACCAGTTTATCGCGCAGTAACACCCATTTGCCGCGCGCCTCGGCAATGGGACGATTTCGCTCGCGGAATTCCTCCTCGTCAATGCCATAATTCGGCGGGAAATTGCGCTGAACGTTCATCTGCTGCCGCTCTTCGAGCATCTGATCGAGAATGGCACGCACGATGGTCAGGGGCACTTCGAACTGATGCAGCTCGAGCATCTTCGCAACAATGCGTTCCTCCACGTCTTCTTTTGCGGCGCGGTCGCGGGCTTCCGTGAGTTCTTTGCGGACATCCTGACGAAGTTCCAACTCAGTGGCAGCCTTGCCACCCGATAGGTCCTTAATCAAGTCTTCGGTTAGCTCGGGCAACTCCACGCGCTCCGCGCCAAGGATCGTAATTTCCGCAGGCTCCGGAGTGTGATCGTGCGGGCCGCTATGATCGCGGTGCTGGGTCGGCAAATCGATCGTCAGCGTCTCGCCAACTTCTTTGCCAATGAGCGCCTGCTTTAGCTCTGGCAAAATATCGTGCTCGGCGAGATAGATTTCATCTTCCGAGGCCGAGCGCGGTTGGCCTTCTGCAGCATTGACCATCATGAAGCTCAGCTTCGCGATTGTCTGCTCTGTCTCGATCTTGGCGACGGGAATCCGCTCGGCACGCCGGAAACGGAGTCGATCGATAGCGCGCGTCACATCCTCATCGCCCACGGGATACTCGCGGGTTTCGATTTCGATGCCACTCATATCCTGCAATTCGATCGTTGGTGCGATCTCGTACATGATATGAAAATGCGCGCCTTCACCGGCATGCCGATGCAAATCGGTCATGACGGGCGCGCCGATGGGTTCGATCTTGAGTTCTTCGACCGCCTCGCGAAATTTCTCCTGTGCCAGACGCTCGAGCGCATCACCTTCGATGGCATCGCCGTGCAATTTCTTCACCATGCTGATCGGCGCTTTGCCAGGACGAAATCCCGGCAGTGCCACGCGCGATCGCATAGTCTTGTAGGCTTCGTCGAAGGCTGTTTGAAGTTCAGCCTCATCGACGGTGATCTCAAGCTCGCGCTGAATCGCCGAGCGCTCGTGTATAGTAGTTGTCAATATCGTAGTTGATCGAAAAAAGTGGATAGAGGATAGTTGATAGTGGATAGTTAATGGTGGATAGTGGTAGCACGGTGTGCGAAGGCTTTATCCATTCTCCACTATCAACTATCTTTGGGTCCGGCTTTCGCGGTTTTGATGGAGGCAGTAAGCATTTTGAGCAATTCTTCGCAGTCCGTTAGCAGAGAAGTGGCTTCCACAGCGGTTAGCACATCTCCTTCCTTAAAAAGTCGAATCCAATAATGTGTTTCAAACGCCTCTTTGTGGGCGATGCTGAGCTTGTGGATGAAATCGGCTCGCGATTCCGCCTGTGAAGCCTCTTCGACGTTCGCGCCAATAGAAGTCCCGGAGCGGTAGAGTTGCTTCGAAAGCGTGTATTCCTTCCTCACTTCTACAAAGTGCTTGTGAAGCTTCAGAATTCTCACTGCGAACTTAAACGATTTGTCTCTTAGTACGCTCGCCGACATGGCCGCCCTCAAAATACTTCCAATGATTACTATCCACTATCATCTATCCACTATCATCTATCCACTATCCACTAGGTGGTGGTGCCGGAGACAGGACTTGAACCTGCACATCTTGCGATACGAGATCCTAAGTCTCGCGCGTCTGCCAATTTCGCCACTCCGGCTTCTGCCAATCCACTACGGTCGCCTCACGGCTTAGCGGGTTATCGACTCGATTTCATGACGAATCGCCTGCAACACAGCGAAAGGGGAGAGGGTTTTGCCGCTGTAGTATGGCCTTCAGGCCAGCGCTCGGGATTCTGCGGAAGTGAGGGTCGGTGAGTACAACTCGCCGGTACACCATCCAGCTGATAAAAAGTTGCAGAATTCATCTAAAATATGCGATGCCGGATGGGTCGAACCTCGTTATATTAGGTGGAGGGGGTTCTCTTCATCAATGACGAATTACGAATGACGAATTACGAAAATTGAAGCGGGAGCTGCATATTTGCAATGCGAAAAGTTGTAACTGTCCAAGCGACACCGTAAACTGCTTCATGAATAATTTCCCAAAACGTAATATAAAATAATTGGACGTGTCTGGAAGACAGCACGATTCAGGTCACGCTGGCTGCTCGGCGCGGAGGCGCTTCTGGAGTTCAAGGGCGACGTAATGGAAGATCACCGAGTGGACGCTTTCGGACGTACACATGTCATTAAGCGGGACGTGGACGGAAGACTGGGCGATCTGCTTGAGCTTGCCACCACCAAAGCCTGTTATACCGACCGTATGCATCCCATTGGCATTGGCCCATTCGATCGCATGGATGATATTGGGGCTATTGCCGGAGCCCGAAATGGCTATGAGGATGTCATTGGGGCGGGCCAGGGTGCGCAGTTGCTGCTCGAAGATTGTATGGTAGCCATCATCGTTGCCATACGCTGTCATGAGGGCGACGTTGTCCGTGAGCGAGAGTGCTCGGAGCCGCTTGGGCTGGTCCTTGGAGTAGAGGGTGCCTTTGGCAAGGTCATTCGCAAAGTGCGAGGCATTGGCAGCGCTGCCACCGTTGCCGATGACGAACACCGTGCGATCATGATCGTAGGCGTCCATAAGCAACTCGATGAATCGGGCGACTTCTGTGGAGTCGAGGGAACTGAGCGACTGATTGAAATAGCTGAGGTATTCTGGAAAGGTCATGGGTGTAGGATTGGCAACAGGCTGGATGAGCTAAATCATCCCAATGCAAACTTCAGTGGAAAAAGGCCATACAGTACAGCTAAAGTTTCGCTGAATGTTTATATTTTAACGGATTCTCGGTGCGGTTTGGCCCTGGAGTTGAGGAATTACGGCTTAGTTAATAGACCAATCATTCAATATGGAACCGTCGAATACGAATTCTAACTGGGAGGCCTCTGACCGGGTGGAGCGAATTCTGCGAATTCAAAATGTTGCGACGCAACTCGCTTTATTGGTCATCCAGACCCGTCAGCGAAACGAAGAATCCGATGATCGCCGCGAAACGAACAACGATCGCGAGGCGGATTGAAAGAGGCTATGCGCCAAAGATTTATGTGCCGGGAAGATTTTTGAGCTGCTCGCTTAGATGTGAGCGGTCACCGATTTGCTCGATGAGCGGACCATGCGCTCCAAACTGAACAATACTCACCGAACCAACCGGGCATGCGAGACGATAACGAAATCGTCCGACATCAATGCCGATGAGTGCGCAGAGCGCGATTCGAATGGTGGCTTTATGTGAGACGATGAGGACCTTCCCATCCTGAAATGCATCTCGAATTTCCTGAATAACAGAGAGTGCGCGCCGAGAGACAGCAATGGCCGACTCGCCGTCAGTCGGTGGATACCACGCGGGATCGGCGATCCAACTCACGTGCTCATCATGATATGTTCGGTCAACTTCCTCGACCGATTTTCCTTCCCACGCTCCGTAACCAATTTCGGTCAGATTGTCGCGTTGCTGCAACTGGATGCCGGAATTTGTAGTGATGATCTCGGCTGTCACCCGAGTTCGTTCGAGTGGCGAATGGTAGATTGCTTTCCATGCAGTATCCTTGTAGAATTCCGCGAACTCGCGAGCCATTACCTGGCCCGGCTCGGTCAGCGGGATATCTGTTCCGGAGCCACAGAAGAGGTTCTCGCGGCTGGACGCTGTTTGACCGTGTCGCAAAAAATAAATCTGGAGCATCTACCACTGATAGCGTCGTTGATTGAAAATAATTGTCGCGCCAAAATTATCGAGCATAAACGGCATCTGCCGGTATGTGGAAAGGGCGTCGCGGACTTTGGCTTGATTCTCCGGCTTGACATAGAGCAGCAAGAAGCCACCACCGCCAGCGCCGGCAAGCTTTCCTCCAAGCGCCCCGGCTTTCCGAGCGCGATCGTACATCTGATCGATTTCGGAAGTTGTTATTCCGCTTGCGAGTTGTTTTTTCAGCCTCCAATTTTCGTCGAGTACCTCGCCGATCTCATCGAATCGCTTAGCTCGAACAGCAATTTCGACCTTTTTGCCGAGTGCGTGGATCGCCTGCAGACTTTGGCGATTGTCACCGGTTTTTTCCCGCTGCTCCGTCAAGATTGTCGATGCCTGCCTGGTGATGTTAGTGAAGAACAGCATGAAGTGCTGCCCGAGATAGTGGCGCTCGCGCTCGGTGAGGTCCAGGCGCTCGGTCGTGACGCGTTCGGATCCATGAAACGTGATTCCACACAGTCCGCCGTGCGCCGCAATGTATTGGTCCTGTTTGCCGATTGGCTTCTTCAGAATTTCGATTTCGATCGCGCAGGCTTCTTCGGCCAGCTGATCGTGCGTGACTTGCCGGCCACGGAAAGTATACATCGCGTTCAGCAACCCAACGGTCAAACTGCTCGAGGAGCCGAGTCCAGAACCCTCAGATGGAATATCCGCGAAGGTTGCAAGTTCGAAGCCATTCCGCAGGCCCGCAAAAAGTCCAGCTTCGCGAACGAGTTCATGCTGAATTTCGGAAATGTCATCGACGATTTCCTTGCGCGCGGCATAATTCAGATAGATCTTGTCGTCAAAGCGCTCCTTGATCAGCACATAGACATACTTATCGAGCGCGGTGGAAACCACGAACCCATCGGAGTCTTTGTAATAGGCTCGAAGGTCCGTACCGCCTCCGGCGAGGCTAATACGAAGCGGTGTTTGACTAATCAACATTTAGGCAGGAGTCCTTTCTATTTCAGCACGAATCCTTCGGGCAATATCGGCCATCTCATGGTCCGGAATCTCCCGCAAGATTTTTGGATCGGGAAGTTCACCGTGGCCATCATCCTCGAACCTCGGGACAAGATGCACGTGCGCATGGGGAACACCAATACCACCCGTATCTGCGATGACCCACTCCGTGTTGAATACCGTTTGGAGGGCCCTTGCAACTCGCCGGACCTTCATAAACAAGAACCCGATATCCGCCCGGTCCATATCCCACACCCAGCGAACATGGTGCTTCGGAATGAACTGTGTATGTCCGGGATTTAGAGGATATCGATCGAGAAAGCCGAGATATTCAGCGTCCTCATAAATGATCTCATGCGGATTCCGACCTGCGATAATATCGCAAAAGACGCAATCGGGGTCGGGGCTTGGCATAGCGGAGTGTGACAAATTGGTGTGCAAAAATACGCCATTACGCTCGAACCGCACCAGAACGGTTCACGAGAATGACTTTCGAATCCGAATATGTTTCGCCAGTCACGAATGAAGCCGTCGAAAGTGCATCGGCATCCAGTCCGCATTTGGCGATGACTGTTGCGGATAATACGCGGTCCGCCGAGTGGCCAACGCGGGGATCCATGATATGCCCATACTTCTGCGCCTGAAAGACCACGTACGACATGTAATTACCACTGGTCGCAAGTGCCTCGTTGGAGATTCGGGTTCTGTATATGAGCTTCCTCGTGTCGCGCGGATCGGGTACGGCAACATCCCAACCATCGTGTCCGTGCGGCGCACCAAGTGCGAACATGTCGCCCGAGATGTCGATGAAGGCACGTTCAATTCCGGCATGCTTGATGATGGCGATCATGGCATCGAGTGCATAACCAACTGCAATGCCACCCAAATCGATCTTGGCCCCTTCGTTACGCAGGCGTGCGGCAGGAGTGGTCTGTGTTGCGCGTAACTCGATTTGATTCGAACCGATCAGTCTAACTGCAGAGGCAATCGCGTCGGCGGAGGGGAGTTGCGTCAGGATATTCGAATTATTTCGAAATCCCCATAACCGCATCAGAGGCTCAACGGTAACGTCAAATGCCTTATCGGTTATTTTTGAAACCTCAACGGATTTAGATAGAATAGATGAGACCTCTGATGAAATGCTGAGATACCGACCGCCAGCTTCTGCGTTGAGTTTCGAAATCTCGCTGGAGGCATCGAAAATGGTGAACAGTGCTTCGAGTCGCTTGAGCTCGTTAAATGCCTCGGTAATAACATGGTTCGCTTCCTCTTCACTCGCTGCGTAGACGCCCATGCGTGCTGTTGTGCCCATCGCAAGGATTGTATGCTCGTAATATGCTGCACAGGCGTGATTCCGCGCGTCACTCATACTTAGCTTGCCGATACTCCTTGCCGCCGGAAGCATGACGAGAACTCCGCATGCTTGCGAAGCTCGTTTCAAGAATATTCGTCGCGTCAGTACTTCTTTCATCGAGTGCGCAATTCCCTGATGAGCGCAAGACATTGTCCGGCAAATGCAAGCGCCATGACGGTCCCGGAAAGCGAGACGAGCCAACTAAATGCCGGGTGCACATACCTCATCAACCAAAGCCCAGCAAATGTAATGAGGATTCCGATAAATGGCTCGAGGACAATTAACTTCCGCAATTGACTATTGAGCGAATCGGTCATTAGTGTAATAAATCCGGACAGTGCGAAGATGAACGTCATCGTTAGGATGTGCGTGTGGATGATGTTCAGCATCTCGGCGAGCGATTTCTGATACTCGATTTCGCCGGTACCAGTTTTACTAGCTGATTGGATGGTCTGGGTCGTATCCTCGGCTTCTTCAGACGAAAGTTCAGATGATGGGGATGTATTGGAGGCAGAGGCTGCTTGCGATTCTGTCCCACGATAGCGTTCTTCGATACCTGCGGGGATCATGCGCGTCGTTTGATAGACGTATGCCAGCGCATGGGCGTACCCGACACCAAGCACGAGCATAATCAGCGCAGCAAACAGTTGTGCTTCGCGCGGAAGATTCCGTAGCAATGGTAGCGAGCGGACTTCCCTCATAGCTTACCGGCCTTTCGAAGCTCATCGAAGAGCACGGCAATCTTTTTCGCCCCGTGAGTAATGGCTTTGCTGGAGATAGTCGCACCGGCAATATTCTCGATGTCCGCACCGACCCGCAACGGTGATGACGCCTGCTTGCCACGAAATTGCCTGCGAAAGGACTCATATTGTATCTCGCCGCCATATGGCTCACGATAGATCAGCACTTCGATCTCGGCGATCTTGCCATCGGGGCGAAACAGTGTCACATAGGTGATCGGCTGCGCTTTACCACGAACATCATCTACAATGCCATAGCCGATAACCTTACCATCGAGCACAGCTTCGTGAATGATCGCTTTGTCGTGCACGGCTTCGCCGGAACGAGCAGCGACATGCGCGGCCACCACGTTATCGATCATGATTGTCTCCTTCTTCATCTCGCACTTCTCGCCAAAAACACGGCGTATGGATGCATCGGCCTTTTGCGCGATGGATTGCGCATTCGCGGTTGGTGTAGCAACGACAAAGAAAATCCCAAGCGCCCGGAGAAATCTCAAAACGCAAATCCTCCACCCAGACTAAATTGTTTGTAATCGGCCTTACCATCGATGCTCGTGATGCGATAATCAATTTTGAAAATGATAGCATCGAGTGGTTTGAATGCAATCCCAGCCACGAATGATGAAGTGACAATATCACCGGCACCCGCCACCAGATTATCACCTTCGAGGATAAGAGTCGAACCGGTAGCACGACGATAGGCTGTCATGTGCTCGTATCGCACGAATGGCAGCAACTCCGCTTCGTGATTCGGCCATAAGCTCAGCACATTGTATGCTGCCTCGAAATAACCACCGGAAAAATACTTTGGACCCGGATTGACAACAGAATCAACGAGATGCACGAACCCAACTTCTCCTCGAACGTGAAGTGGTCCGTGTTCATAGCGTGCGTCGAGGATTGCCATTCCGAGCGTTCGACTTACGGCCATGGGGGTGTCGATTGGCTGCATTTCCGCAAATGCATTGGGCTGAACATACCCTGCGAGACCCACGCGAAGTCCTGCCAGGGGCAAGTAGTCGAGCTTCATGGAAAGTGCCGGATGCGAAGCATCACTCCCGGCAACGAGGTCGCTTGTCGCATCTCCGGCAGAGCCTTCCTGCTTGCCGCCATCAAGCCCCCCCATAGTGATATCAGCCGCCTGCAATCCCTCGGTCAGATAGAGTTGGTACTTCACGCCTTCCGTGATGTCGCCATAGATTCCCGTTCCAATTTCACGCCATGTTGTGGGAATAACCTGCTGATCGAAGAGCGGACGTTCGACACTATAGAACGTATTCGGTTCATGCGTTTGATTGATGATCCCCATCGGAATCAGGATCAAGCCGCCGCGCCAGCCAATATGCTGATTCGCGTGGTAATCGAGGAACGCCTGCTCGAATCCAAGCTCGCCGCCGGCGGCGCGTTCGAGCTTCACGTTTTCGACCTCGAACTCCGACTTAAAGACCCATCGATCGCTGAAGTCGTGATCGATGTAAAGCACGATGCGGGGAAGATTGAGCCGAGGCACATCACCCACACTCGGCCGTTTGTAAGTCATCTCGCCGTATCCACCCAGATGGGTCTGATCGAGAAACGTTTGAAGATTCGACGGGGCCGGACGCGAAGAATCTTCGCTCGATTGCCCAAATGCCGAAGAAGCGATGAGCGCAAACGGGAGCACGAATAGAATCAACTTATTAAGACTCATTCGTCGCAATCGGGCAGAGCCATGAGGATTCATTGGGTCAGGTTTTTTGAAGTGACAGGCTAAAGAAACTCGGTGTGCGGAGTTGACCTACTCGGTCCAGTCCGCGACAAAAATGTTCGTGTTGTGTGGATGCGACCCATTGCGATTCGAGCAAAAGACGAGTTTTTTGCCGTCGCGGGTAAACATTGGGAAGCTGTTGAACCCGCCGCCGGTGGTGACACGCTTCAGATGCGTGCCATCTTTATCGATCATAAACAGCTCGAAATCGCGATGATGCTTTTTGTCGAGATAATTCGAAGAGAAAATGATGCGCTTGCCATCGGGATGCCAGTATGGCGCGAAGCTCGCTGCGTTCAAGTGCGTGACCTGCCGCTTATTACTCCCATCGGCATTCATCACCCAAATCTCGAGTTCCGTCGGCTTGACCAGTCCTTTCTTCAGGAGCGCCCGATATTCGGTGAGGGCTTCTCCTTGCGGACGCGATGCGCGGTATACGATTTCTTTGCCGTCCGGCGAAAAGTATGCGCCACCATCATATCCCTCTTCGTGCGTGAGTTGTCGGAGGCCCGTACCATCGAGCTTCATCGACCAGAGTTCGATATCGCCGGAGCGCGTGCTGGTAAAGACAATTCGGTCGCCCTTTGGGGAGACCGTTGCCTCAGCGTCGTAAATACCCTCGTTGTGAGTAAGCTGACCAATTTGCTTTCCGGTTGTATCGGCGAGATAAATATCGTAGCCGCCATCGAGCGGCCAGACATAGCCCTGCGACATATCGGGTTGTGGCGGGCAGGCACCATCATAATGCTCGTGTGTCGATGCGTAGAGAATCGTGTCGCCACCCGGATAAAAATACGAACAGGTTGTCCGTCCTTTACCAGTCGAGATCCGCTTGACGTTCTTCCCGTCAATTGTCATCATGTAAATCTGATCGCAGGTGTTTGGCTTGACACCATGAGCCTGGAAGGTCAGATACTTATCGTCTGGACTCAGATAGGCTTCGGCATTTTCACCCTCGAAGGTCAACTGCATAATGTTTTGGAGGTACTGCTCGCCGATATAGTGACAAGAATCAGGTAACGGCTTTGCGCCGGCGAACTGCCGCGAAGCATCAATGCCACCATTGTCATCGGCGCTCAACACATAGATAGGCGACATCTTCAGTGTGCGAAGCGTGTAAGAGCTGCTGCTCATGATGCTTCGTCTGGAGGTGTCCGCCGGAGGAGCCGAGGGTTTTGGCGCCGAGAATTGTGCCTGAGCAATAAAGGGAAAAAGCAGGAGGAGTAAGGTTGCTACTAGGAATGCCTTCATCTTGATCGAATGGGTTCTATGAAATCAATGGGTTCAAGATAATCGTCTGGTCATGCTCCCGCATTCGCAAGTCGATGCTTTCGTCGGCCGGTTTGCAGCGCGTGCCCAAAATGATAAATAACCAGCGCGAAGAACAGCACAAGTCCGGCATAGGAGAAAACCGGTACCTGATCGTGCAAAAAATCGATCGCATTGTTCAGAGCCTGACTGGAGAATGGCGGAATGAATCCGCCTTCGCCAGCTTCGTGCAACACATCGAAGACAAGTTGCACGACGAAGAACAACAAAACGAATGCTGTTGATTGCAGAAACTTGCCAATATTAACCTTGACGAGGCCGCGCGAGAGCCCGTATGCGAGCAACACTGCACAGCCAATGCCTGCGAGCATTGCGAGTACATAAAAATGTCCGCCAACGCCAGCGCCAAAGGCAAGCAGCATGAGCACCATCTCGAATCCTTCACGGGAAATCATAAAGAATACAAACGCGAACATTCCGAGCATTGCCATTTTGCTTGGCGCTGCACCGTAGCGATCGAGCCTTGACTCGATATTGCCTTTCAGCTTCTTTCCGGCTCGCATCATCCAAAAGACCATCGTCGCGACGGTCACGGCTGCGGCGGAATACAGCGCAAGTTCGACACCATGATTGTTTACAAGTGCGACCGATCCCAACGCGATGCCGCCGATGGTACACGCCGCGATTGCGGACCAAATTCCAGCTTTCGCCACCCGCCGCAATTCCATTTCGCCACGTTTACGGAGCGCGACGAGTACAGTCATGATAATGAGCGAAGCCTCGATACCTTCCCGGAAGGCGATGACGAATTGATTGAAGAGTTGGTCGAGCATAGCGTTCGTGCTAAGTGTTATCGATTATTACGGACCTCATCGAGCGAAAGGATACCGCCGGATCCGGGAATACCGGTCACCGCGGCAGCTTGAATGGCGTGGGGTCGCGTTGTCGCAGTTGCTGCTACAGCAGAGGAGCCCGTCCTGCAATCCGCACAGATACCAAAGATCTGAAACGAGTGGTACGTTGGGGTAAAGCCGTATTGCGCGCAGGAATCGTCCTGCATGCGCTCGACGCGAGAATTTTCGAATTCGATGATCTTTCCACACCGAGTACAGACCATGTGGTCGTGATGCGGGCGGTCCGTGGTCTTCTCGTATTGCGCGTGACCTTGCGAAAACCGGTAGCGCGAGACGAGCCCGCACTCATGTAATAGGTTCAGGGTTTTATAAACTGTGGCCCGGGATACTTTCGACCCGCTGTTCTTGAGATATATAAACAGGTTGTCGGCGTCGAAATGGTCGTTCCATGCGAGGACGGCATCCAATACCTCGAACCGCTCGGGGGTAATGCGATACTGACCATCCTGTAAGAATTTGCGGAAATGTTCGTGGGGTTTGGTCCCGGCCATGACCGGTTTCTTTCGAGTTGTTTTGGGGAGTGTCTTCATGCTGTTTATTAAGACTCAGTCTCAATACAATCTTCGGTCCCGGGAAGTTCCAAAAGAACAAAGGGCGGAGCCACAACCGATACGTCACATGAATTCCCTCGCGCCGCCTCAGAAACGGCTTCGATATAGTTTGGGGTTATCGCAACATGAAGCGTAGGAAATTTCTGGAGGTAGTCTGCTCGGCTAGCGCGGGACTCGTCATTGCCGGCTCTGCGATCGACCTGGCTAGTATCGGAACGCTCCGAGCGCGCTCGCGTCTTGCCGCGAATGATGTGCGCGAAGTGCCGATTAGTCTTGAGGATACCCCTGATCTGAAGCCAGTAGGAGGCACCTATCATCTCTCGGTCGAGGACCTTGAGCGCGAAATCCTAGTCGTGCATGTCAGCAAAGACCAGTACATTGCGGTCGATATCAAGTGTAAGCACAAAGGCTGCGACATTAATTATGAAGCCGCGCAGAAAAAATTCATTTGCCCGTGCCATGGCTCGGAATACGATCTTGCTGGAGCCAACCTGAAAGGCCCATCCGTAAAGCCCTTGAACTACTACCATGCGGAGTTGCGTGGTAACGAGGTCGTCGTGACCGTCTATGGGCCGGACGATAAGCCGCCGGAAAACGCGACCCCACCGAAAGACACCACGCACAGAGAAGCTGTCTCCGATTCGAGCGTGGACATACCAGCAAACTCGCCCTTCTCGAAGTGATCGCTTTCCTTCATAGCGGATGAAGATTTCCGACCAGCAGATCGAGCAGATTCGCGAGGCGACGAACATCGTCGATCTCGTGGGCGAGCACGTGCATTTGCGCAAAAGCGGACGCAACTTGAAAGGACTGTGCCCATTCCATACCGAGAAGACACCTTCCTTCAACGTCCTCGAAGACCGCGGAATCTTCAAGTGTTTTGGTTGCGGCAAAGGTGGCGATGTGTTCTCGTTCGTCATGCAGATGGAAGGCTTAACCTTCCCCGAGGCCGCCGAGCGACTTGCCAAGCGTGCGAACATCGAACTCCAGAATGTGTCATCAGACGAAGATGATCGCATCAAAAGCGAGCGCGAAGCGATCTTCGAAGCACTCCGTGCCGCCGCGGGATTCTACTACCGACTCCTCCGCGCACCAGAAGGGAAGCGAGCGATGGACTACCTCAAAGGGCGTGGCCTCGAAGATGAAATTCTCCGCAAATTCGGTCTTGGTTATTCGCCCGAAACAAGTGGTGTGCTTACCGCAGCTTTGACGAAGCAAGGTTTCTCGACCGAAGTCCTCGAAGCCGCCGGAATTCTTGCGCATCGCGATTCCGGAGATGCACATGACCGGTCATCTACGTATGAGCGATTCCGCGGCCGGGTCATCTTTCCTGTCTTTGGCGCGACCGGTCGCATCGTCGGCTTTGGCGGTCGCATCATGCCAGGTACCTCGAAGGAGGTTGCCAAGTACATCAACTCCCCCGATACATCGGTCTATCATAAGTCGCAAATCCTCTATGGCCTGTTTCAGGCGAAGGATGCGGTCCGTCGCAGGGGCTTTGCAGTGCTCGTAGAAGGCTACGCCGATGTCCTCGCGGTATTCCAGTCGGGTGTCGAGAATGTCGTCGCGGCCTCCGGCACGTCACTCACAATCGATCAGCTTGGGCTGCTCAAACGGTACACGACTGACGTTGTCTTGCTCTTCGATGCCGACGCCGCTGGCAAGAATGCGACGAATCGTGGCATCGAACTCGCCATCGAAGCTGGGTTCGATGTCAATACGGTCGTACTGCCGGCTGGAGAAGATCCAGATAGCTTCATCCGTGCAAATGGTGCTGCGGCATTTGAAGCGGCAATCGAACGACGCCAGTCCTTCATCGAGACCAAAGCGCAGTACTTCGAAGAGCAGGGGGCCTTCCGCGATCCAGGTCGGATGGCCATCGCGCTCCGCTCGATCGTCGAGACCATCGCCAAGGTCCCAGATGCAATCAAGCGCGCACTTTATATCCAGAAGCTTGGGGAGCGGTTCCATCTAAGCGAGCAAATGCTTACAATCGAACTGCAAAAAATACTCTCGACAGAGCGGCGAACACCACCAACCCGAGTGGCCCAAGTTGAAACCATACCCGATGATCTTCCGGCGAACGAGGCTCCGCCACAGCCTCAAGAGGTACCGCGATCGGAAGCCAGCTTGCTCGAAGCGATGATAGAGGATCCGCATGTTGTCGCGCATGTCATTGACGAAGTTGGGTTCAATCTCGATTTAGTCCGGCATCCATCCGTTCGAGAAGTGATCAGTTTCCTCATGCAGGAGATCGAGTCCGGCGAAACACCAACGATAGCGCAGCTTCTCGACGAGTACCGCGATAAGCCAGAGCGAGACCTGCTCATCCGCTTCGGCATGACGCAGAATACCTTTAGCGATCGATGGGAAGCCCCGATCGAAGATGGGCCATCCGTGCCCGAAATCAAAGCTCGGCAAGCCATGGCGAAGATCGAACTGGCAACGACGGAACGACATCTGCAAGACCTCAGAAAACAGTTGATTGGCGCCATCGATCAACATGAGGTTGCCGAGCTTCAACGAGAAACACTTGCACTCGCCCAACGCATCCAGGTTCTCAAGCAGTGGACTACCGCGCCTCCAGTACAAACGACCCCATGAAGACTGTCGAGTTCTTTTCCGAAGCAGCTTACAACTGGGAAACGCATTATGCAAGCGATCCCCGCTTTCGCCGCCGATTCCTTCGCATCACACATTTGCTCGATCGCATACTTCCCAGAACGCCGGGGCGGGCGTTGGATATGGGGTGTGGGACGGGCGTCTTCAGTCGAGAGCTCGCATCGCGCGGCTGGCGGGTGACGGCGGTCGATTCGTCGGAGAACATGATCGAGCAAGCGCGTTCGATACCGCATGTTGGAGAGATTGAATTCTCAACCAGCACCATCGAAGCATATCAAGCGGCACCATCGAGCTATGAAGTAATTGTTGCGTTCAGCATGCTCGAATATGTTGAGGATGATGAAGCGGCCATCGCGAAATTGGTCGCGATGCTAGCACCACACGGAATACTCATTGTCAGTGTCCCAAACCGCGTTGGACTGCTTCGCAGATTGGAGGGACTTGTCTTCGGCATCCGTGAAATCAGTCGTGATCGGGTCTTCAGCAATCGCGGAGAATATCTGAAACATCAGAAGCGTCAGTACTCACCGTTCGAGCTCGATCTGATGATGCGTCAGACCGGACTTCGAAAGAAACGCGCGATTTTTCTCAATGGAGGAATCACCAGTCCGGCGTGGCTGCTGCCGCTGGCCGAACGTCGCTTGGTTGCCGCGATGTATTGTGCCTGTTATGAGAAAGTCTAAGGCCTATAGCTTGAGACCAAAATCCTTCGTACTTGTTTAGAATCCTCTTCCAAACTGGAAGTGAGTATGCCATCCCGCAGGAGCGCCGAATGCAGTTCTGGGATCGAAGCCGTAGCCGAAGTCCAGACCGATCATACCAACGGCTGGTACCTGTACGCGTCCACCAACTCCAATGGCCCGCTTGAGATCGAAGAGATCGGCGTGCGAGAAATCGGCCCAGACGTTGCCCGCCTCTGCAAACGAGAGAAAATAAATCGGGATCGGCTCGAGACTAATAATAAACCGAAGTTCGGCGACATAACGCGAATAGGCTTCGCCGCCCGGCGCATAGATCGATGTGGTGGCCACACCCTTTTGGACGCCAATCGAGGCATCGTCATAGCCCCGAAGCGGAATACTGTAGATGCCGGTGGCCAGTCCGCTACCGCCCATGACGAACAACTCCGTTGGCGGCACAAACGGGGTCGACCCGACGCCGCCTAATTGACCGATGTCCGCGCTCGTCATGAGGACTAACTTGTTCTGTCCGCCGATCGCGAGCATCGGGGTGTAAAACTTCATCGTGAAGTTGTTGCGGAAATAATTCGCCGGCTGATTCGGCGCGATGGAAGTGAGGGGAAGATAGGCGATGCGCGTCAGGAAGGAGAACTCGGAGCCGGAGGTCGGGAAGACCGGGTTGTCGCTCGAGATGCGGGAAATCACTTGCTGGATGCTCGTTTCATCGTGAATACCCGGAATGTAAATGCCGCCGCCATTCGAGATGTTGGAATGCGAGGCCGAGAGTGTCCAGTCGGCGCGGAAGTAATCATCCGGCCATCGGAATCGGCGTCCGAGCGAAAGGGAAGCGCCAGAGCGGTCGGCCACGTATATATATTCTGAGTGCGTCGTATAGACCTGGAAGCCGAGCGATGTTGGCCGTTGGTTCAGCCATGGCTCCGTGAAGTTCAAGGAGAGTGTTCGATATGAAGATGCGCCGATCTCTGCGGAAATCGAGAGCACCTCTCCGCCGCCACCGTGCAGCGGATCGGTGATGTCGAAGTTGTTGAACGATACACCGACCGAACCCGTCAGCCCAAGGGTGCCACCGTAGCCAATGGACGCATTGAACGTGTCACTCGAGCGCTCCTCCACGTTATATGTGACATCGACTTCCGGTGCCTCTGGCTGGAAGTTGACATCCGGAGTGAGTTTCTCCTGATTGAAGTAGTTCAGTTGTGAGAGTTGCCGAAGCGACCGGATAATTGCCGCACGGCTAAACGCATCGCCCGGTCGCGTAAACAGCTCACGCCGGACGACGTAATCCTTTGTCTTCGTATTTCCCTTGATGTCAACATACCGGAAGAAATGCTGCTTGCCTTCGACAACGCGCAGGACTAGATCGATCGAGTCGCCCGGCAAAACCGTTTCCTCTTTCGCAATATTTGCAATGTAGCCACGATCGTAGTATAGCGAGCCGACGTCCGAATAGTCCGGGGTCGGACCGTGCAGATTCATTTCCAGTCGAACGAGATCATAGATGTCACCTTTGTGGAATCCCAAATGCTCCCGGATTTCATCGGGAGTGAAGACATCCGCCCCGATAACGGCGATGTTCCGAACGTGGTATTCATGTCCCTCGCTGACTGTGATCAGGATACTCAGATCGTTATCGCTCGTCGTCGCGCCACTTGCCCAAACCGAGTCGCTGACGATTGCTGCGTCGCGATAGCCTTTGGAGTGGTAGTAATCGATGAGTTTGCGCTTATCATCTTCGTATTTCTTCTCGTCAAATGTGCTGCTCGAGAAAATTCTCCACCACTTCTTCTCTTTGGTGTCTTCCATGGCACTCCGCAGGTCGCTCGAGGAAACATGCTCGTTGCCGACGAAGTCGATGTGCCGGACGACCATTTCCTTGCCTTCGTTGATGACGATGGAAAGATCGACCGTGCCGGAATCCTTTGCCGGAACCTGGGTCATGGTTACCGTGGCAAAATGATAGCCTTGCTTTTCATAAAGGGCCTTCACTCGGTTGCGGGCGCTTTCAACTTCCCAGGGCCGGAGGAAATCACCATCTTTCAATCCCATTGCCTTTTCAAGCTCCGGCGTTTTGATTTCCTTGTTGCCGATAATCGTGTAGGTGCCGAGGTGTGGTAACTCGCGCACGTGAATCGAAAGAAAGAGCCCGATCGTCGAATCGCTCTGGGGCAACTCACGGTCGATCACGATCTCGACATCCGAGAATATCCCCATGGACCACAACTGCTGCGTGGCAGAATGGATAACATCACCAGTAAGGGTGACACGTTCACCTTTATACAATCCGCTTTGGCCGATGATCGTCTGGGCGTCGCCGGTGCGATTGCCCACGATCGAGAGACCGAGAATCGTGTATTGCTGCTCAGGTGCCCCGGGTGCCTGAGCCAATGAAATGCCGGTCGAGAGTAACAGGAAAAGAAGCGCGAAAGCCAGGCGCATGAGTTTTATGAGCATGTGTTGCACCTAAATACGCAGGGCGGGGCTCAGGTTCCACGCAAGAGAAGGCCGATGGGTGTCTGAATCATAATTTTTACGAAATTCCGCATCTACTAGAGACCGCTTTTTGAGCCAATCAAGCTCCACCACGAGCAGATCCCAGGATGTCGAATCTGGTTGCATCCTCCGATTGGATGAACCCACGCGGCTTAAAATATCCAATTACTAAGGTCGGATTATGTGGAAAAGCCTTGATGCCACACGGCACCCGAGGGGAGGCTGACCTGTTTCCCTGCGCGACTTTTCCGAGCGCGACTATGGGGATACCCTGGTTGTGCGAACCAACCTAACGTAAACTATGCGAGAACATACATTCCGCAGATGGGGGGCTGGCGCGTTGCTGACTGCTACGCTACTCCTTCCGCTTGCCGCTCACGCCCAGGATCTTCCGTATTCTAAAAAGACACTTTCGAATGGGCTCGATGTGATCGTCGTCCAAAACCATATGGTACCGCTGGCGACAATCGAATTGGTCGCCCGCAATGGCGGCTTCACGGAACCACCCGAATACAGCGGACTTTCGCACTTGTATGAGCATATGTTCTTCAAGGCGAACAAGACTCATCCTTCGCAGGCGGCCTTCCTGGAAGGCCTCGAAAGTCTCGGCGGCTCCCTGGGAGTCAGCAACGCGCAGACCCATCAGGAGCACGTCAACTACTTCATCGTAATCCCAAAGAAGAATCTGTCCGGTGGTCTCGACTTTATGTCCGCTGCAATTCGGACACCGCTCTTCGATACCGCGGAGATTCGCAAAGAGCGTTATGTGGTGCTTGGCGAATTCGATCGGAATGAGGCCGAGCCCACCTTCAAGCTTCGATATGCAATGGATAGCGCCGTGTGGTCGCCCGCGCTTTTTTCTCGAAAGGAACAACTTGGACTTCGACCGACGATCCTCTCGGCAACGCCCGAAATGATGCGGACGATCGAACACCGCTTTTATATTCCCAACAACATGGCGCTGGTTGTTGCCGGCGATGTGAACCCGGAAGAAGTATTCAAGCAGGCGGAGAAGTATTTCGGACCAAAGCTGTGGCCAGCAGGTCCGCCACCGTTTCCGACCTATAATCCGCCACCATTTCCTCCGATCACCAAGCAACTGGTGGTTCGTGAGGCGCCGAACCTACCCTATACTTATATCAATTTCGTGTGGCACGGCCCGAGCCTCGGTAAGGACAATGAAGATACCTACGCGGCGGACGTCTTTCACACGATCATCAATCAAGCCAACAGCCGCTTCCAGAAGGATCTGGTCGATAAGCGATTGGCGTATCAAGTTCAAAGCGGTTATTTCTCTCAGAAGAACGTCGGGCCGATCGAGATCAACGCGTACGTGCCTATTCCTGCTACCAAAAAGGCGATCAGTGCTATCGAGGATGAGATCGCTGCCTGGAACGGTCAGACTTATTTTACTGACGATGAGTTGACAACCGCCAAGCGGATTCTCGAAGGTGACAGACTCTACGAGACGGAATCAGCCAGCGAGTTTGCCACCAGTTCGCTCCCGCTCTGGTGGGCATCGGCTGGTCTCGACTATTACGTCCACTACATCGAGAATGTAAAGCGCGTGACACGCGCGGACATCCAGCGGTATCTCGATCGATGGATCAAAGGCAAGAACTATGTGCTTGGAGTCGCTACAAATCAAACATCGCTCGATAAATTGAATCTTAAGGCCGAGGAGGTATTACGATGAAACGGACACTCATAGTTTTTAGCGCGATTTTGCTTGCCGCAACTCTGCATGCCCAGACGCCAAATGACGTGCAGGATTTTCACAGCCACGGCATTCACGTGATCCTTCGCTCGTCCAAAGCGAATCAGGTTGTCAGCGCTGTGCTTGGCATTCAAGGGGGACTGGCCTACGGCGAAACCGATAATCCAGCCATTTCTGGCTTGACGGCGGCTGTGCTTACTGAAAGTGGCAGCGATAAATATCCCAAGGAAGCCTACCGAGATTCGCTTGCGCGGCTTTCGACTACAATCGCAGGCTCCGGCGATTTGTATCATATGGGCTTCACGTTGCAGACCATCCGGCCAAATTTCAAATCGGCCTGGAGCATTTTCAACGATCTCTTGCTCCATCCGCACTTTGACACCCTCGAATCCTCCAAGATCACCGAGCAGACGATCAAGTCGATCCAATCTCGGGAGACGGAACCTGAGGCCTATTCCATGTTCCTCGCGGATAGTCTCTGGTGGGGAGCCTCCAAGCTCAACCATGCTGCCAGTGTATCGGATGTCGAGAAGGTCTCCATTCCTGATTATCGGGCCTATCGCGACCATCAGTTCGAGCGTTCGCGCATGCTGCTCGTCGTGGTCGGTAACGTTACCCGTGCAGAACTTGAATCACAATTGGCGGCGCTCGAGACATTGCCGCAGGGTAGCTTCGGCTGGCCAAAAGTCGAACACATCACACCGGTCACCGGCACATTCCGGTTCATCCCAAAGCCACCCGAATTCCCAACGACGTACCTCGAGATGCGTGCGCCTTCAGCAAACGTGCTGGATAAGGATTGGTGGGCTGAGCGCATTTTGTACGAAATTCTCGATAAGCGGCTCTTCGATGAAGTCCGCACGAAGCGAAATCTGGCCTATTCGCCAGAAATATACGCGAATGGCAATTTCTCCAATTTCAGTACGCGTATCGCGCTTCAATCCGTGTTGCCGGATAGCGCTGCGCACGTCGTATTCGATGAAATTCGGAAGACCCAAACCACGCTTGTCCCGCATGATGAGCTCGAACACTCGAAGGAAGGCCGCATAACAACTTATTTCTTTGCGACGCAGAAGAATCTTCGTCAGGCCCAGGCGCTCTATAGCGATCAGGTAGAATTCGGCGACTGGCGCCTGTTCTTCCAAATTGTGCCGAATACGGAAAAGGTAACTGCCGCCGAAGTCAAGAGTGCCGCGCAGAAATATTTGCATGGTCTCTCCTTTACGCTGATGGGGCCAGAAGGCAAATCTTCCCAGGGAGTGTATAAGTTCGAATAGGAATTGGCATTTGCCTTGCTCTTTGCGATGCGTCATGAAAGACCCTATCGTTGAAGAGATCCTGCGCAAAGAAATCCAGCGCGAACAGTTGTTGCATGATATCGCGCACGCCAACAAATATGACTTTCCGGCCAAGCGGGCGCCGATCGTGCACCGCCATCCCACGCCGGCGAGAGTCCCGGCCACGCGCTACCATCCATCGGTAGCGCGTGCTGAACTGGAATCTGCCCGCCAGCCCTGGAATCGCAGTGGTGGCGGCGCGGTTCGCAATGCTTGATATCCAAATTACATATAAATATCACAATGAAGATCGCCGCTATTCTTGCTATCGTTTTTATCGTTGGTTGCAAAGCTTCGACCAGTCCGAATGGGACGACCTCAACCGAAGGAAGCATGACCGCAACCGTTAATGGGTCGGCATGGTCAACGATTGGTTTGCCCGGGGCGCAAACCGCCCGCGCGACACGCGACACCAGCAGCGGCACCGTGACCGTGACAGGTCTCAACGCGAATCTCGAGAACCTGACGAACCCATCGAGCATCACGCTCATTCTGCTTCGTCCAAGTGTCGGTACCGTCACGCTCGGCACGACCGGAAACGAAGGCATCTTCGCCTACGGGACCGTGCCCAAGGATGGCTATATTTCGACATCGGGCTCGGTTTCGATCACGAAATTCGACACCGTAAATAGACTCATCAGCGGCAATTTCAATTTTACCGGGACTCAGATCTTGGACACGATCAGCAAATCCGTGACGGTGACGAATGGCTCGTTCCTCGATGTAGAGTGGTCGAAATAGGGCCAGCGGCGCTGCAATGGTCGCCTGAAACTATTAGTCCTGTTCCCCGTTGGCTTTATCCAAGCTATTCTTGATCTTTATGAAGCAATCCGTTCTAAAGTCATTCGTTTCCGCCGTACTCTTTTCAATCGCTGTTGCGGGATGCTCCTCGAGCACGACGTCGCAGCCGCCAACGCAGGTAACGCCCGGCAAGGCTAGCACTTTTACAACAACGGAAACCGATACCGCTTCGGGTGGCGGGACCTCGCAGAGGTCCACGCGTGACTCTGTGCTTGCAACCGGCCTGACCGTTGGTGCGAAGACCAACGTGATGAAGTCCGTCACCATGGATGCTACGGGGCATTCGGGGCCTCTGGATACATCCTACACCGTCTATGAGGCGAATGGTGATGTGAGCACGATGGGCCCTCAGACGCTTTCGCTGAGCGCGGAGTTTCCGGGTTTTACCTGGCTGACGCTCACGGTAGCCTCGCAAAAGACTGACACGCTGGTGACGAAGGATTCCACTATCACGATCGCTGGCTTCCCGGTCACAGCGCACTTTGCCTTGATCTCGATGGGCGCGGGGACTGGATCGGCCACTATCAAGGGAAAGACGTTCTCGACGGAGAGCGCAACAGTGCTGCTTACTGCCTCTGCGCCCGGTCTCGGACCTTACGCCTTGCGGAAATCAACCATCACGTTTGCACCGGGGCTTGGATGGGCTGTGAGTCAGGATAGTCCTGCACTCGCTCCTGTCTTTGGTCTTGCTCTTCAGCCTACCGGTTTCCACGTGCAACTGACGGACTACACGGAGTTCTGATCACTTCTTCTCGAAGTCGAGCGACGCCGAGTTGATGCAATAGCGCAATCCCGTCGGGTTCGGACCGTCATCGAAGACGTGGCCTAAGTGCGCGCCGCAATTCGAGCACGTCACCTCGGTGCGCTGCATGCCAAGCGATCGATCAGTATGCTCTTCGATATTTTCCGCTACTTCGGGTGCGGAGAAGCTTGGCCAGCCGCAGCCCGCATCGAATTTCGTCTCGCTCGAAAAGAGTGGAGCGCCGCACGCGCCACATTTGTAAACGCCTTCTTCCCAGAACGTCTCATATTTCCCTGTAAACGGTCGCTCCGTTCCCTTCTCCCGCATAACACGATATTGTTCCGGAGTCAACTCGCGACGCCATTCCTCTTCGGTCTTCTTGATTTTCGGCATGACTATTATTGAAGTCGTGATCGATCAAGACAAAGGCTCTTATTTCACGAAAGATGCCACACCCTGTTTCATTGATTGTGTGATATGATATTGCAGACTAATAGCCTGCAATTATTTTGCCTTCTTCATTGCCGCTGTCAAGCTTTGCCGCTTAGTGAGTACTTCGGAATATAGATCGCCCTTTTTCTTCAGCCGGGCGGGCATGTTCTGCATTGTGAATTGCTCGATGGAGAGCTTCTTCGTGATCTCACTCCAGGTAATCGGCGCAGAAACGGGCGCCCCAGGCTTTTCGCGAACGGCATAGGCGGCAGCGAGAGATTTACCTTCGATGTTCTGCAGGTAATCGACATAAACTTCGGTCGATTTCCGGTCGGCCGTCATACGGCGGACCGTCGCATCTTTTGGATTCCGTTCGGCCACGATTGTCGCGAGCTTCTTCGCAAACGGGACAATCTGTTTATAGGTGTATTGCGGCTTGATCGGAACATAGATGTGAATGCCGGACGAACCCGATGTCTTTGGATAACCTGTCAGTCCAAATTCTTCGAGCACGGCCTTCACCTCCCGCGCCACAACTTTGACTTGTTCGAACGTTGCGTTGTCACCTGGATCGAGATCGAACGCAAAATAATCGGGCATTGAGATCGATTGAACGCGCGAAAACCAGGGATTTTGCGTGATTGTACCAAGATTCACAATGTAGAGTAGTGCCGCGAGATTATTCGCAACCGGATTATGCACGAGCTTCCCCGTGCTTTCGCGCGTTTCGAAGATTTCGACGAATTCCGGCGCATTTTCCAGGTTGTGCTGGTAAAACATCTGTCCCGTAATCCCATTCGGATAGCGCTTCAGGATGAGCGGACGATCCTTCAGATACGGCAGAATCGTTTTCGAGATCAGATAATAATACTTGAGCAAGTCAAATTTCGTATAGCCTTCATTCGGCCAGTAAACCTTGTTGAGATTGGTAAGTGGGACATCAACGCCATCGACAGAAATCGTCACATCACCGCGTTGACTCTTCTCTGCGAAGAACTCCGTGTCCGAAACAGAGTCAGTCTTATTCGTTTTTGACATCGACTTCATATTGTAGTGGCGCGGTTTCCGCGCCTGTTGTATTGACGTTGACTCGATCCCGAAGGCGGGGAAACCCCGCCACTACACATGCTGCGCCTGTTCGAACGTGCATTCGCTTGCTTTCTTGTCAAACCGGAGTCCCTCGAAGACGGGATGCCGAAAGCTACCTTCACCAGTGCGTTCTGAGAACTTCACTTCACACACCAATTTGGGTTTCAGCCACTGAATGTCCTCGATGCGGCCGCGCCATCGCGAACTCTTCCTGAATTCTCGATCGAATGGTGCTTTGTCAATCCTGAATGGCTGCATCGCGTCATAGATCTCTTTCAGTCGTGCACGATCGAAACCCGTGCCGACTTTGCCGACGGAGACCAATTGCTTGCCATCATAGAGTCCCAGGTGTAACGCGCCGAAATACTCTCGGCTGCCCTGCGGCTTTGTATAGCCGACGATGATCGCCTCCTGTCGCATCGTCGTCTTGATCTTCAGCCATTCTCGGCTTCGGCGTTGTTCGTAATGACTTGCGCCGTTCTTGGCCATGATACCTTCGAGATGCTTACGCTCGGCGGCATGAAAGCGCTTCAGGCCGTCTCCCAAAGTGTGTGGCGCAACCTGGAAGATCGTTCGTTCCTGGACGATCTTCGTCAGCAAAGTCTTGCGATCCAATAGTGTCGCACCCATGATGTCATATCCATCCAGATATAGGAGATCGAACACATAGAGTACGATCTTTTGCGTCTTGCTCAGCCGTTCGATCTCATCTATGTTCTTCAGTCCGAACCGCGCCTGCAATTCCTGGAAGCTTGCATGGCCGTGTTTGTTGAGCACGATGATTTCGCCATCGAGAATTGCCTCCTTAGCCGCAATCCACTTCGGCATCTCTGAAAGCTCGGGATAGCGAATCGTCATCTCTTTCTGATTGCGCGAAAACAACCTCACTTTGCCATTCAGAATAAAGCAGAGCGTTCGGATGCCGTCGTACTTGTCTTCGAACATCCAGCCGGCCCGATCGAATGGCGCATCCACCAGGACAGCCTTCATCGGCTCGATCCATTGTGGCCTGGCGGCCTTGCGCGCCCCCGCAGTCTTGGCGATCGCTGTACCCTTGATCATCTTGCATGCGGCTTCGTAACAGTGGCCTTTAGGCCACGGGGCTGCTTCCGGTCACGTGTGCTCTTCACGGAGGGCCTTGATGTACTACGCGCACGAGGCTTAGAGGCCGCGGCTGCACTCTTCGTCTTAGACTTTTCGACCAACCGTTCGAGCGCATGTTCACCAATATCGGCGTTCTTCTTTTTGCCAGGTGCCTGAGTACGCGAGCCATAGTGCAGGATAGGGTCCAATTCCCAATTCGGATCTGCATACTCGTCCTTATGCTTGAAGAGCAGCCAGTTATTCTCGCCGCGGCCCTTCATTTCAACCATATGGAATTCACCCTTGAGCTTTTTGCCCATCAGAATAAACGTGAGTTTGCCCTCCTTGATCTGTTCTTCGACTGGAGTATCACCGACCGGTTCATAGGTCCCCTTATCCCATATGCGAACTTCGCCAGCGCCGTACTCGCCTTCCGGTATGGTGCCTTCGAACGAGCCATACTCGATCGGATGGTCCTCGACCATCACAGCAAGGTGCTTGTCATTCGGATTCATGGAAGGACCCTTCGGCACAGCCCATGATTTCAGGACGCCCTCCATCTCCATCCGGAAATCGAAGTGTAGCTGTGTCGCGTGATGCTCGTGGATGAGAAATCGGCGTTTATTCGAAGCTTGTTTTTTGCCCTTTGGCTCCGAAGTCTTCGCGAAATTTCGCTTTTTATGGTAGAGATTCAGTGGCATGGTAAAGAATGATGAAACGAGAGTCCATTCTACGTGCCAAGTGCCTCCAAACTTCAATCCCGGAAATTGAGTAACTTTGCAGCGACGGTACGTCATTTCTCACAGTCAATTTCTCTTACGATCATGAAAAGAATCATCACAATTCTCATCCTTGCATCGCTTTCATCGGCGGTGAGGGCACAAATCACCATTTCCGAAGCCGACTTTCTCTCGCTCGGGACACGGGGAGGGACCGACTTCAGCTCTACGGATACGACCGGCGTACGCGCGCTCGAAAATCTGAGCGGAGTGGCCGCGACCTGGGATTTCGGCGGACGAGCATACACGCAAAGCGAAACCGCCGGGACCGACTTGCTACCATACCCCAGCGGTGCTGCCCTGGCCAACGATCCTGACTTCACTTCCGCGACGAATGTCATCAAGCTCGTTGCTTCCGATGGGACGATCACCTGGGACTTTCTCAAGCTCGATGCGACGGGTCTTTGGATCCTTGGCGCAAGTCAGGATAGTCTCGGAAATCAATCCAAGGTTCTGGCATATCAGCCTCCGCTGCAACAGTTTGCCTTTCCACTGACCTACGGCACGACGTGGCAATCTTCTTCATCGGTCGTGAGTCCTATGCTTCCACCCGGTGCAACGATAACGCAATCCAGCCACGCTCGCGTCGATGGATACGGTACCCTTATTGCCGGAGGAGTCAGCAGTCAAACCCTCCGTCTGCGGGAGAAGGACATCATGTCCACATCCGCGAGTTTCGGTGGGTTCACGTTTACCCAAACGGACACGACCTACAATTTCAGTTGGATCACGAAGGGCGCATATAGTGCCAGCATCTCCGCCGATTCAGCGTTGCGACCACAGGGCGTGAGCTATTCCGTGGCCAGCGCCAATTCTGCGGTGAACCAAGGCGCGGTATTGGATGATCCGCTGACGCTCCGCCTATCCATCAATCCTGCGTCGAACACGGAAACGCAGTTGTCCTATTCAATGAAGGACGCTGGCCCGGTCGAGGTAGCGCTCATGGATTATCTCGGGCGGAACGTGCGAATGGTGGTGGATGGCTGGGCGCAGGCTGGCCAGAACATCATACCGATCGATCCGAAGACGCTTGAGCCCGGCACGTACTTTATTCACCTCATGGCCAATGGAATGAACGCCACGCAAAAGCTGGTGATTACGAGATAGTAGGAGAAGCGTCGATCGAAGGCACAGGAAGCTGCTCGATCTTGATTTGTTCGAGCTTGTGCCGCACTTTGCGGGTCACGGTGAAACGCAATCCGTTCACCGTGATCGCATCACCGATCGCGGGGATGCGACCGGCATGCTTCTGTACGTAACCGGAAATGGTCTGGTAATCGCCACTCTCTTCGAGCGTCGGGAGCCGGGAATCGAATTGCTGGTTGAATTCCGCGACGGTCATTGTGGGATCGATATAGATCGCACCATCTTTCTCGATTACATCGGGTGCTTCACTGGTGTCGGACTCGTCCCGAATTTCGCCGACGAGTTCTTCCAGAATATCTTCGAGTGTGACAATTCCCTCGACGCCACCGTGTTCGCTGGCGACAACACCCATGTGGACGCGACGCTTTTGAAACTCGAGCAGAAGTTGTGAAATCGGTTGCGTTTCACTTACGAATAGAGCCGGTCGGATGGACCGTTCCAGAAGCGCGCGAAAGTCCTTATCGGCTTCGTGGCTTGGCACGCTCAGCCGTTCAAGCTGTCCGATGACCGGGAACAGGTCCTTGACGTGCAACACGCCAACGATGTGGTCGAAGGAATCGCGAAAGACTGGCAAACGCGAATAGCCTTCATCCTCGATCACTCGCAAAATCTGGCGCGGCTCCATGTCGAGATCGATGGCGACAACTTCCGAACGATGGACCATGATCTCTCGCACGGTTTTCTCGCCAAACTCGAAGAGCGATTCCATGATCGTTGATTCTTCGCGTTCCACAACTCCACGCCGGGCCGATTCGAGGAAAACATTCCGCAACTCTTCGCGCGTGTGTCCGCCTTCTTCGGAAGCTTTTGGCAAACCAAATAAGTTGAGAACGGCATCGACCATTTTGTTGAGTCCCCAAATCAGAGGGAAGAAGATCCGATAGTATATTACCAGTGGCCGCGCTGCCACGAGCGCCACTTCCACCTCATAATTGATTGCCAGCACCTTCGCGATCTGCTCGCCGAAGACGATGTGGATCGAGGTCAGTATAAGGAAACCAAGGCCAAAGCTGACGGAGTGGAGCACCCCAGGAGAAATATTAAAGAGCGCGAAGAATGGTTCAATCAGTAGTGACATAAGCGGCTCGCCAATCCAGCCGAGGGCGAGGCTCGCGAGTGTAATACCGACTTGTGTCGCCGAAAGAAAGCTGTCGATATGATCGCGCACATGTTTCGCAGCGTGGGCGCGTCTATCGCCCAGCGCAAGCAGATCCTCGAGCTGAGATGTGCGCAGCTTCACCGCGGAATACTCCGCCATTACGAAGAAGCCATTCAGAAAAACCAGAATGAGAACAAGGAATATTTCAGCAAGCGTGGTCATAGAAGTACCGGCAATTTACGAAATATTTCAGCTCTGGGAATTATGAATGCTCAATGATGAATTATGCTCGCTCGAATGGACGATTATGATACGCTCCAAAAAGTCTGTGTGATTGGCTCGTCAGCCAGCGGAAAGACGACCTTTGCGCGGGCGCTTGCCGCCCGAATAGGCTGCGAGCACATCGAGCTCGACGCATTGTACCACGATCCGAACTGGACGGCCGTGCCGTGGGACGTGTTTCGCGAGCGGGCCCAGGCACGACTCGCTAGCGAGCGATGGGTCTGCGATGGGTACTACGACAATCAGGCCGGACACTTCGATCGTGCCGATCTGATCGTCTGGCTTGACTATCCATTCCGCATTGTGCTTTCGCGCGTGTTGCGCCGGACCGTGCGGCGGGTGTTCATCCACGAGGAATTGTGGAACGGCAATCGCGAAACGCTCCGGAAGACGTTTTCCCGAGAGAGTATCGTCGTGTGGGTCTTCCAGACGTATTGGAAACGGCGGCGCCAGATTCCAATGCGATTGAGCCTCTGCGGTACGCCGGTCGTTCGGTTTCGGCATCCCCGCGAGGCAAGCGCCTGGATGCGACAAATAAAAAGCCCCTCGAATTGAGGGGCTTGTAAAGGATGAATTCATCCTTCTCTCTTCGAAATAACCTCGGTAATCATTTCAGGAGCACCATGCGCTTGGAGGCGGTAAAGGTACCGGCATCCATGCGGTAAATGTATGTCCCTGAGGGTAGATTGTCCGCGTCGCTGAATTCGATCGAGTATGTACCCGGATCCTTGACTTCATCCACTAACGCCGAGTGCACTTCTTCGCCCAGGAGGTTCATGACACGAATTGTTACCTTCGTGCGCTCCGGAACGGAGAATTTAATCGTCGTTGACGGGTTGAATGGATTCGGATAGTTCTGCTCGAGCGCGAAACCCTCGGCGTTTGCGTCATAGTTGATCTTCACGCCACCAGTGGGCCGGAATGTATACCAGAACCCCTGATAGTTTGTGAAGACGCCTGACTGCGCAATCCCGATAACCGCCTGGCCGATCGTACCATCTACTGCGTACGTGCCATTCGACATCGGGGTCGCACCCGCCGCGATTACGCTTCTCACGATTTGATAATTCTGAGCACGAACGGTAAAGCTCGTCCCCAAAAATACCAATCCTGCGATGACTAATGCGCGAATGTTCATGTTAGATTGATCCCTTCGATTGTTTTCGTCGAGAGAGAGTTCACATAATGATACAAGAAATCCTATGGAAAGCTTCCCGAATTCTGGATTAATTATTAATGCTGAATCATTCAAATTAAGTGCCCCATAGAAAGAATATGCTTCCGCGCGTGATTTCGGCAGGTGGCGTCGTAATAAACCGGAATGGCGAGATTCTTTTTTGCCATCCGACCAGCGCCCGGTGGACTCAATGGTCCATGCCGAAGGGGTTGGTCGAGCCGGACGAACCGATCGAGAAGGCCGCGTTGCGGGAAGTCCTCGAGGAATCCGGATGGAAGTGCCGGATCATCAAACGGCTGGAAACCGAGACTGAGTACCGCACTGCTCGCGATGGCCGAAGCGTGATGAAGACGCTCGTCCTCTTCCTCATGAAGCCGATCGCCAAGACTTCAGAGCCCGACGACGAACACGATTCATTCCGTTGGGTCCCGTTTGAGAAGGTGGAAAAATACGCCTCGGCACGGGAGCTTCCGCTCATTCTTGAAGCCATCGAGATTTTTCGTATTCAAAGGTGATTGAAACCTTTCGCAAGCAGAGTGGCGTCTTATGACGTAACTTTGCAGGTCGTAATTTTTTGGAATGTCAATGAATAAGACACTACTCGCTATTTTCTGCCTCCTGCTGCTGCCGCTTGCTTCATGCGCCGACAAGATGACCGATCGCCATAGTGAAATGGTCGGTGGCGGTCAAGGCGTAACCAATATCCACGAAGTGACTCCTGCGAATTCCGACGGCATGGGAAAACCAATTGCCGGCGGCAAGATCAATACGACTCCAGACTCAATGTGGAATCAGGCCTCGCCGCTCGAAGCGAAGCCGTTCTAAGTGTGACGCGTAGTTGGCAGCGCGTATCGCATGGGAACGCCAGCAGGCTGCGCGTTACGCATCGCGCGCGTTACGATTTACAGGTCCTTAAACTCGGCATCCTTCATGCCGGAGCGATCTATCTTTGGAGTTTCCTTTTTTTGGCGGTGGAACCACCGTTCTTGCGATCGCTCCCGTTCGCGTTCGTCATAGCCGCGACGAAACGGCGCGGCAATCCGCTTGACCACCATGTAGAAGAGGTATGCGAAGAAGAGAAATTCAATAAGCCGCGCCACGAAGCACCGAACACCAGAACGCGCCAATGAAATTCAGTTGGACCGCGTTCCAATTCAAATGAAGCGACTCCTTGCGCTCGTATTAATTCTCGCGGCAACTCAGGCCTCCGCCCAATTCGTGAAGCAAAAGCTGATAGTCCCACCTCGTTTCCTTCCACTCTACGATTCGAGCAGGACTATCATGCTTCCCGCTGAATATCAAATTCAGGTATTCTACGCAGGCAGCCCATTCGTTCGCCCACGCTTCATGGCGATGGGTCCAAATAATACAATCTACATTGCCGATCTCACGCCCGGTCGCATTTACGCCATCGAGGATACCAACCGTGATGGCGTGGCCGACACAGCGCGGTTGGCCTCGATGGTCGTGGACTCCGCGCATAGCCTGGCTTTCCACGACAACGCGTTGTACGTCGCTATCCCCGACGGGGTGAGAAAATTTCGTGATACGGACCACGATGGTTTTTACGAAACCGAGGATCCATTTATCTCCGGTATCGGAGCTACGGGCGTGTACAATCACTTTACTCGCACAGTTCTATTCGATACTCTCTCGCGTTGCGTGTATCTTGGCGTCGGCGCTTCATGCAACGCTTGCCGAGAATCTGACACCGAGCGAGCAGCGATTCTCCGATTCAATCTGGATGGTTCTGGCAAGAGCATTTACGCCTCAGGTTTGCGGAATCCACTCGGCTTGGCGATCAATCCCGTCAATAGTAAACTTTGGTGCGCGAATGCCGATCGCGATGGGCTCTCGGACAGCACACCACCGGAAATTATCACCTCTGTCACACCCAGTGGATTCTATGGCTGGCCGTTTGCGTATGGGACAGGACAGTGGGATAATTTTCAGGCGCGTCCTGAGTATACCGCGATGCTTCCGATCACAGCCTCCGATAGCGCAAGGGTTGCCTCGATGACAGTCGGCGACCTCCAACTGGTCGCACATTGCACTCCAATGGCGATCATGTTTTACCGCGATCCCCGCATCTACATCAAACCTCCACCACAAACTGCGCTCGTCGCGATTCACGGCTCCTCACCCGGCGGCAGGTCTATTGCGGTAGGATACAAAGTTATTCAGCTTACATTCGATGATGCAGGACGCCTCGATAGTACATCCGATTTCCTGACCGGCTTCCTCACCGATTCGATCAACTACAAATTCTGGGGCCGGCCGTGTGGCTTAGTGCAGGATTCTGCAGGCGACATCTATCTTTCCAGCGATCTCGGTATTCCGGCTATTTACAGAATTTGCCTTCGTAACTCCAGCTCGGTCGGCTCGCCAAAGCCATTGCCCGCATCGATCTCGGTTTATCCTAATCCCGCGAGTGACTTGATCTCCGTATCGCTGCCATCAAACTTGGTCGACGCGCATTCTCGACTTCAGTTGCTCGATGCGCTCGGCCGAACGATCAGACAGATCCAATTTGATCGGTCGCCGATCTCGATCGATGTCCATGACATCGCGAACGGACAATGTTTTCTTCGGGTCGTTGGTGGTGAGTCCAGTATTACGTGCCCGATCGTGATTGCGAAGTAATCCTCACAACGAAAAGAACTTCTCGTCAACGACCGAAATATATTCCACCGGTGGATGTGGATCGCGGTAGATCGCATCAATCACAAGATCGACGTGCTCGGGATTGTGGGCAAAATCCATGCGGTTCGAATCGACGACGATAAGTCGCGTTGCCCGATAGTGATAGAAGAAGTGGTTGTAGGCCTCCACGACACTGTGCAGATACTCGCGTGAGATTTGTTTTTCGAAATCCCGGCCACGCTTCTGAATATTCTCAAGTAGCGACGGAACGCCGGCCTGCAAATAGATGACAACATCCGGCAATGGGATTTCGCGATTCAGCGTCTGCTCGATCTCCTCATAAAGCTTTAGCTCATCATCCGAAAGATTGATCGAAGCAAAGATCCGGTCCTTTGCAAAAATGTAGTCGCTCGTCCACCGCTCGACGAATAAGTCGGGCTGAAGTAGTTCGCGCTGCTGCCGGTAGCGCGAGAGCAAGAAGAAGATTTGCGTTTGAAACGCGAGCCGTTTCGGGTCTTCGTAGAAGTTTGATAAAAACGGGTTCTCCTCGAATCGCTCGAGCACCGGCTGTGCATCGATGCGCGCGGCAATCGCCTTGGCAAGCGTGGTCTTGCCGGCTCCAATGGCCCCTTCGACCGCGATATACCGCGGTGCGTTTTCCTCAGTCATTCCTTAGGCGAGTGCGATGTCTGTCTTGTGAATACCGGAGCAGTCAACGTCCTTCAGTAATTCCCAAATCGTTCTATGCAACACAGGATGCACAAAATTAACATCCAAATCGGCGAGCGGCGCAAGAACGAACGCGCGATGCGAAATCTCCGGATGTGGAATCATGAGATCCGCACTGTTCAAAATCAGATCTTCATAGAACAAAATATCGAAGTCGATCTCGCGTTCGTGCCATCGCGGGCGATCTTTGCGACCGATCTTGTGCTCGAAACTCTTCAGCTTCGCAAGCAACTCGAGCGGACCTTCCTGCGTCAACAATTCCACAACGGCATTCAGGTACATCGGCTGCAAATGTTCACCGATAGGCTCCGTCTCATATACCGGACTGATCTTCGCAACCTCGCCCGCACTTCTTAGCAGTGCGACCGCCGACTCAATATGCTCTGATCTCGGCTCGATGTTCGAACCAAGACCAATGAAGACCCGTGCGAGTTCGATTCCTTCATCCCTCATCCCTCAGCCTTCATCCTTCTTCAGGCGGTGGCATTCTACCTCAACACTATCGAGCACACCGCCAATCGCCGCACCAGGTTTGCGAACTCGAACGATTACCTCCTCGGCGGGAAAATCCGAAAGCAATCGCCTTGCGATCACATCCGCAAGCGATTCAATCAAGCGATGTTTCGTCGAACTGAGCTCCTCGACCGTTCGCTGTAGCTTCACATAATCGACCGTATCGGCCAGATCATCACTTTTCGCCGCTTGCTCCAGATCGGCTCGCAACTCCACATCGATCTCGAAACGCCCGCCATGCTCGCGCTCGTGCGCGTGCGCGCCGTGATAACCGTAGACCTGAATGTTCTTGAGGCGAATCCACATAACTAATCTCGCTCGAAAACGGCCGCGATGCCTTGTCCCACACCGATGCACATCGTCGCCACGCCACGACGGAGCTTCTTGCGGCGCATCTCATACAGCAACGTGCCGACCAACCGGCCACCGCTTGCACCAAGTGGATGCCCGATCGCGATCGCGCCGCCGTTCGGGTTCACCTTTGCCGCGTCAAGACCCAAATCGCGAATCACCGGCAAGCTCTGCGCGGCGAATGCCTCGTTCAGCTCGAAGAGATCGATGTCTTTCACATCCAACTTCGCTCTCGTGAGTGCCTTCCGTGTCGCGTAAATCGGACCCAGCCCCATGCAGCGCGGCGAAAGACCCTCGACGCCACTCGACACATAACGCCCGAGCGGCTCGATGCCGAGTCGCTTAATGACCGCTTCACTGACGACGACGACGGCGCTCGCGCCATCATTCAGGCTGCTCGAATTCCCAGCCGTGACCGATCCGCCTTTGCGGAAGGCGGGCTTGAGTGTCGCGAGCTTTTCGATTGTGGTATCGGCACGCGGCTGCTCGTCTTGTGTAACGAGGGTCGAGCTTTTTCGCGTCACAACTTCGACGGGCACCAACTCCTCGGCATAGTCGCCGCGCTCCTGCGCCGCTACTGCCCGTTGATGCGATTCAAAGGCAAATGCATCCTGATCTTCACGCGAGACTTTCCACTGCTCTGCAACATTCTCGGCGGTCTCGCCCATGGATTCGAGCGGGAACATCGCCTCCATCTTCTGATTCGGATAGCGCCAGCCAAGCGCCGTATCGTATGCAGGGATGTTGCCAAAGACTGCACCGCCCGTGACATTTTTCGGCAGCGAGTACGGCGCGCGCGTCATGCTCTCGACGCCACCGGCCACGATGATATCCGCTTCGCCGGCGCGGATTGCCCGCGCGGCCTGAATCACCGCGTCCATCGAGGATCCACACAAACGGTTGAGCGTCACGGCCGGCACCCGCTCCGGAAAACCCGCGAGCAACGCGCCCATGCGGGCGACGTTCCGGTTATCCTCGCCGGCCTGATTCGCGCAGCCGAACATCACGTCATCGATCTCCGCGGCATCGATTCCGGCGCGCCGGACGGCCTCCTTCATCACCAAAGCGGCCATATCGTCCGGACGGACATCCTTCAGCGCACCCCCATATTTTCCAAACGGTGTCCGGCAAGCGGAGAGAATAAAAGCTTCTGACATCAAATTCTTTCTTATTGCTACTTATGACTTGAAGAATTGAGTTTGTTTTTCATAAAACTCATTCACCGGGAAAGAAAAACTCGGTCCATTTGAATATTTGAGTCTAATATTCATAATGGCACCATTTTCTTGAAAACTTCGAAACCCGTGTTCCCGAAAATTCAAAAATCTTTAGAATGCGGCACGAGAACATCCGGCGTACCCTGCCCGTGCCGAAGAGCAGCCATCGCTTCGGAATTGTGAAAAAGGTGTGACTTCGTTGCCAGCGCGGACTACTGTGTTGACTCGGCATTCGTCACAAGAGGTTGCGTCGACAACCCAAATTTCGCAACCGCCGCAGCATCCGACTTTTGCACAACAGTGCCGAGCAATGAGGCAGCTGAAGCAATGTCGTCGACGGTCAGACTTCGCTTCTCACCTATTCTGAATTGAGACGCCGGTACCGCTTCCAAATACCGCTCATCAACGATACAACGGTTATGAGCAACAATGTTACGGCAGGCTATTAACTCGACAATAGCGGCAAGGTCTTCTGGTTCAACTTCAATCGGAATGCCCCTCTCATTGCACCAATCGCGAACGCTCCCGAAGCCTTCGTACGACAAGGATGATACTTTTCGCTCAACGATAGCTTGAACCAATTCATCGATGCTACTAAATTGCAGCAAGTCATCGACTGTAAGCGTCTCCTTTCGCGTGCGTAAGATTGAAGGAGTACTACGTAGAATTTCCCGAATGAGATCGACGAGATATTTTTGGAAGTTGTCAATCTGTCGGCCAAGAAACATCTCTAACAAAGCTTGGCTGTTCTTCCTCAGAAACAGTGTTCTGTGACCGGGTTGAGATGTAGCAAGCTCGCTTGGCGTCATGTTCTTGTCATACTCCACACCATCCAGGGCGCGCCGGGCGGTGAAGGTAACAAAGTCACTTCGTAAAACGGTATCAATAAGAAAATGAAAGAATGAGTGATCGGCCAGCATGGCCGCGTGGTAGTCGAAGCACGCTAATGTGACTTCTATGACTGCTTCTGATGGAAGAGGATCGGATAGTTCGGCCATTTCTTTTTGGCAAAGATGCTTCGGGACGAACCTTTGAAGGTTCGCTCGTCTGCACTAGTTGATCGGATCGACATTCTTAGGAGAACATGCTCGTAAACTTGTCCTTGTCTTGAAAGTAGATGTTGAATCCATATTTGCTGTGAGCACCAGAAATAAGGTTGACGAGTTGGCTAGCCGCCTCATGCGCCATATTGCGACACGACATCTTCCCCCTTCTCTTCTTTTCGTTCTTGACGTATAGTTCGGCAAGCTTGCTCATGAAGACCATGTCAATGGCGCTCCCATCAAGCCAGTCGACACTTTCTCGATAGCCTGCGACCCAAACTAGATTCGTGCCAGAGTTATTTAGCAAGAACTTGGCGGTGGCTACGTTCCCGGTGAGGCATGTGCCAAGGAACAACCCGTTGAGTTGTGCTCCGGAGTTAGCATCTTTGATGAGATTGCGAAACTCTGCACGGCTGACCGAGTTGTTGGCCGTCGGGCCGATATTGTTCTCGTCGCCGTGACTTGCGAGATAAATAATTTCCGTAGTCTTGTCCTGTGCTCTCGTGTGCAGGACAGTGTTGAGCGAGGTTTTGTCTGCGAACATGTCGTAGAAAAATGCTGATGGGTTCCCATAGTGGATGGCCGCCACGGATTCAAACAGGTTGCGGACGCTGTGGTTACCTGTGCTCCACCAGCGCGATTCGACTATTGCAATTGGTCCCATGCGGTTATGGATAAAGTGTGGAAGCGTCTAACGAGCAGTCAGCTAGCATGCGCCGTAGTCACCTTCAGCCCGGGTCTGAAGGAGTGACTGATGTCCAAAGGGTTAGTTCGTCACGTCCAAATCAGTTCAGGGCATGGTTGGTTCACTTCTTTGAAGGCAATCGTCCTCCAAAGACCAACTGTCAACCTAAGTGTCCGAGTTGTCGCCCTTCGTTAACGAAGGCTTCGAGCTTCTGGTGAAGCTCCTGACAAAACTCTCCGACGGGCTTTTGCTTCCAAACAGACCGAAAGACATCCTCGAAGCTCTGCACGGGCGTTACTTCGATCGGGGTGTTGCCTCGAAAATCAATGTCAAAAACAAGTTTCAGTCGCTCTTTTTCTGTCGTGTAAGTCTCAATGGCATTCTGTAGCTCAGCAACATTCGAAGCCGTAAAGGTTTGCGAGCCAGAGCATTCAAAACCTAAGCATCTCGCCACGTACACTTCACCCACTCTCTCGATCTTGTGCTCCATTTCTCGGTCGCAGCAGCTGCAGTACACACTCTGCTCAATACTCCCGTCTCCTCGCGTAACGTACATTGCAGTGTCAGATCCTTTCACTACATACATGCCGGCTGATACCGTCATCCGGTGATTCCGTAAGGTCGTGAGTGGTTGCTCGTGGGTGTCCTCGTCTCGCAGGTCTCTAGCGTATTGAAGATGCCTGTCCTTCATCTGTTTTTGAAACCAAGTTTGTCCCTTTCCGCCCTTCGTTTCTGCTTCGGCATATTGTAGGATTGAGCGTGAAGAGAACAGAAATGCGCGCAACTCATAGTGGAAGGCATCTCTGTCTTCCCTTCGTTGCTCCATCTGCATGAGGTGATACTTTGCTTCGCTTAGCTTCTCTTGGTATTTGTCCATCGGTTACTCCGCAAGTTATGACCATATTGCTGATGAAGAAATTCCCGATGCAGCTCCCGTTTGGCCCAATAATTGTTACGCGGGCGAGTCCAAGTTGGGGCTTGCATTTGAGTACAAGTCTTCTTATATTTGTGCTTGCCAGTTTTGTCTTAATCTAATTTAGTTTGCCATGAACATATACAAACAGCTTGCATTCCTGTTATTGCGAGCCCTGGGAGGCGTCTTGCTTCCGGCGCTCATTGCTTCTACATCTACCGCGCAGCAAGTAATCTCCTATCAGGGGACAGTGACCAACAGTGGCGCGCCTTTGACAGGACCGCACACCATTGTGCTGTCCATTTACTCCACCGCAACTGGCGGTACTGCATTACACACCGAGACACAGAGCGTCACGTTCACCAACGGACTTTTCAACGTCCTGCTCGGCTCAGACCACGCGAACCCGCTACCAATGTTCGATGCGGGTGATGTGAGCGGGACCGTCCGTCCCGCCGCCGACTATTTTCTCGGCATTTCGATCGATGCCGGCGCCGAACTGACACCGCGTGCAAAGCTTGGCGCTGCCGCAACGGCATGGAGCAGCCGCGTTGCCGATTCCGCTCGGACAGCCGGCATGGCGCTCACGTTGGATCCGGGAGCCGGCGGAGTTGTGCGCTCCCTCAATAGCCTATCGGGTGTGGTAACACTTGCCGGAGCAGGAGGGACAACGATTACCAATACCGGCCAGACGATTACCATCAGTTCCTCCGGCAGTGGCGGAACAGGAATTCTCGGAGTTCAGAATATCGACGGGACGATCAACGTTATCGGACCCACGGGTCCGACTGCGACGATCAGCCTTGCGGATGGTGCTGTTTCATCTGCCAAGATTCAATCCGGTGCTGTAACTACGGCCAAGATCGCGGCGGGTGCAGTGACCAATGCTGTTGTCGGTTCGGGCTCGGCCACGAACGGTCAAGTGCTTACGGCGAACGGAACTGGCGGTGCGACGTGGGTCACGCCCGGCGCGTTGTCGTTGCCTTACTCGAACTCACTTTCATCGAACTCGACATTGTTTGCGCTCACTAATTCGGGGTCCGGTATGGCGATCAGCGGCGCGGCATCCGCGGCGGCAACGGCTGGAGTGAATGGCAGCACATCGAGCGCGACCGGCGTTGGTGTGATGGGCATTACTTCGGATGGGAGCGGTGTCGGCATTATGACAAACACCGGTGTCTTCGGGGCCTCTTCGACCGCGCGAGGGGTGGCGGGTTTGACCAACTCGGGTTATGGCGTTGAGGGAGCAGTTGCGAGTACTGGTGTGGGAATCTACGGCACGGCCGGTGCCGGTGCAGTAACGGCGCGTGCCGGACTGTTCGAGATCACCAACTCCGCCTCAACGGCAAACGCGGTTGAAGTCAATACTCCAGGGACAGGCAGTGCCATCAAAGCAGTTGCGAGTTCAACGAGTAGCACAAGTCCGGCGATTCTCGGGCAGACCGCCTCGACCGGAGCTGCATCTGGTATTCAGGGCGAACTGACTTCCTCTACTCCGTCCCTGGTTGCTGCTGGTGTCTATGGCGTCAACGATGGCAGTAACGGCAGTGGCATCGGTGTTTATGGACACTGCTTGGCCAACGGTATCGGCGTGTATGGCCGAACGGAGACGGGAGGCATTGCCATCGAAGGAGTCACGAATGGAAATGGTGACGCCATTTACGGCGAAGGAGACGGTACCGGCAATGGTGTGCATGGACTTGGCTGGCAGGGTGGCACAGGAGTCCTTGCCGAAGCCAACTCCACGGGCACTGCATGCAATGCATTCATTGCCAACATGATGGGTTCGACAACCTCGACAGTTGGAGCAAACAACTGTGCGATTTTCGAATCTGCCGGCACCCATGTCGCGCGTATCGACCGGACCGGCAAGGGCTTCTTCAACGGCGGTACGCAAACCGGCGGTGCTGACGTGGCGGAGGAATTCGATGTGCCGGGCGATCGCTCGAGCTACTCGCCGGGCGATGTTCTTGTGATATCGCAGACCGGCACGCGCGAAGTCGAAAAATCATCAAAGGCATACTCGCGCCTCGTCGCGGGCGTCTATGCTACAAAGCCCGGCGTGATTCTCACGAATGTGATGATGGATGGCGACCACTCTGCCAAAGTGCCGTTGGGCGTGATCGGTGTCATACCGACGAAAGTGACATTGGAGAACGGCCCGATTTCAGCGGGGGACCTGCTGGTAACATCGTCAACGCCAGGTCATGCGATGAAAGCTGACCTGAGCAAATTGCAGATCGGTCAGGCGCTTGGTAAGGCGCTCGGGAATTTCTCAGGGCCTGGTACCGGAGTGATCGAAGTATTAGTAGGAAAGTACTAACAACACCGCGAGAGAGAGTTTAAAAGGGGCCGAACGTGGATGATCGCTCATCCGCGTTCGGCCCCATCGCTTATCAGTTTTGCCTGGTCCTTAGCCAATGTGATCATCTCGAAGCCAGATTCCTTTGCGCACATCGATCGTAATGGTATCGACGGTGCCATTGGCGCTGGTCCGCGTGATCGTCAGCGTGGCGGTGCCGTCCCCATGGAAGACGATTGCGGTCTGACGTTCAAAGCTCCTGCCATTGAAGTTCGTGACTTTGAAATCGCTCGATGCATTACCGAGCAAATATGCGACGGTGTCGTCGTTGTCACGGTCAAGTCCCTTGACAAGAACATCATTGGTGAAGTCGACAGTGAACAGATGCGACATGGTTGAGCCGTTCTTGAGCCGGGTGCGATCGCCAAACCGTGTTAGCGAGCCATTGAGTGTCGCGGAGTCTGGGTGCGCCACGAGTCCCGAAATTGTCCAACTACCGCGCGAGGAGTCGTCTGTCGAAATTCGCGGGTTTGTCAAGCTGTGCTGTCCGTATGAGGTAATGACGATCTTGTCGGTCTGTCCCTTGATGAATCGCGGCATCGTATCGCCGTTCACATCGAGGTATGCCCAGGTGTGCGTCCATGTGCCCGAGTAGCTGACCTTTCCGTTCGAGCGAGTGCGCGTGACGGTCACGGTGTGAAGAGTGCTATCGCTTAGCGGCACTTGACCCTTGATGATGGCTCCGTCGATTCTTCCGCCCTCAGCGAGTGTGAGGGCATCGAGAAAGACCATTCCGGCCCCTCCGGACTCGGTGCCGACGGCTGCTGCGGTCATATCGGCAGCAGTCTCGGAGTTCGCGGCCTGCACCGATGCCGGCTGCGCAGCTTCTGCATTGTTGGTCGTAGGCGCGCTTGGTTGTGCGCAACTGGCCAGCCCGATCGCGAGCGCCCCCGCCATCGTAAACAGGAGCTTCTTCCAGGTGTGATCGAAGGTATTATTCATGGCAATCTAAGAATATGGATGTAAAATTGTGATGCTGCAGGCCTTGCGTTTGGATACCGCTGGTTGCCCGTCGCTATGGTTCGAGCACATCCAGACAGGAAAGTTTAAGGGAGGGCGGATTACTTCTTATTCAGCTTGCCGGGCATGAAACTATTTTCAGCAATTGCGGTTCGTCATTGAACTTCAGACACCGTCACCAGTCTGGTTAGTTTGCCAAACAGTCCACTTTTTCCATTCGATTGATATGAAACACATTGCCATCGTTTTACTCTGTGTCTCGCCGATTATTCTGGCGAGTTGTAATCAGTCTCCGGCGCCCACGAGCGCCAATCAAACACCGATACCGAACGTGATTGCGCCGGCGGCGAGTTATCACGCCGACTGGTCCAATCAGCCGGCATTCATTCAGGCGGCCCTCGCGGTGCAGGATCAGCACACGCCCGACCTGATGGCTATTCCCGGCGTGATTGGGACCGGCACCGGTCTCGATCTGACCAATCCAGGCCAGGCGGCGATTCTTGTATTCACCGAACATCCCGGTGTCGCGGGTATTCCGGCATTTGTAGGTGGCGTGAAGACGCGCGTCGAAATGATCGGGACCGTCTCAGCATTTTCTGGGTATACTGGTACGTATCGCACGCCATGCCCGGCCGGCGTGAGTGTTGGCGATAACGATGAGTGCGCATCAGGCTCGATCGGCGCGCTCGTTACGACGAGTCGGCTGACAAGCTCTGGTAGCTATTCCGGTACCTACGAGGCGAGCGGTTCGAGCAAAGACGTGCTGAACGTTTACGGCTACAGCTATGCACCGAGTAGTTTTAGCGATGGCACGCCCAAGTTCATGCTAAGCTGCAATCACGTCTTTGCCAACGAGAATTCGGCAACCAGCGCTGACCAGATGGATCAGCCCGGACGCTATGATGTGAGTTGCGGTACTTCCGGCGCGATCGGAAAGCTCTATGCATGGAATTACATCGACAGCCGTCACAACAATTACTACGATGCCGCGCTCGCCGAGTGCAATCCGGGCCTTTCCGGCGGATGGAATCCGCAAATGTCACCGGATAACTGGTACACGCCGACGACGACCGTCGTCTCGCCGAGTGCGGGACTTTCGGTCAAGAAAGTAGGCCGTACGACTGGCTATACCACGGGTTCCATCGCCGGCATCAACGTGACGATCACCGTTTCGTATACGCATTTCAAGGCCAAGTTTGTCGATCAGATTTACGTAAGTGGCCAGTTCATTCAGGCCGGAGACTCGGGCTCGATGATGGTCGATGCTAACGGTAATCCCGTCGGACTGAACTTTGCCGGATCGAGCACCAGTTCGTTCGCAAACCGGATGGACCACATCGCGCAGGACTTCGGTCTTGGCTTCGTGACTTCCGGATTCTAATCCAGAGGAATAACTTGCTCTGCCCCCCTTGAAAAGGAGGGGGGAATAAATCAGTAGGGTTTAGGGTATAGTCATTATGCTACACCCTAAACCCTTCTTCTTTTTTATCGCGATGCTTGTGGCATGCACTCCTCGTCCCACAGAGCAGAATAGTGCAGCATTAGACGATTCTCTTAATATGCATCGGCGATCGATCACGGATGTACTTGCAGCACATACGGATGCCTGGATGAGAATCGAAGGTGTGACCGGTACCGGCGAAACGCAAAAAGCGGGCAAGCCCGCTGTGATGATTTTGGTCGATTCCCTTACCGATAGTCTGCGCAATAAATTGCCGGCAACGGTCGAGGGCTATCCGGTGGTGATTGAAACCACCGGATCCATTAAGGCATATAAGCGATAGAATACGTCATTGTGAGGAGGCCAAAGGCCGACGTAGCAATCCCGCGTACGAAGTCCTCGACTTCCTGGATGAGATTGCTTCGTCGTGCTTCGCACTCCTCGCAATGACTAATTGGCCTAACCGCCTTCGCGACGTCGTGCGGCGGCTTCGAGGGGCTCAGGCGGAACATTCACGGGCACGGTAGGACCCGAGAAACGGAGCATCTGTCGCAGCGCCTGAATTTCTCCCTTCGAGAAAAATCCGAAGAGAAACAGCGCACCAACGACGAGCAGAAAGATAGCGAGTTGATCGAGAATCATCGGTCCGATCGGTCCGATCAGCCTGATTGCTTTCGTTAAGCCGAACCCAGCCAGCGTTAGCGCCCCTACCAGCCCCACGCGTCGCCAATCATACTTCACGTAATACACTTTTTGTACCTGCCAGTAAATCGCGGCGGCCATCGCCACGTAGGCGAAGAGCGTCGCCAAAGCGGCGCCCATAATACCGATGCTTGGAATGAGCAAGATGTTTGCGATGATATTCACCGCCGCGCCGAGCCCCGTGATGAACGGCAGGACTTTATTGTGCTCCTTGATATAAATGCCGGCGATGAAATTCGTATACATTCCCTGGAAGATATACGCCGCGAGCACGACCGGAATAATATCGAGTCCTAACAGATAATCTTTGTTCTGGAAAATCGCGTGATGGAAGAGAGGTATCCGTACCGTGAGCACTTCCGGCAAGAACAACGAGAGCGCAAGAAACGCAAGACAAGCGATCAGCATGAAGTAGGTGAATACGCGCGAGAAGAGCAGTCGCGCGCGCTCATCATTCGTTCGCGACTCGCGCAGGAAGAATGGCCGCCAAGCGTATTCGAATAAGCTCACGAAGACCATCATCACAATCCCCATCCGGTAGTTCGCCTGATACACACCGAGCATAGCCAGTCCCAAATACGCCTGCACGATTGGTCGATCGATCACCTGCACCATCATCGCGCTGAGATAGGCCGGAACATTCGTGAGCCCGAAGGGCATCAGCTTCTTCATCACGGGGCGCGAGATCGAGAACTCGAAGCGCCTCGCAATTGTCGGCGCTAGCATCACGAGCATGGCGGCGGAAGCGATAAGATTCGCGAAGAAAATCGCGACGACGCCCTTGTGCAGAACGACAATCAGAACGATGTTGAGCACTAGCGTGATCACAATTCCGGTGAGACGGATCGCGCCGAACCATTTGGCGCGGCGGTCGATGCGCAACGCGGCAAACGGGATTACGTTCAGGCTATCGAGCAGAACGATCAGTGCGCTCCAACGCAGGATTTGGGTGAACGCCGGAATCCACTGCGTGATATTGACTTTCGGATCGTGGAAGACCGGCTGGACGATCCACGGTGCGATGAAGATAATCAAGGCACTTAGCATACCGCCAAAAATCAGGACGAAGAGAAACGGGCCGCTGAAGAGGCGCTTCTCTTCTTCCGCGCTTCGCTGTTCGCCATCGCCACGCGAAGCATAGCGGAAGTAAGCGGCTTCAAGCCCCATCGTGTAAAAGATACCAGCAAAGCTGATGTACGTATACATCGAGGCAGAAACACCATACATCTTCGGATCGAGCACGCTGACATAGAACGGGACGAGCAGGAAATTCAAGAACCGGCCAACGACCGTCGTCGCGCCGTAGATCAGCGTCTCCCGTGACAGGGCCTTGATTTGCTCGCGCATCTTGGCTTAACGAGGGTATGGGACAGAGGGTTTAGATTAGTCCTATCCAACAGTTGATCCCGTCAACAGCGACCGAGGCCTAAAGGCTGCAACAACCTGGTCACACACTACAAATTCAGCGTCAACCCAAAGACCAGTGTTTGGCTGAGCTGCCGGCGGAGTGAGATATTGGGGTCATAAACCAGATGACCAGAATAGTCGAGGCTCACGATCTTGTATTGCAGTCCTGCGAGCAAGAGTGAAGTCACGCGGGCGTTCTCGAAGTTAGTGAAGAATTCTTCCTTCTTCATCGCGACTGTTTTCCAGCCCGAGTGAAATCCGAAGCCATCACCCAGTGCGGTCTGGTAATTCATATCAATAATCCCAGCGATGCCCGACTCGAACGTTACCTGGTCCTGCACACTCGAAAGCGGACTCTTATCGGTCACGACAAAATTCCGATGCGATTGCAGGACGAACGAGTTCGCGACTGTTTGTTCCAGCGCGTATCCCACACCGGCCGTGAGATCGAACGTGGTGTTCCCATCCGCTGATAGCGAGGAGAGCCGTTTGCCAAGAAATAACGATTGATAGAGGAATAGCGGATCGAGGAAATCGGTCTTCGCGGTATCAATGATACCGGGCCGGAACTGGGTCTCGCCGGTTACTTCAAGGAACAGCCGTATCCCCAGCGCAGGCAAAACTGTATAGGATGGTGTGATGCTCGCGATGAGATCGTCTTGCGTCTTTTGAGGCTCTTCATGGGCCGTCGCAACTTGTCCGTACTTCGCATAGACGCTTGCACCGATCTGGAACGGCTCGCCATCCATGAAGATCTTGGCCTCCAAGCCGGTCAAAATATCGGCGGAGAAGGCCTCGTCGCCTGCCTTACTATCGCTTTGGACGGTTACCCCCAGTGAGAGAGAGACCGAGTGCGTCGTTGGATGGGCCGGTGCCAGGGTTGCAGTATCCGCGGCATGCGTTGTATCCTGCGCGCGGGCCGATGCCGCCGTCAATAAGGCCAAACAAGCAATCAAACAGATTACACGAAGACGCATAGCGGTTGAGACAATCTATTACTGCAGATGCGAAAATTGCGACTAGACTCTTTTTTGCAACAAACACCCCCGGCTTTTAGGTTTACTCCGTCCATGCACCCGTAGCGGATCACTAAGAGTGGATAGTATCCCCCACGAACCACTATTCACTCTCGATATTCATTCTATTCACTCGTATGAGTTTTTTCCACGATCTCTTCAATCCTGAAGGACTGAAGCACCTCGTCGTCGAGGGTGGCTACATCGCCTTGGCAGCGATCATTTTTGCGGAGAATGGCCTCCTCGTTGGATTTTTCCTTCCGGGTGATTCTCTGCTGATTACGGCCGGGATCCTGATAGGCTCGGGCGCGGTCGAGCTCCATTTTGGCTGGCTCGCAGCTCTGCTGGTTGCCTCAGCCATTGCTGGCGAGGGTGTCGGCTATTTCATCGGCAAGAAGACGGGCGAGCGGCTCTATAGCCGTCCGGACTCTCGATTGTTCAAGCGGGAGCACTTGATGCGCACGCATGCATTTTACGAGAAGCACGGTGGCAAAACGATTGTTTTTGCGCGATTTATTCCAATCGTCCGGACCTTTGTGCCGGTTGTTGCCGGCGCCGCACAAATGAGCTTTCGGCGATTCATGCTGTTCAATATCATTGGCGGAGTCGTCTGGATCCTGGCGGGTCTCTTGCTCGGCCTGTGGTTGGGCCGGACAGTGAGTAACATCGGCGACTATCTTTATCTCGTAATCGGCGTTGTGATCGTCCTTTCCGCGCTGCCGCCAGTGATCGAGTGGCTCCGCGCGCGCGGCAGGGCGCGTGAACGCCTCGCAAAGATGAAGGAATGAAGCACGATGAATCCGTGGTTTAGCTGGGGCCATTGCCTTGCAATCTTGCCCGGATGCACATACTTCAAGACTTAAAAGGATTTTTCTCACGCCTCGGCGCACACGAACACGGGGAGCACGAGCGTGCGCAAACTGCCCGTGACGCCGAACGCGAGGCGCGCGAATCCACGGCCGAACGCCGGCTCGAAGCCCTGCTCGATCAGTTGCCCTACGTCATTCTTTACGAGACGGGTGGCGGCCGCGAATACATCTCCCGAAATATCGAACAGCTCCTCGGCTACGAGGCAGATGAGCTGACGGCAGGCGATGGGCGGTTTACCGCGCTGATTCATCCGAACGACAACGCGAATTTGCAGCAGCGTCTGGCGGAGTGGGCGGAACATGGCCGGCCCGGGGCGTTTCACGCGCAGTTTCGAGTCCGCAAACGTTCTGGCGAATACATCTGGCTCGAAGACCAGATTGTTGCCGTGGACTATTCTGGCGGCACCGCTGAGGCGAGACAGGGGATGATCGGCGTGATGGTCGATATTACGCCGCGGCATTCCGCGCAATCGCGCTATCAAGCCATCGTCGAAGCGGCGGATGTCTCTGGCATTGGCTTGGTGATTATCGTAAGCCGAAACAATCTTCCGGTTGTCCTCTTCATCAATTCCGCGGCGCTTGCCATTACCGCGCATGCACCCAGCGAAGTCATCGGCCAACCGATTATGCAGTTCGTCGCCGAGCAAGAGCGGCCCAAGATTGAGCAGATCTGGCAGCAGTTTTTGCAGCACCAATTGGTCCATGATACTATGGAGATCGAGGTCATGCACCAGGATGGTCACCTCGTCCCCGTCTCCGCGGGATTCAGTGGAATCGAGCTCGACGAGGAGCCTGCCGTGATCGCGTTTATGACGGATAGTACCGAACGTCGAAAAGCCGAGCAAGAGCTCATCCAGGCGAAGATGGAAGCCGAGGAGATCAGTCATATCAAGTCGAATATTCTCTCGAATTTCAGCCATGAGTTGCGCACCCCACTGCACTCGATTTTGGGATTTAGCGCGTTGCTTGCCGAAGAAATCAAGGATTCGAGTCTTCGCGAATACGCGCTTTCGATCGAGCGAAGCGGTCAACGATTGCTCGCAACCGTAACCTCGATCATCGAGATTGCACAGCTCGAGTCAGGAGTCGGTGACCTGGTGCTATATCCCATGCCGATCTCGGAAGCACTCGAAACGGAAGTCGAGACATTCAAACCTCAGTTCGACGCGCGCGGACTCGACTTGCAGTTGCTCCTGCATCGACACGATCTCATCGTGCTTCTGGAAAAGAACCGGTTCCGAAAGGCGATCGAAAAGGTGATCGGGAATGCGCTCAAGTTCACACATTACGGTTCCGTCCGCATAGATCTTTCGGTCGAGGAGGAAGTTGGCAAAACGGCTCAGGCGGTCATTCGCGTGCGCGATACCGGGATAGGCATGTCCCCGGAGTTCGTCAAAACGGCGTTCGAGAAGTTCAAGCAGGAGTCGAGCGGCTTCAATCGGTCCTATGAAGGAACTGGTCTTGGCCTTCCGATTGCCCGGAGTTATATCCGGCAAATGAGCGGGACGATCGATATTGTCAGCGAGCCGGGAGAAGGTACCGAGGTAACTATTCGATTTCCGATTGTCGCGAAGATCCCCAGCGGAGGGTATTCGTTGCCACCCGGCTCACGCGCCAACTAAAGCGTCAGTTTACGCGGCCCTTAATGTTGATGGAAATTCAATCCGACATGATTTAAACCTTCGGGAAGTCCATTCATCTATACGCGGTACAAACTCTTTGAGGAGACTTCCATGAGACTGAAGACCTTAGCATTCACATTTGCATTCCTGACAGCACTCGCGACATCAGGCTTCGCACAGGTCCCGACGACGCCCGATAACGGTACCACAAACGGAGCGATGCTTACGCCCGAGCAACGTCTCGAAAAACGGCTGGCCCATGCACAAAAGAAATTAGATCTCTCGGACGATCAAGTCGCAAAGCTCAAAACCATTCTTGGAGAGAATATGACCAAGCTTCGGACCGATCGGCAAGCGCTCCGCTCAGCGGCGGAAGGCAGCGCCGAGCGCAAAGCCGCGCGGCAGCAGATGATGTCCGATATGAAGTCCATGCGCGAACAGCTCAAAAGTGTTCTGAGTCCGGAGCAGCTCAAGAAGTTCAAGCAGATGCGCCTCGACCAGATCGAACGCCAGGAGAAACGGCTGGAGCGGCAAAAGAAAATGTTAAACAAATAGTCGCCTCATTCCTGTCCGGAACGCCCTTTTCCCTCGTGGAGAAGGGCGTTCTTTTTTGGGCGGCACCAATGTTATCCCGGCCAGTCCGAGGGATAGGTCCAGGTTTGGCCATGCTCGGAAAGTGCAATGGCGTGCGGCTCATCGACCACTGCATGGAGCCACTGCAATGGCTCAAAACGCGGCTCGGAGGACTGCGTGAAGGTATTCCAATGGACCGGCACGATGGCGCGTGCATTCATTTCGCGCGTCATGCGCCAGGCTTGCTCGGGGTTGCAGTGGGTCTCAACCCACGGATTGTAGGTGCCGATCGGCATGATCGCACACTCGATCTCGCGGCCCGCTGCGCGCATGCGGTCGCCGAGCCGTAGGAAACTGGTTGTATATCCCGTGTCGCCACCAAAGACGATGGCATGCCACTGGCCGCTCGCGTCATGTTTCTCGATGAAATAAGCGTTGTAACTGAAGCCGTTCTTCTCTTTCCGTGACCGGCACGGGTCCCATGGCATGCGCCATCCGGCATGGCGGGGTTCGATCGCTTCGATGGTTATCGGCGACTCAGGAGATTCATGGATCTCATGCGACTCATTGGCCGCATAGGTCTTACGCTCGCCCCAATCCAAGACCTGCAAATCCGGCAAATTGAGGCCCTGATAGACTTTCTGCGTATTCGCAGCAATAATTGCGTGTTTCGCAGGACGCAACGCCCGCAGCGATGGAATGTCCGAATGGTCCATGTGGGCATGTGATATCAGAAGCAAGTCGATCGGAGGTAGTTCGTCTGGTTTGAGTGGCGCCTGAACCAGCCGGCGCGGCCCGACCGTGATCGGACCCACGTGAATCCCGGCGCGCTCGCTAAACACGGGATCGGTCAGGATCCACGTACCATAAAAATTGATCAGGACGGTCGATTGTCCTAACCAGGCGAGCGTCAAGCGGTCATTTTTCCAGAGGCGCCATTCGGGTTTGAACTTGGCGTCCTCGGGTTTCTGATGTCCAAGAAAATACCGGCTGAACGGAAAGTCAATGAGTTTTTTTTCAACTCGGACGATCGTGCGTGGTACCTTTTTCTCGATTTCGACCACCTTCTGCTCGATTTCACGGATGCGGTCGAGCGCGTGAGGATGTTCGTGAATTGTCGTATTGGCCATAAAAAGGCAATTTATGGTAAAGGCGCACATTTAGCGCACCCAGCTATGATACCTCTTCTATTATCGTGCCGCCTATCGTGCCGCCGCAGTTTTGTCGTATTTTTACAGGAAATAGTTGGCAGTGAATACCGAGAATAAAGAATCATACTACTATTCTGTCGAGCGTGGCATCGCACGCGTAAAATTCGCGCGGCCCGATACGCTGAACTCGCTGACCTTCAAGGTCTATCGCGATCTGACCGATCTTTTCTATCGGCTCCGGTTCGATGACACGGTGAAGGTCATCCTGCTCGAAGGCAATGGCCGAGGTTTTTGCTCGGGCGGCGATGTGCATGAGATCATCGGCGAGTTGCTCACGCGCGACGTGAAAGGATTGCTCGAGTTCACCCGCATGACCGGCGAACTCATCACGAACATGCGCACGCTCGAAAAGCCGATCGTCGCGGCCATCAATGGAATCGCTGCCGGAGCCGGAGCGGTCATCGCGCTGGCATCCGACTTCCGAATTTTCGCGCGCGAGGCATCGATCGCATTTCTCTTTCAAAAAGTCGGTCTCACCGCCGCCGATATGGGCGCGGTGTTCCTGCTGCCGAAAGTCGTGGGCGTTGCCCGCGCGACCGAGATGCTGATGCTCGGCGATAAGATCAGCGCGGATGATGCCTACCGGGTTGGTTTGGCGAACAAAGTTGTTGAGCTTGCGGAGTTAGAGAAGGAGTCGCTCGCGCTTGCCGAGCGTCTTGCCACGAGCGCAACGATGGCGCTTGGGCTCACGAAGCGGCTCATCAACAACGAGTGGAACATGGACATCATATCGGCCATCGAGCAGGAGGCAACCGCGCAGGCGCTCATGCTCCAATCGCGCGACCACCGTGAATTTCACGCGTCGTTTGCCGAGAAGCGCAAGCCGAAGTTTGAGGGACACTAACCATACAATACTATGGAATACACAATGACACCCCCGCCGGAACCGCAGGCCGCGACGACACCCGCAGCCGCGCCATTTGTGGCCTATGCCGGATTTTGGCGACGCGTTGCCGCATCGATCCTGGACGGGATCGTCGGCGCCGGCGTGGCCGGAATTCTATTCCTTCTCATTCTGATCTCGAGCGGCGGACTATCCGCTTCGCGGCAAGGTAATGCGCCCGCGGCGTTCGCGAGCATTATGCTTCTTTACGTTGTCTTCGTATTCGGTGGATGGCTCTACTGCACACTCATGGAGAGTTCAAAGTATCAGGGGACAATCGGCAAGCTGGCACTCAGCCAGCGCGTGACCGATCTGGAAGGCAAGCGGATCACCTTCGGCCGCGCGAACGCCCGGTTCTTCGCGAGATTTCTATCCTCGATGACCTGTGGCATCGGTTACATCATGGCGGCCTTTACACAGAAGAAGCAGACCTTGCATGATATGGTCGCTGGCACGCTGGTGCTCTCGCAGCAATCATCGGTACCACCCAGCGTGGCACAAAACGCATTTCAATCGTGAAACGCATCATCAATCCACCATCCCTGGTCATACCTTCAGGTTATTCGCATGGAATCGAGAGCCAGGGCGGCCGCACGGTCTACTTGGCCGGACAGGTCGCATTCGATTCGAACGGAAAGCTTGTCCATGAAGGCAATCTTGTTGGGCAGTTCGAGCGGGCGCTTGCGAATCTTCGCGAGACGCTGCATGCCGCGCAGGCGGAAATGACGGACATTGTCAAGTTACTCATCTTTGTGAAGGATAAGCAAGATTACCAGAAACATCTCAAAGAGATTGGAGGCGTCTATCGCACGTATTTTGGCCGGTACTTTCCGGCGATGTCGCTCGTCGAAGTATCGAATTTGTTCGAGGATGGTGCACTCATCGAGATCGAGGGAATTGCGGTGGTAAGTGAGTAGTGGATTGATCGACATTATCTCGGAACCTGGGATGCGGTGCAAATAAAATAATGGATTTCAACCTTAACGATCATCAGATCCACTGGCAGTCTGTCGCGCGCGAGTTCGCGCAGCAGCGCGTCGCGCCCATCGCGCGCGAAATGGATGAGTCTGGCGAAATGCCGCTCACGCTCGTTGGCGAGATGGCATCGCTCGGACTATTGGGATCAACACTTCCCAAATCGCTCGGCGGCAGTGAGATGGATAACGTCTCGCTCGCGCTCGTCTATGAGGAGCTTGGTCGTGCTTGCTCCAGCGTACGCGGGTTTATGACGGTGCATTCGTCGCTCGTCATGCAATGCATCCATCAATGGGGCACCGACGAGCAAAAGCAACGATACTTGCCCGCGATGGCAAAGGGCGAGGCGATTGGATGCTATGCGCTGACAGAACCCGAGGCTGGCAGCGATGCTGCGAGCATCCAAACAATCGCGAAAAAGAACGCCCTGGGCTACGCCCTGAACGGCGAGAAGATTTGGATCACGAACGGCAACATCGCGCGAATTGCAGTTGTGTTTGCTCGGCTCGATACGCTTCATAGCAAGAAGCCACACGAACAGGTAACGGCGTTTCTTGTCCGCCTCAACACTCCGGAAGTCGAACGATTGCGAATGCCTGGCGAGGAGTTGGGCCACCGAGCGAGCGACCACGCCACACTTGTGTTCCACGATACATCAGTGACCACTGAACTTCTGCTCGGCGGTGAAGGGATGGGCTTCAAAGTGGCGATGTCGGCGCTGGACCACGGTCGGCTCGGTGTGGCGGCCGGTGCTCTGGGCGTGCATCAGGCGTGCCTCGATGCGTCGCTGGCGTTTGTCCGGTCGCGCAAGCAGTTCGGTCAGCGCATTGGCGATTTCGAGATGGTGCAGTCCACGATCGCAGAGATGAAGGCGTCGCTCGATGCGTCACGGTTGCTCGTCTATCGCGCCGCGTGGTTGAAAGATCAGGGTCAGCCCACAAAGCTCGAAACATCCATCGCGAAGTACTTCGCAACGGAAGCTGCGGCTAAAGCTGCATCGGACGCAGTGCTACTCCACGGTGCACGCGGCTATTCGAACGAGTATCCGGTCGAGCGATATTACCGTGACATCAAAGGACTTCAGATTTACGAGGGGACGTCGTACATTCAGAAGATTGTAATAGCTCGAGAGGTGATCGGCAAGCCAAACGGGTAAGGGCGATCTCCAGGTCGTCCTAGTTGGTCTTCGTGTGTCTTCGTGTCCCGAGCAAGAAGACACATAGGGCTACGAAGGCCCCAAGACTGATCCAGCGTCCTAAAGTCTCCGATGAAGACTCCGTAAGCTGTGTTGTGACTGTGTGATGACCAGCAGGAGCTTTGAGTGTCAAGCGTCCGAGTGAGTCGGGGCTTGTTAGCATACTGCTGCCTTCAATATTCGCTTGCCACAGTGGCCAATACGCCCGATGCAGTGTCAATGTCACGTCATTGGGCGAATCATAGACAATGGTATCATGATAGGCAACATGTGTCGCGTTCAAAATTGTCGCGCCTTTTACAGTCCAGCCAGTATCCTGAGCCATTCGAGCTTTGGCAAGCGAGTCATATGGCGGCGACCAGCGTGTGGCATACTCAGGCGGATCGTCGGGCAAGCGAATTTCGCGCGCTCGAAGATGGATGCCCGAAAGCTGAACGATGATCAGTGGGACCATGCACAGCGACCACAACAAAACGACGTATGACGTTGTGCGCCAATGTTCTCGGCGGCTGAGATGATCGGCCCAAACCACCGCCATGAGAACCAACAGCACGCTATTTAACCGTGCCGGAAGCTGGATGATGGTAAACGGAAAGACGTGAAGAAAGGGGTAAATCGAAAACGGCGGTATCTGCAGCACAACGACGCCAGCCAGCAACCAAAACCATGACGAGAAGCGGTCGTCGCTCCTGAATGCGTTGCTTCGTGACCGCACGGTAACGAGCAGTCCCAATCCGCCGAGTAGCATCAGAAGTCCGTAGGCATTGATCATTACTGCCTGCGAAGTGAAGATGCCAAGAATCGGCGTGCTCTGCATAAACGGAAATGGCATCCAGAGCCGGGCAAGCTGCGCACTGTGATAATACGTTGCGACCGGCCACAGATAGAAAGCCGCGAGAAGTAAACCGACCGTTGCCGCACTCGTTAACAAACCCGTCTTGAACAATTGACCTTCCCGATCTACTACTAAGTACGTTCCAAGCATGAGCAGCACGCAAGCGGCAGTCGGAAGATTAGTGATGAACAAGAGAGCAATTGATACGCTCAGCAGCAGGAAGCCAATCGGACTAAATCGCCGCGTTGCTTTTCGCTCCCGGAGGATCATATCCAATCCCCAAAACGCAAGTGGCACAAACATGAACGCGACATGCTCGGAGAATGCGGCTCGCACCGTCATATTGAAGAAACGATATGGTGCGAATGCAAATATGACTGATGCGAGGAAGAGCATCGACTGCGGTGCGTTCGCATTCCGCCATCGCAGATAGAGATACATCGCGAGACCTGAAAGCGCGAGTGTAAGCAGTGTCACAATCTTGATGAGTGTCATCGCGCCCACGGCAGGCAGGAGCAACCCCACCGCGCTCGAGATCATGTACGCAAGCGGCGGATAGAGATAGAAGGATGGCGCGCCGAAACCATGGTATGAGTTTGGAAGCCACCTTGGATAGAGCATACCCGCCTGCCACAGGTGCCGCCACTCGCTCACCCAAAACAGATGCGATGGGCTGTCGTAGCCATCGAACGGCATGGCAATGAACGCGCCGATTTGTGCCACGGCCACGAGGATGAGTGCGGCGATGGCGATCCGATCAAGTTTACTTAGGGAGGCGGGCGGAAGCGCGCGATTCAACCGAGTGTTCCCTTTCTTCGAAATCCTACCCAAAAGATGGCACAAAGCGCCGCGCCGCTGGTCAGCCAGCCGGCCTGTTCAGCAGAGGACGTTGTGAGTTGGAGCGTTACGCGGTGGCGGCCTGGACCGATGGTAATCGTGAGCCGTCCTATGGTATCATACGATGTTCTGATGGATTCACCGTCTGAACTCACTTGCCATTGGGGCCAATAATTGCGATGAAAGCTCACCTCATGCTGCTGCTGGAAGTTCAATACAAGGGAATCCGCATAGGCTGCCGTTCCCAACAACTGAACGGATTCATGCGAGTTGAGACCGACGACAGAGACTTCGGGTAGCGTCCGAAAAGGTGCTAGCTCTTTATCCGTTGTTGTGTCTTGCGGTAATGCCCACTTTGGGACCATATATTCCCAAGTGCTGTCAGATGCAGCTGGATTATGGTGGTTGATTGAGAGTCCTGCAGCACGAGTCCCCATAACCAGAAAGAGCATGCACACCCAGGCGAGCGTAATCAGAGAAGCCGATCGAGAGGCATGGTATTGAAGATCCCTGGCCAGCAAAATGCTCACGACAGGCAGCAACAACATATCGAATCGCCATGGGAATTGCACGAGTACCGCCGGAGGAAAATACTCGAACATGAGACCACTGAGATAGGGACTTTGCACGAACAGTACAGCATAGATTGTCCACCGCCACGCGCGATTCGTCGCTTGGTCTGCAGCAGACCCACTCGAACGCGCAACAAGCAGCGCAGGCAACATCAGCAATGCCCCGACGATCGTAACCACTCCGAACAGATTGATAGTAATGTTCTTTAGAGAGAAAATGTCAAGCAGTGGAGTATTCGACTGCCCGAAGCGGTACGAGACCTGTTGAAACAACTCGTGTCGAATCGCACCCCCGAACAGAAGGGCCGGAAGCAGTGAGAATGCAGCAAGGCAAATGCCTAATCCCGCCGCCCCAAAGACAATCCAGATTAGCGAGCGACGCTCTCGCCGGTATTGAGCGACGGCATAGACTGCAAGCCCAACCAGACCGACGGTGCTCGCAGGAATGTTGGTAATCAGAAGTCCGAAACACCCCAGCGCAATAGTAAGGATGCTCCAGCGGTCTTTCTTGGCATCGATAAGAAGTCGATCAACTCCGAACAAAATAAGCGGAAGAAAAATAAAGGCGGTGTGTTCCGCTATGGCCCCGCGAACCTGTGTGTCGAGATACCGATAGGGTGCAAATCCATATAGCAGAGCCGCGATCCAGCTTCTCCATCCACTGATCTTCCGTGATCGCAGATAGAACAAGAATGAGCCCATTGAGCATAGCGTCGCGAGGACCGTTACGACGCGAAAAACTGCATCCGCAGAAAATGAAGGAAGCACCGCGTATACAAGACTTGCGATGACATAAACGAGTGGTGGATAAAAGTAGAATGCCGGCGACCCAAAACCATGGAGAGCCGAAGACAGCCAACGAGGATAGAGGATTCCTTGTTGCCACATCCGGTGCCACTCCTGAATACGGAATATGTGGTTCGAAGCATCACCAGCCGGAGCGGCAAACAACATCACAACAGTCTGCATGATCGCCATCACCAGAAGTGACGAGGTGGCGAGCTTTTCGATGAGACTGAGTCCATCCCAGAAGGAGCGAATCGGACTGAATGGCGGAGGATCGTTGGGAGTCATGGGACGCTGATGGTATGCTCAGAACGCCAGCAGTCGTTCGAGTGCAGCGCGAATATGCGAGGCTTGTGGAACAGAAGCTTCCATCAGCGTCGTGTTGTATGGCACCGGATGGTCCGGCGTGGCAAGCCGTTCGATCGGCGCGTCGAGATGCCGGAAGGCCTCTTGCGAAATAAAGCTTGCAATCTCGGCGCCAAAGCCACAGGTCCAGTTATCTTCATGGAGCACCAGTACGCGATTCGTTTTACGGACCGATGCGAGTACAGCATCTTTATCCCACGGGACGATTGTGCGAAGATCGAGTATTTCGACATCGAGTCCTTCGGCCGCGTGCGCGGCACGATCGACCATCGCGCCCCATGTCACGATCGTAGCGGCGTGGCCCTCGTTGTGAATGCGCGCCTTGCCAAAAGGAAGGACGAAATCATCGCCGGGGTAGTTCGTCCGTGCGTGGGAGGTATCCAGCAGCGCACGGTGCTCGAAGAAGAACGTTGGGTCATCGCCTCGCAATGCCGAGCGAAGTAGTCCAACCGCGTCTTCTGTGTTCGAGGGATATGCAATGCGCCAGCCGATGGTGTGCGCGAAGAATGCCTCACCGGAGACCGAATGCCACGGATCGCCGGTCTTCTTGCCAAACCCAACGGGGATGCGCACGACCATCGGTGCGGAAAATTTCGAGAGCGTCCGCCAGCGCATGGTGCCGCAATCGTTGATCTGTTCGGTGGCAGGATCGGCATACTTGCGAAATTGAATTTCCGGCACTGGCTTGAGACCCGCAATGGCCATTCCGACCGAGCGGCCAATAATGCCTTCTTCGTTAAGCGATGTATCGAAGACGCGGTCCGTGCCATAGCGGATCTGCAAATCGACCGTTGCACCATGCACGCCGCCCTTCGCGCCGACATCTTCGCCAAAAATCAGCAGCTTCGGATTCTTCTCAAGCTCCACCTCCAGGACCTTGCGAACGGCGTCCTGCAAATTCATTCTTGGACCAGCAACTTTGGTCTCATCAGTGTTTTGCGGCTCGTGCGAAAACACATGACGTCCCACAATCGCCGCATCCGGCGCGGGTGCGGCCAACGCGCGATCGGCGGCAGCGCGGACTTCATGCTCGACTTCCTGCACGAGTTTATCCCATGCGCTCTTGGAGTGCAACTTCGAATAGAACGATTCGAGCTTCGGTAATGGGTCGTGCGATTCTTCGATGGCGCGAAGCTCCTGCGATTTATAGCTCTGCGTATCAACGAATGAATGCCCCGAAAGCCGCGGTACTTCAACGCGAATCAGCGCAGGTCCCTGCCAGGCGCGAACATAGTCGACGGCCTCGCGAATGTGCTTCTCAGCTTCTTCGGGCTCATATCCACGGCACTCGAAAAGCTGCAAGTTTGAAAACGCGGCAAGATTGCGCGCGATGTTGCGCCCGGGCGTCTGGTAATCGCTCGTGACTGAAATGCCATAGCCGTTATCCTCGATGAAGAAGAGCATCGGCAATCCGAGTGTGGTCGCAATGTTCAGTGCCGCCCAAAAGCCGTTCGTTGCGGTCGAGCCATCGCCGCCGAGCGAGACGGTCATTGCGCGGTCGTAGCTCACGTCTCTTAACGTCTTCGCATAGTAGAAAATCGATTGCGCCCATCCCGCGCCGGGCGAGTATTGCGCGCCGACATCGCCGGAGGCCGGCAGCACCGTGCAGCGCTCGCGCGCGCGGAGCAGATGCACGACGCCAATGTCGCGGCCATCGGTCATCCCACCCGAACGTGCGAGCGAGCCGCGAAACGCTTCTTCAGCTGTGAGCCCTTGTCCCAGCACGAACGGCCGCGAACGATAATAGACGGTTGCGCCGTCATGCGGGTGCGTAATGTGCTCGGAGAGAATCGCCTGCGCCAGATCATGACCGCGAGCCGAAAACTGGTAGGTGACGAGCCCCTTCGGGGTCATCTCCTGCTCTTCGATGCGGTCGATCGCGCGTGACCGAAGTACCGTCCGGGCCACGCGGGTCCAGAATTCCATATTCGGAGTTTTCTCAGCGCTTACTGAGTGCGTACGATTCGGATCAACCCTGCTCTGCAAGCTTGCGAGAGGTTGGATGACATTGCGGACGACAGGATGCTTAGGCATGGAAAGTCAGGCGAAAACGATTAGTCCAGCGCTCTCGCGCTGGTGGCACAAACAGCGCATACGGATGGGATAATTTCCTGGGCAAAATTTTCTGACAATGACCATTCCAAATGTTGTACTTTTGCAGCGGTGAGCGTGCTGCGGTGAGCGCTTGTTGCAGGTGAGCACTTCCAGCGGCGAGCCCGAGGAAAGCCTTCGCGCTTTGGCACCCTCAAGAAACATATTAATCCTATGAGACCGCTTCTTTTATTCATTCTACTCCTCTTCCTTACTCCAACTGTTCAGGCGCAAGTCTGGCAGCAGGTGTTCGGCCCGCGTGGTGGGTCGGTCCGGGCGCTTGCGGCGGATGCAGGGCACATTTATGCCGGCACGGACAGCGGCGTGTTTGTTTCGGGCAACGGTGGCACGACGTGGGATCACGACACCATCGGTCTCTCGACGCTCGCGGTGTATTCGCTCGCAGTGACGCAATCGGGCGCCGTGCTGGCTGGCACGAATGGGGGCGGAGTGTTTCGGTCGAGCGATCACGGCGCGCACTGGGCTAGCTCGAGCACGGGACTTTTCAGCGCAAAGAAAATTCTCTCGCTTGCCGTCGATCGCCACGGCAATGTGTTCGCTGGCGATTCGGTGCAAGGTGTTTTTCTTTCCACAGACGATGGCCAGAGCTGGAATTCACGTAGCGCTCAGATGCCAGACTCGACCACATGGTCGCTCATGGTGACTCCAAGTGGAATGCTCTATGCCGGAACGACGGGCTACATTTTGTTCTCGACCGATCTTGGCGACACTTGGACCCCATTCTCAACGCCGTACGGTAAGATCTATGGCTTGATGTCGGATTCGAGCAACGGCGTGTATGCCGGATCGGATCAAAACATCATCTATGAGACATACGCCGGTAGTTCGTCGTGGCGGTTCGCTCAGCCCACCGGCATCGGACTTATCTATCGTGGCATGGCGACGGATGGTCAAGCCCTCTATGCCGCCTCCACCGGCTATGGGCAAGGACTCGGTGTTTTCAAATCGTCTAATGGCATACAATGGGACCAGATTGGACCAGGCACCGATCCCTCGATTTACTCGCTGGTTGCTACGCCATACGGCGATATCCTTGCGGGATCGATGCACGGCTATATCTTTATGCTTTCCGGGCCGCCGCGATCTGTTTCGAAGTCTGGTTCGAATGGTCTCAGTGTGTCAGCCTATCCAAATCCATTTGCCTCGAACATACGGGTTCATCTCACGATGTCTGCAAGTCGTGTTCTGAGTCTCGCACTATATAATCAGATGGGTGAACGCGTCGCGTCATTGTATGATGGCTGGTGTCCGTCCGGCGAGCGGACAGTAGAGTGGACCCGCTCGATACCGCCGGGCAGCTATTTTCTCGTGATGCAGAGTGATTCAACGCGGACTGTTATACCAATGGAATGTGCCAAATAAGGCAGAGATCGTGAAGTAATATTGCGGTGCTCAAGTGATAACTGTATGATAACTGCGTTTGAGAAACCGCAGAGCCCCTCTTGCACCTATCACACCCGCGAACTATAAGGTGCGTTCGCTGATCTGTTAATTCACGGCTCCGCCGAAGTTCGCTTTTTTAGGCAGCTTCCCCAAATCACGATAACCATACCCCTATGATCTCAAAGATTTTGTCGCGTGCCGCTTTGCTCGCGATTGGAATAATCATTCTAAGCAGTCAAACGGTTGCGCTTCGGGCACAGGCGCTCAACGGTGCTGGCTCGTCCTTCATCTATCCCGCAATGACCAAGTGGGTCGATGAATACAAGAAGACGACTGGAACGAGTGTGAACTACCAATCGGTCGGTTCCGGCGCTGGTATCAACAACCTGATTGACGGCACGATCGACTTTGCCGGCAGCGATGCTCCGATGAATGCGGACGAGAAGGGCCGCGCAAAAGGGCCGGTCATTCATTTGCCGGCTGTGATCGGCGCCGTCTGCGTTTCGTACAATGTCGAAGGCGTGCAGAGCGGACTGGCTCTCACCGGCGATGATATTGCCGATATCTTCATAGGTAAGATTAAATACTGGGACGATCCGCGACTCACGAAGAACAATCATGGGCTGAGACTCCCGCATGAGGCGATCTTCGCAGTCCACCGTTCGGATGGATCGGGTACGAACGCCATCTTCACGAGCTACCTTTCGAAGGTCAGCCCGGAATGGAAATCCAAGATTGGCGAAGGCAAGACCGTAACCTGGCCGGAAGCGAGCCTCGGCGGCAAGGGTAACGCCGGCGTGGCTGCGATCCTGAAGCAACATGCGAATTCGATCGGATACGTCGAACTCGCGTATGCAGTCGAGAACAAGATTCCGTATGCGCGGATCATGGGCCGCAACGGCCAGTGGATCTATCCGACGGTTGGCACAGCTAACCAGGCTGCAGCAGCCTCTAAGATTCCGGAGGATCTGTGCACGATGATCACGGATGCAAGCGCAGGCTACCCGATCACCGGTATTAGCTGGCTCATCGTCTATAAGACTTCGCACCAGCCGGCGGAACTCAAGAAGTTTCTGAAGTGGACCTTGACCAAGGGCCAGGCGTACACCAATAGTCTCTACTATGCGGCCATTCCGGAAAGCATGGTCAAGAAGGAAATCAAGTTAATTGATTCGATCCAATAAGCCTTAGTGGATGCATGAGATCGGAGCGGAGGTCGGGTCGTTTGTCTGACCTCCGCTTCAGATCCGATCCGGCAATTGTTCGATGGTTGGCTCGCCGCCGGCGATCATGAAATTGTCGCCAAGGATCTGCAAATGCCGGCCGCAACGTATTTCTTGTGTATTTCAAGCCACTCTGGAACGCAAATGATCCCCATATCACGATTGCACTGAAAAGGCCTTCCGAAATGATAATGATTTGATAACGGAGTTTTCGAAACGGGCGCTGGTACCGGGTAGTTGTGGCCATCCGATCGATGGCAATGCAAGAGAGCAGTCTAAGTGTCGTGAAACCTCCGAGCGCAATTCGCCTGGGACTTGGTGCCGCCATTGGCCGGAATTCGCAGATTGGTGACCGCGTCTATCGAGGCGTGCTCACCGTGGCCGCGATCAGCGTGCTGCTCATAATCATCGGGCTGCTGCTCGAGTTAGTCCTCGGTTCGCGCCAATCGATTGGCGCCTTCGGTCTTCACTTTTTAACGGACAGCAAGTGGGACCCAAACGGTCAGCACTTTGGTGCGTTGCCGTTTATCCTCGGTACGCTGTATTCTTCGTTCTGGGCGTTGGTGATCGCGCTTCCGATCAGCATTTTTACGGCAATCTTCCTCTCCGAGATCGCGCCAGCATCGCGCAGGATGCGCTGGGTTGAGCGGCCGGTCTCGTTTATGGTCGAGTTACTCGCCGCAATTCCCAGCGTGGTCTATGGACTCTGGGGCGTGCTGATTCTCCAACCCTGGCTCGTAAAGTACATCGAGTCCCCGATCGCGAAGAGCCCCCTTTCAGCATTGCCGATTTTTGGCGATACCGCGAATGGATACGATATGTTGGCCGCATCGTTAATACTCGCGATCATGATTCTGCCATACATCACAGCAGTTTCGCGCGATCTCTTACGGGCCATTCCGCGCAGCGTTCGCGAAGGCTCGTATGCACTTGGCGCAACCCGGTGGGAGACGATCAAAGGCGTGGTGCTGCCATACGCGCGCGCCGGGATCATCGGCGCCGTGATGCTCGGATTTGGCCGTGCGCTTGGTGAGACGATGGCGGTCACGATGGTCATTGGTAACGCGCCGGTCTTCAAGACATCGCTCTTCAGTTCGGGCTATACGCTCTCAAGTGTGATCGCGAATGAGCTGGCGGAGGCGTCGGGTCTGTATCGTTCGGCATTGATTGAGATCGGGTTGTGCCTTTTCCTCATTACGCTCGTTGTCAATGCCGGTGCGAAACTCCTGATCTATTACACGGCGAAAGACCTGAACGCGACCGGAGGGAAAGTATGACCGAGACTGCTTCACTGTTTCGTCCGACCGGGCGCTCGCGGTTTCGCCGAAGCCTGAGCGCGGCCATGGCGGGCATTTCGATAGCCGCCGCGATCATCGCCTGTGTGGCACTGCTCAGTGTGCTGGTCTATATTGTGATCAATGGTGTCGGCTCAATGAGCCTGAGTGTCTTTACCGAGGGTCCAGTCCCGATGGGCCAGCCCGGTGGCGGATTGCGCAATGCAATTGTTGGGACGCTGATCCTCATGAGCATCGGTTCTGTCATTGGACTTCCCATCGGTATCTTAGGTGGTGTGTATCAACTCGAAACGAACACGCGTTTCTCGCGAATACTCAGATTCTTTACGGACGTGTTGAACTCGATTCCGAGTATCGTCATGGGACTCTTCGCCTATCTTATCGTGGTGCTTCCAGTCGCTCAGATCTCGCCGGGACATGCGTTCTCCGCGTTTGCAGGTGGTGTCGCGCTTGGGTTTCTCATGATCCCGACGGTCATGCGAACAACGGAGGAAATTCTGCGCCTGGTCCCGACGACGTTGCGCGATGCCTCCCTGGCGCTGGGTGCGAGCCGCTGGCGGACGACCTGGAGTGTGATTCTCCCCGCGGCACGAGGTGGCATTGTTACGGGCGTGTTGCTGGCGCTGGCGCGTATTGCCGGGGAGACGGCCCCGCTGCTCTTCACCGCATTCGGCAATCTCGATTTCAACATGCGGTTGGACCGGCCCATCGACGCGCTGCCACTCAATATTTTCAATTATGCAACGTCACCATACGAGAATCTTCACCATCTCGCACTGGCCGGAGCAATTATACTGCTGGCGATCATTCTCATCTTATCGTTGGCCGCACGATGGGCGTTGCGCGGGCACACGATGGAATAATGAGGCCATGAATCCAGCTTCACCGGGATTATCTGTTTCATAAGCCTTCGTTAACAATCACATAATGCCAAACAGGTATTTTTGTGGACGTGATGAAAATACGATTCAGTAACGCAATCATTATCTCACGCAAACAGCTTCAGAATCTGCTGCTCCGACGAGAGTTCGCCTTCCCGGACGGGACAATGGATTGCCCCCCAAGAAATCACTTAACCATTCAAATGAAGAAACTTACTACTTCCTTTGCTTTCGCAATTCTCGCTGTGTGTCTGGCGCATTCCGCCTTCGCGCAGAATGCTGATTCGACGTTCAAGCCACATGGCCAGCTCGTCGGACAACTCTTCGCCGATTACTATTACATGATGTCGGCAGACACGGTCGGCTTTGGTGGTAAGGGTTATTATGAACCCGCCAAGAATTCCGGCTCCGCTTCCGTGAATGCGAACACGAAGTTTTTCCAGGCATTCGATGTTCGCCGTGTACAACTCGGTTATAATTATATGTTCACTAAGACAGTCACGGGCAAATTCTTGCTCGAGCACGAAAGCGGCGCGACCGGCGGTGACGTTCTTGGAGATAACAAGCGTGGCATGTATGTGAAGGAAGCCAGCATCGCATTTGCGAACGCCATCCCGATGGGCACCGTGATCGTCGGCCAGCAGGCAACGAATGTGTTTTCGGTCGATGAGGGCCTCATGGGCTACCGTCCGATCGAGAAGTCACTCCTCGATATGCGCGGCATGAGCGAGGCCGGTTCGAACGATCTTGGGATTCAGCTCGTCGGCAATATCGATAAGGATAAGAACTTCGGCTATTCTGCTATGATCTCGAACGGCGTCGGTGCCAAAGACGAAACCGATAAGTACAAAGACTTCACCGGTGAGGTCAATGCGAAGTTCCTGGATCAGCATATCGTCATCGATATCGCCGGCGATTACATGGACAAGGCCACCCAAAAGAAGCTATACAACAAGACGAATACGGACTCCGCGACGAATGTTGACCAGTCGAATTCGCTCATCAAGTTCGCGGCGGCGTACACATCCAGCCAGGTGACCGTCGGCATCGTCTATGCGATGCACACCCTTGCGGGCCAGAGCCTTTCCGTGGCCGGTACGGACGCAGTTCAGACCGGACTTTCCATCTTTGCACGTGGCGCCATCATCCCCAAGCAACTCAACCTCTTTGCTCGCTACGACATGTTCGATCCCGATTCGAAGGCCAGCAGCGATAACTATCTGGGACCGAAAGAAAACTTCATCGTCGCCGGTCTCGATTGGATTCCGGATGTCGATGCGCAAAATGTCCACGTGATGCCGAATATCTGGATGAACACGTTCAAGGACAAGAGTTCGGCCGCTAAGGACTTCGCAGGCATCACAGTTGCCCGCCTCACATTTTCCTATAAGTACTAAGCACCAACCTCATCAGAATGCATGAAGGCTGAGGGATAGCGGATTCGATTCCGTATCCCTCACCTTCATCATAAAAGTTTACTAATCATTCATACTGACCATCATGCTTAGACGAGTTTCAGCATTTCTTACTATTGCGATCGCGGCAGTCTCGCTCGCAAGCGGCCTGCTCACCAGTTGTGGCGGCGGCAAATCGAACAACCCCGATTCCACCGCGACCGCGACGACCGGCCTGACTGGCGCGGGTTCCACGTTTATCAATCCGATCATGACCCATTGGGCCGAGGAGTACCCGAAGGATGGCGGCGTCTCGATCAATTATCAGAGCGTCGGCTCGGGCGCCGGCATCAACAATCTAATCGATCACACCGTCGATTTTGCAGGTTCGGACGCGCCGATGAATGCGGACGAACTTGCGCGTGCCAAAGCGCCGGTCATTCATGTGCCCGCCGTAATCGGTGCGGTCTGTGTGTCGTACAATGTTGCCGGCATTACCAGCGGACTCAAGCTTACGCCACAGGCCATTGCGGATATTTTCCTTGGCAAGACCCAATACTGGGACGACAAGTCGATCGCGAGTGTCAATCCCGGCATGAAACTGCCACACGAGAAAATCTTCACGGCGCACCGGAGCGATGGCTCGGGCACTACGGCGATCTTCACCGATTATCTCGCGAAGATCAGTCCCGAGTGGAAGACGAAGATTGGATCCGGGAAGACGGTCACGTGGCCGGAAGGCACGCTCGGCGGCAAGGGCAATGCTGGTGTCGCACAAATTCTTCAGCAGCATGCGAATTCGATCGGCTACATCGAGCTTGCCTACGCGGAGCAGAACAAGATTCCGTATGCGAGCGTCCAGAATTCGGCCGGTAACTTCATCGTACCCAGTGCAGACGCCGCAGCGGCCGCAGCCGAGGCATTTCCGATGCCGGATAACATGACGGCAATGATCACAAATACCTCAGCCGCGCAAGGCTACCCGATCACCGGCTTTTCGTGGATTATCACATACAAGGATAGCCCGAAGGCCGATGCCGTCAAGAAGTTTATCGCGTGGTCCACGACCAAAGGCCAGGCAGATTGCAAGGCGTTGTACTACGCGCCCATTCCGCAGTCGGCGGCAGCAGCAGTGGCGGCAGAGCTGAAATAGAACCGAGATCCCAGTAAAGGCCGTTTAAAATTGAAAGGCGAATACTATAAATAGTACTCGCCTTTCTGTTCTCTCGCCCTGTTCTTTATGTGACTGTAGGAGGTCAAGATGAGACGGATGATTTCATCATCCGCTGAAAAGACTCGTTTAAAGAGTGAGTTACTCTGTGCTTGATCTTAATACAATTCCACTGCCAACTGGTCTGGGAAGGAAAAAATGGCGATTCCGGCGTTCTTTGTGGGTTGAGGTAATTTCGCTTTGCATTTTCCATTACAAAATGCAAATCAAGTTGAGCTTATGAATCAGTCCCGGCAAGCCCGCGATCTATCCCACGGAAAAATCTATCTCGCCGGGCTGTGTTTCGCGCTCTTCGCGGACAACGTTAGTCACTTGCGCCGCTCGCGGTCCGCGAGTAACCGCTTGCACGAACTGTACAAGCGAGGCTTCATCGCCTTGCGCTTCGATCTCGACCGATCCGTCATTCGTGTTGCGGGCAAAGCCGGTGATACCTTGCCGCTCTGCTTCCCGCGCACAAAAATAGCGGAAGCCAACGCCCTGAACGCGACCGGAGACGACAAGATGGATTCGCATCAACTGAAAAATGATGAATGTAGAATGATGAAACAAGTATGGAGCCATTCATCAGTCTACATTCATCATTCAACATTAGGCTTCAGGCGGCACGACCTCGACTTCGGGTTTCTTCCGCTTCCGCATGTAGTAGAGACTACCGGAACCGACGATGAAGCCCAATAGCCCAATCACGTTCGTAAACAGCGAGACCGAACTGCCGGTCGCATATTGCGGATCGTAATAAGTAAACTTCACATCGTGCTGACCCGCCGGCACGGCGATCGCGCGGAAGGCATAGTTGGCACGCCAGATTGGGGTTGGTTTGCCATCGATCGTTGCACTCCAATCGGGATACCAGGCATCCGACATGAAGAGTAGCCGGTTGCCGTTCGTGTGGGTCCGGAAGCTTACGTCTTCATTGTGGTACTGCATGGAGGTGACCGTTTCGCTCGAATCGATTGGTGCGGTCGAGAGTTGCGGCATGTCCTTCGGCGTATCGAAGAAATAGAGGACATCGCGCGGATTGAATGAGCCGTCGTGCATCGCGTGAAGGATATCGAGCTTCGGCTTGACTTCGTAGCGATACGCAAAGAATGCCCGCGGCAAGGCCTGCGGATTCTCCCAGACGATAATCGGCTGCGGCGGCTTGCCTTGCTCGGTCGTGACCGGCTGCTCTCGCGATTGAAATGCCCCCCGGAAGCGCGCTTGATCGTCGGAGATCAAACCAGGTGCAATGATATACTTCGTGTTCAGCAGATTCCACATGAAGGGATTGAAAATCCCGTTGCCCTGCATGTTGCCGGTTTCATCCACGACATCCTGAATCTCTCGCATCTTCGCGGCATGGTACCCGCCGGCAGTTTGCAGGCCATAGCTGACTAATGCGTTCGAGGGATTCGATTCTGTCAGATCCGTCACGCGATACAGCGAAGTATCGCGCTTGATATAATCAATGTAGTCGTGTGGCGTAAACGCCGACTGATAATCCTCGCGCGTCACGATATTCATTGGTCGTGTATCGACACGCCAGAGATCGAATATTGTCAGCAGAAAAATACCGACGCCAAAGATCAGCGGGGACGTCTTGCGCTTCAGGAAAAAGAAGACGAGTACGCATGCGCCACTCGCGAGGAGTGCACAAATGAGCGCGTCGTTGGCCGCGGTGGATGCTGCGAAATCGGCAATGGCAGAAGCCGCCTGACCGTAATACCCGGCGGTCCGACTGTGCATGAAGCCATCATGGACATTCGACGTGATGGCGCTTCGACCAACCAGGGAAATTACCAGGAAGGCGCCAGCGATATACATCGCGCGCTTGAAATGCCCGAGAAGGCGCGCATCCTCTTCAGGATTTTTGAGCTTCCAGACACGGAGGATTTCCTCGAACGTGAGTGCAGCCAGAATTGGGAATGCAAGCTGCATCAATACGAGTGCCATCATTGGCGCTCTGAACTTATTGAACATCGGGAAATAGTTGAACATCGGCCGGAACAGAATCGACCAGTTGCCACCGAACGATAGCAGAAGCGCGACGAGGCTGATGATCGCAAGCGGCGGCACGAGCCGCTCCCGTCGCCATAGCGTCAGGATGCCGATGATGGCAAAAAAGAAGACGACGATGCCCGTGTAGTTGGCGGCATCGGTGCCGTTCATTTGTCCCCAATACGTCTCGATCAGCTTGCCTTGCGCTTGCTCCAACTCACTGCCAGAGTATGGCATTTTGCCAAAGCCATAATACGCGGGGATGACGAACGTGATCATCTCGGCAGGCGAGAAGCTCCAGGCGGTCGCGTACGTCCAATCGAGTCCGCCGGAAGCGGTCGTTGCGTGATTCGCAGAGGCTTTGTTTTCCGGGTTGCTGGGGTCGCTGATGGGCGCGGCGCCGCGAATCGAGTACGGTTCGTATTCGAGCGAAGTCAGGTAGCGATCGGCCGACATTGCGAAGGCAAGTCCGACCATCAATAGCGCCAGCACGCCACTGCGCACCAGCGGACCGATACGCTTCGGCTTCGAATCGACCGGATGCGCGCTGAACAGCTCGACCACAAGTGAGACGACGTAGTAGAGCAGCACCGCCAGGAAGATATAGAACGCCATCTGCGGGTGATTCGCCTCGAAGAGAAAATGAAATGACGTGGCCAACACGGCGCACCACAAGACCACCCGCTGCCACTGCAACTTTGGAGTCCGAAGCTTTTCAATGCCCATGAAAATATAGGGCATCGTCATAATGGCGAAGATCTTTGTATTGTGGCCGATCATTACATACGTAATGATCCACGTCGAGAAAATGGCGCTGAAGGCCGCAAAGAGGGCGACAAGACGCGAAGTATTTCGCGTCGCCCGGAGCAACAAATACATGCCGACGCCAAAGATGAAGTAATGCCAGATATGCGGCATGACATCCGGGTTGGGCAACAGCGCGGATGGGATCGAGCGGACAACATCGAATATCTCGTGCGTGAGATCGTAAGCGCGTTCCGGTGTGATGACGAACGCGAAGCTTGGCATCCCGCAAAAAATATTCGGGATCCACTGCGGAGTGTTATCGCCCTGTGCTTTGGATTGCTCGAGGAACGGCCGGAGCGCGTCGAACGCCTGATTATCACCCGCGCTGAAGGTATGCGTGGAGTCCAGCACGCCGCGGAAGAAAAACAGCAGCGAGCCGAAAAGCATCACAATCGCGACGGCGTCGCGCCACCGCTCCGGAATGAACGAGCCGGCCGTGCGGGCTGCGCCGTCCGCGCTCACCTTCATGGAGCCGATGTGCCTATCGGTTGTTGTGCGAGTGGGCTTGGATTGCGGAGCGTTGCGTTGCTTCGGAGCTGTGGCCATGCGTCAGGTCGATTGAAGTGAATGTAGATTAACTTTCTGTAGGCGAAAATAGTGCAAGGGGAGAACCGATGAGGAGAGATAAACTCCGCTTAGACCTTCGCCAGGTAAACAGCCAAATCCGTCGTTCGCGGGATGCCGATCCGTTTGCGGATGCGGAACCGGTGGCTTTCAATCGAGCGAGGGGAGAGACAGAACAGTCGCGCGATCTCCTCCGACGTAAGGTTCATGCGCAAGAGGGAACAAACGCGCAACTCCATCGCCGTGAGCGTGGGATGCAGCTCGGCGAGCTTCTTCGTAAACTCCGGGTGCGCCGCCTTGAACTGCGTGTCGAATTTCGCCCAATCCACCGACTTGCATGGCAGCACCTTCAGTCGCTTGCGCAACTCCTTGGCCGCGCCGTCGGGCAAGGGGAATTTACGCATGATGCCGACCAAATCGGTGCGAATCTCTTGAACAAGCTCCGTTTGCGCGACGAGCTGCAGCATTGTGTTCGAAAGCTCGCGCTCCGTCTGCTCCCGTTTCATTTTTTCGATCTCCCTCTCCTTCTCTTTCTCCGCGATGGCCACGCGCATGTTGAACTGTTCGACCTTCTTCCGAGATTCTTCGCTAAAAACCTCCTTATTGAGTGCAAGATGCTTGGTTAGATGCTCGAAGGCAATTGCAAGCTGGCCGACCATAGAATATACGTTCGCAATCTCCTTGTGCGCTTCTGACGAGGTTTGCTTTTCGCCCAGTTCCTCGGACAATTTCACCGCTTCCGCGAGCGGTCGCAGAGCTTCCTTGGCCTTTCCTTGTTCAATAAGTACGCCTCCCAACTCAAGGAGTGTGGCGGCAACATCCTCGTTCGATTTGAGGATCTCTCTGCTAAATTGAACACACTCCAGCAGCCCACGGTGAGCTGCCTCGAGATTTCCCATTCTGCGCTCGACGATCGCGATGCTGCGCCTCCACACGCCCACCGCCCGTGGTGTGCCCAGGCCCGTGCTCTGATCCAAAGCACGCCGGAGATATTCCACGGCGCGAGGATAGTCGCCAATTGCGCTGTAAATATCGCCGATGCTGCCGAGACAATCGGCGACAGCACTCATATCGCCGATTTCCTCGGCAATCTCCATCGATTGAGCGAAGGAGTTTAAGGCATTGGAATGGTCGGAAACCCTGAAGTATAGCATTCCGAAGTCGAGGAGACTCCTCGAAATATACGCCTTATTGTTGAGATCCACAGCAAGCGCATGAAAGCGCACGTAGTATTCAAGTGCATGAGAATAGTCTGACAAGCGGAGGTATGCATCCCCAATACCTCCGACGCTGTTTGCTGCAAGACTCTTATGGCCACATGCTTCGGCGAATGCAAGGGCACGGGTCATGTGGTCGAGCGCGCGAGGGTAGTCTCCGAGCATCAATAGGGTACTGCCAATATTGAGAAGACAGCTTCCGATCCCATCCTTATCCCCAATCTGCTCTTCAATCTCGAGTGCTCGAACGTAGTAATTCAACGACTGGGAGTAGTCGGCAAGGCAGCCATAGACATTTCCAAGGTTTTGAAGAATCGAAGCAACATACTGAGTGGCCTGAGCTTCTTCTGCAAGCGGAAGAGCACGATCATAGTGTTCTAATGCCGCCTCGTAGTTCGCAAGACGTCGCTGAACAACCCCCATATGGCAGAGAATTGAAGCGACGGATTTCTTATCCCCGGCTGCCTCCGCGAGTGCCATAGCTTGGGTAAGATGTTCTAGCGCGAGCCAGTTCTCGCCGATCAAACCGTGGATGATGCCGATTGTGTTGAGTGCTTCCGCTTGCCACCGTTTATCGCACGCTTGTTCGGCGCGATCTCGGGCAAGAGAAGCCGTCTGAAGAGCGCTCTGGTGTTCTCCGCGGCCACTCTGTCGTCGCGCCACTTCGTTAAGAATTCTGGACTGTAAGGCTAAATTCGATGCGGCTTCTGCATGAACCAGGGCGTTCTGAAAATTCGTGAGCGATTCGTCCCAACGACCGAGGCGCTTGCAACACATTCCGAGAACACAGAGCGCTTGTGCCTCATCCTCATCTCGCTTGGTATTGGTTGATAGCACCTTATTCGCCAGTGCTTCCGCTCTAGCATATTCGCCCCGCCTGATCTGCTCCTCGGCCTTACTAAGCAGCGCAGCGATTTGGTCGTGAGTCATGGGAGGGTATCACAACTGAATTTCAGTGGGGGGTAAAACAAAAGGCAGTGGCACAGCCGTTTCGGGCTGTGCCACTTCTTTGCAACACTCCGCTTATCGCTTCCAGTTTATGTTGCCGTTGATCGACATGCTCGATCCGATCTGGGTCGTATCGCTCGCGAAGGCATGGACCTTCCAAACGGAAGCGCCGTTGCTGGTTGCATAGATGAGGGCGCTATTGTTTGGCGACCATGTTGCCTGGCTACGTGTGACATATACACCGCCGAATGCTGGCGTTGCTCCCGTGACCGGATCGCAGTAGTACAGTGGCTGGTAATAGCCACCACCGATATTCTCGATCGCGAGTGTGTCTAATCCTGAACGCGACCATTCAATATTTCCTGACACGGCGACGCTGTCAATCAGCGTCCAATTGGAGGTGCTGAAGATAAGGACTTTCCCGTCGCTTCGTGGCACGGCCAACTTGGAATCATCGGGATTCCATGTCGGGCGTCCAAGCCCTACAGAGGAGCTGTTGGTGGAATAGATGGACGCAGGCGTCCCACCAGATTGAGAAACTACGTACAAGGCAGCAGGTTGACCCATGCTAACGTATGCAATCTTGCCCATCGATGTGGTTGACGACCAAGCTGGTCCCGGTCTTCCACATCCTGGAACGATGCATCGCAAATTGCTGCCAACCGGAACGCCCTTATTATTGACACTGACATCAATCGCGAAGATGGAGTCTGGCTTGCCCAACGTGTATGGATAGTACCGTGCGAAGGCAATCGATCCACCCGTCGGAGACCAGACGGGATTGTACTGAATTCCATAATTGGTCGACGAATTCTGAATGATTGCGGTCTGATGGCTCAGGTCCGTATCTGCAACTACAAGAGAAGAGCCAACAATACTGCCATTTCGCATGATGTACTGGCCCCACGTCAACGCCGGATGCGCTGGTGTTGATGAGGTGCTATTCAACAGCATGGTTTGCGGCCCGGTCGGGGATGGGGAGTCCTGCCTGCAGGACCAGAGAAGAAAGAGTGAAGCCGTCGCCAGAAAACGTGCAAGACGGCGGGAAGACAGAGAAGTCATTGTCGTTAATGGTTTTGTGATCCGAAATTCCCCTCAACCTTCCTGCTCCTATAACGGGAGAGGAATCTTAGGTGTGGGGCATGTTTGAAATTCGAATACAAAAATATCGGGCGCGATCAAAAGGCCGTTACTGCAATAGTACGCAACGGGAAGATTTCTTGTGGGAAGGACTTGCGAGATCTTGTGCAGCCGAGAATGGCTCCGATACTGATATTGATGTCTGCCTCGCCCAAGTGGGTTCGCGTGCAACCAAACGCACATGCGACCCTTCGACACGCTCCCGCCTTGTCGGGTAGGCCCTGAGGGGCGACAGAATTGTAGCGCACGCTTTAGCTTGCGCGAGATTATCAAGTTCCGAGGCACGCGCAAGCTAGAGCATGCGCCACACCGCCCGCCACGTCGGCCATGCCTTTTCTAAAAAAAAACAGGTGCCCGTACGATTAATTCGTCGCTTGCCTCTTGACTTCTCGAGTTTGCGTCCGTATATTCAACCGAGCGGTGATAGGCACCCATGCTCATTGACAATCAAGGTGAGATCACTTATGATCTCACCGCCGCTGCCAATTGACAACATGGCGATTTTGATGCAGTGGATAGGGCATTCATTAAATGACAATTCAAAAGAGAGAATTAAAGTATTACTTTAACTTTGGGCACCTATCTCAGGAGGCAAGTGGCGACCGGAAATCGACCATCCTTTCTATCCGAAGGAACGAGCGAATTTCTCGTTTTAGCTGTTCGAAGCACGATGCGCAACACTCTCGCACTCGCTTTCTTCTTGCTCGCTACGTCCGCAGCGCAAGCTCAATCCGCGATCGAAAAGCTTCCGCTCTCGATCAATGCGCCGGGACAGAGCCAACTCCTGCCGGTCATTTCCGCCGATGGGCGAACCCTCTATTTTACCCGCACCCGCATGGGATTGGATAGCGAAGTAGTCTTCGACGTCTGGATGAGTCATGTCCTTGGTGATACGGGCTTTTCGGATGCGGAATTCCTGGGCGGGAATCTTGCGAGCTCGTATGGCATCGCGGTCACGAGCATCGCGCCAGATAACAACAGCCTCTACCTCATCGGCAAGCTCAAGAGTGATTCGCCCCCGGATGAGCGCGTGTATGTTTCGCATCGGACGTCGAGCGGCTGGTCGATTCCGGAAGCAATCCATATTCCCGGTCTTCATGCACGAGGCATCTATACAGACTACAGCTTCGGTCCGGACCAGAAGACACTGGTGATGTCCGTCGATCGCGATTCGACGCTTGGCGATCGGGACCTCTACGTGAGCTTCTATAACGAGACAGCACATACGTGGAGCATGCCGCTTTGGCTTGGTGCCGATATCAATAGCCACAGTGCGGAAATGACACCGTATCTTGCAAGCGATAACAAGACGCTCTATTTTTCGAGCGACCGATTCGGTGGGAACGGGGATGTCGATGTGTATCGGTCGTTCCGGCTCGATGATTCGTGGCAGCATTGGTCGCGGCCGGAGGAGCTGGGAACGGGGATCAATCGAAACGGTCGGACGACATTTTACACAGAAGACGCGGAAGGCAAATTCGCATATTTTTCGTGGCGGGCATCCACAAGCGATCCGGCATACTTGTATCGGGCTCGCGTTTCGCATGGGCGAGCAGTTGCTCTGGTCCATGGCATTGTCAGCGATGCCCATGGCAAGCCGCTCTTCGCGCGAGTGCGTTACGAGCGGCTATCGGATGGGAAAGAGTTGGGCAGCGCGCGTAGCGACCCATCGAGTGGAGCCTTTCAGCTTTCGCTGCCGGCGGGTGAAGATTACGCGCTTCGTGCCGAAAAAGACGGGTACTTCCCGACGAGCGAGCATATCGATTTGAGGACGCTTAACGTGTTCGAGTCACTCGATCGGGATTTGAAGCTTTCGAAAATTGAAGCGGGAACTGCGATCGCACTTCGGAATGTGTTCTTTGAAACGGACAAAGCAATGTTGCTGCCAGCATCCTTTCCGGAATTAGGGCGAGTAAAGGAATTGCTCCAGGCTCATCCCGAGTACAAGTTGGAGATCGCCGGACATACGGACAGTCTGGGATCCGAGCAGCACAACCAGCAACTTGGAAAAAGCCGCGCCGAGGCGGTGCGAGAGTATCTTGTTCAGCAAGGCATAGAGGGTAGCAGGCTCACTGCGAAATCCTATGGATCATCGAAGCCGGTGGCAACCAATGCGACGGACGAGGGACGCGCAATGAATCGACGGGTCGAGTTCGTAATAGAACCATGATGTCTGCCGCCTTGCGAATTAATCAGCGCGGATCATATTTATAGATGCGAATATAACCGATCGAATCAAAGAGGGAATAGTCGGCTCCATATTTCTTCGCATCCATGACCAATCGCTCGACGAGCGGCTTCCAATCAGCGAGATACTCGATCTTTTCCCGCGCAATGTACTGGCCAATTCCACCGGCCTCGATTGCAGCCAAGGCATCTCGATTGACTTTGCCATCGAGATTGATCACGTTCGGGGCGTAAAAACCTGCCGTGCCGGATTGGTCCATGCCGACCTGGCCCGTATGTTGCCGTGCCCACAATCCGACGCGGTAGAAGTCCGATTTCGGTGGAGCGATGTACTCGTTGACGTAACGATAGATGCTAAAATAAGCTGCCATCAAAATGAAGACAACAACAGCGAACTTGCCAATGCGAGATGACCACTCGCGAACGGCTCTAGCGAGCAACGGAGTGAGCGCAGCAGCAAGAATAAGAATGAGAACACGAAAGGAATGCAAGTATCGGACAAGAAAATGCGGCGCGCTAAAGAAGAAATTATAGAAGATTAGGAGGAGTACGCTAAAGACCACTAACGGCGCGAGAACACGTAGATCGAACTGCGCCTTCAAATACTTGACAGCGTCCAATCGCTGAAGCAGGAGCATCCAGGCACAGCACAACGACAGGAATGAGGCAACTTCAAACCATGGCGGCCAGGCGAAGTAGACATGATTGAAGAAGATTGTCAGCATGTCAAAAAGAGCTGTACTGGTTTGGAGGAGGTTCTCCCCGATTGGCCGGCCGATCGATTCGGCTGCTCCGCTGATCGGCATGAAACTGCCGAATCTCGTGAAGCTGTATATCCACCACGGGAGACTGATTGTCCCGGCAACAACTACTGCAATTGCGACGAAGCCGAACGCGCGCATTCGAGTTCTCCACAGCTCGACAAGGGCAAAGCCAAGGACAAAAAGTGCGCTATCGACGCGCGCAAGCACCATCAGGCCAAGTGCTGCCCCAATCAAGCATGATCGTGATATATTCCAGCCGAGTTCGAGGACAACCTGAAAGTAGAGCAGAGTTGTCAGCAAAATGAGCGCGACCAGTCCGGTTTCGAGGCCGCTGCCGTTTTGGTCTGCGAGTGGGGCGATGATCGTCCAGAGGAGCGCACCAATGATCGGCGTGGAAATTCGTCTGCCAAACATTGTGAACATGAAGGAAGAGGTTTCGCCTGTATACTTTTGCATCCGCTTTAGCAGTAATGCGAGAACAATCGTAGATGCGGCCTGCACAAGAGCACCGACGAGAAACGTCAATCGAAGTCCAACCGAAGGATCGCTCGATATCCAGAATCCTGGTGCGTAGAGTAGGCAAATGAGCGCTTGTATGCCATTGGTCGGATGGATGCCATCGACTGTGAAGCCATGACCCAACGCAAGATGCCGCGCGCAACTAAACAGATAGTAGGCGTCATCGAGATACGGTCGCGAGGCAATTTGCCACTCGCTACGAAACGCGAGCGCTATTCGGGAGAGGAAGCCGAGCGCCGCGAGCCAGAGGATGGGTCTCCAATTTCGATCAACGCCGCGCATAAATAACGATTGAACCGATTGTTCGTACCGAGTCGTAAGTTACGCCCCTTTGTCGTATCGTCTGGATAATGGGTTTGACCCAATCGGCCCAGTCCGCGACGTACTGTATGCGAGTATCGATGATGTATTGAGCGATGTTCCCTTTTTTTTGCGCTTCGAGAGCATCAGCATTGACCTTGCCGTCAAGGTTGATGACATTCGGCGCAATGAAACCGGTAAGCCCAGTCTGCATCATACCGAACGATCCCTGCTGTACTGCGGCCCAACGGCCGGTCCAGTAGAAGTCTTCTAAGATCGCAGCATGAGCGAAGAGTCCATAGTAATGTAGAGCTGAAAACAGAATTGCGGCGAATGCACCCGCCAGAGCACAAGCACGCAGTGCACGATGCCTGAATATCGCAGTGCCCGCACTTGCGCCAACTGAGAAGAGTATGACGATAATGAGACGAAGTGGAGTCAAGTAGCGATCCAGAAAGTGTGCCGCACTGAAGAAGAGAGTGTAGTACACAATTAGGAAGACACTGAAGATCAGGAGCGGAGTTAATGGACGAAAGTCATATTGCTGGCGAATCCAGCTTCGCATTCGAGGCAAGCGAAAGGTGAGTATCCAGAGCGCCAAGAGCGTCGAGGTCGCGACTACTGTTACCCATCCTTGCCAGATACGATAGAAATGGTAGTAGAAGACGGTAAGATAATCGAAGAGTGCATTGCCGAAGAATCGGAAGTTCTCGGCATAGGGCCGATGCAGCGATTCCAGCTGGCCACTTGTCGGCATCAGATTATGGAATACGGCGAGATTATAAATCCACCAGGGTGCGGTGATGACGAGGGCCACGCCAAGATAAACCAGAATGGACCTCAGAGCAGCCCATTTGTTGTGAGCGAGATCGTAGATCGCGATAATGACAATCAGGATCGCGGCATCGATCCGCGCGAGCACGGTCAAGCCAAGCAAGACGCCGAAGCCAAACGCGCGAAGAAGGCTGCGACTCCGCGAAAGGATTTCATAATTAAGGAAACATGCGATGATCAGCGAAATAGTCAGGCCGGTTTCAAGACCATTAGTATTTTGGTTGAAACAAGAAATTGCGAGGCCCCAAACTGCGGCGGCGATGACGGGCGCTGCGTCGTAAGGCCTCGAGCGATCGCTGCGACGCAACATAAAAACAAACTCCGCCAGCAAATAACAACCGCTCGCGACGATGAGACCTTGTAGGATATATGTTAGGCGGAGACCAGCCAGCCGGTCGCCGGTGAAAAAAAAGAATGGAGCATAGAGTAGCGTGATAAGTGGTTGAACGCCGTTTGTAGGATGGATGCCGTCGACGCTGAATCCATGGCCTTGCGAGATGTGCCAGGAGCAATTGAGGGCATAGTAGGCATCTTCGATGTAAGGCCGCGTCATTAAGATGATCTCGCTACGAAGGCCCATCACGGCGCGCAGCAAGAATGTCAAGGATGAAATTGCGAGCACCCAGCGGCGCTCCGCAGGGCCGAGACGCGAGGACATGAATCAAATCTTCCCTTCGAGCATCTTGGCGAGTGCTGCGCGAGCCCTGTGCAAGTGGACTTTGACGGTACCCATCGGGAGATGTAGGACGCGCGCGATTTCCTCGTATTCCATATCCTCGTTGTGCCGCAACCGAATAATCCGCTTGTAGTTTTCCGGCAGTTGTTCGATCGCCTCCTCGATGAGCGCTGTTCGCTCGCCAGCCAGCATGACATCATCCGGCACCCAGGAGGAATCTGAAATTTCGAATTCGCGCGCCTCATCTTCATGTCGCGAACCGGGCATGGATGGCGGAGCACTGATCGAGAACGCGTTCAGCTTACGCCGACGGAGATAGTCGATCGCATGGTTGGTCGCGATGCGATAGAGCCATGTGGAGAAGGCGTATTCCTCCGAGTAGGAGGTCAGGTGTAGCATGGCCTTGGTGAGCGCCTCCTGCACCAAGTCTTCTACTTCATCGCTTGGCGCGCTGCGGACCATGGGACGGATCAAGCGCTCGACCCCATGCTTATGGCGCTTGATGAGCTCGTTAAATGCAAGTTGATCTCCGCCACGAGCGCGAACGACAAGCTGTTTATCTTCCGCTTGCTTTTGCGCCGACCGAGCGGCATCAGCTGCGTCCTTCCCGGTCGATCTGTCGCTATTCGGCGGTCGTGGCATAGAGGGTTGCAGAGAAGCGTGAAAGGTAACGTCTACGGGTACAATCAGTCCCCGTTACGACCTCATGCGTGATCCATGTCCCGAAATTAAATGACGTCAATATTCTCCAAGCCGCCATAAACATGATACCACGGCTTCGCGTGCTGGTGTAGGATGGTATTTAGCGCTTCGATATTCTGCACGCCACGACCGCTCAGCCATTCCTCTAAAGCTGCTCGACCGCCTTTGCCATAGGCTGGAATCCCCTCCTGCCACGTAGCACGGCCACACAGCACTCCACAGAAATCGGCACCGGCTTCGCCGGCAAGCGCGATGGTCTCGCGAAAGATTTCATCCGTCACACCGGCGCTGAGATAGATAAACGGCTTCGTTGCGGCCTTGGAGACATCCTTGAACAATTTTTTCGCTTCATCCCGAGTCTGTGCCGCATCGCCACCCGCAAATGCACTTGTGCCGGAGACATACTTCATGTTCACTGGCACTTCCACTTTCAGAATATCGACCCCGTAGCGGTCTTTGGAAAACTCCTCCATGTAAGCCGCAACATATTTTGGTTTGAGTCTGGCAAATTCAAGACCCTTCTCGTCATACTTGTCATCGTAGGCAAGCGGCTCGAGGAAAAACGGTTTATCGATGGCGCGGCACTCGGCGCCAATGCGCTCTAAGAATGCGTGCTTAATTGTGTTAATCTTGGGCGTGTCAAACGGATTGTAATAGAGCAAGATCTTGATTGCGTCCGCTCCGGCTTCGGCAAGCCGATAGACGCTCCACTCGTCGAGCAAATCTGGAAGGCGGCCAGCCTTGCTTACATCGTAGCCGGTCTTTTCGTACGCGAGCAATACGCCAGTGCCCGGGGCGCGCGCTTTGACGGCGGGCAGGCCATATTCGGGGTCCATGAGCAGCGCAGTGGCGTGCGGCGTGAGGACTTTGGAGACAGAAACCTTGAATTCCGTCAGATCTGCGGGCGTGGCCTCGCGGCCCATCGCTTTACCGATCGACTTCATCAGCGAGCCCCGCTGGTCCATCGCCGCCGCGGCAATGACACCATCCGAGCCCGCGCACGCCTGAATCCCCTGAAACTTCCCCTTCGTGATCTTGACTTTTGACATAGAGAGCGCAGAACACACGCGACCTGCTTGCGGCTCCCGGCATGAATAAGTACTTAGAACTACCCACAGTTTCCTCTCGTTGCCCGATTGACTATGAAGAGAGTCTGTTGGTTGATTTCCTTACTGCTCATTCTCAATGACATGGGTTCCTCCTCAGTGGCGAAGAGTCAATCTTTGCGTCCCTATGTGGGGATCAGTAGTTCGTTTGGCGGTGTCGCAATCAGGACTTGGTCAGGAGTCGGAGTGGAGGCAGGCGCACGATTTGGAATGATATTCGGAGGCCTTCAATATGGGTCCTACGGGCCGGTGGTAACCGATCCGGATGCGTGGTACGCAAGGACGAATAGTGAAGTCTATTATGGGTTCGACCTCGGTATTATTGTCATGCACGATTTATGGTTAGGTGCAGATATTCTGGAAAGTCATCCATCGGAAATTGAACCGTCCGTGCCCACTATTGGCGGATCAGTAAGCTACAACCAGTCTTGGTGGAATATCGGGCCTGACGTGCGCTTAGAGTGCTGGGACCATGCGCTCTTCGGTATCGCCTACACTTCCCGGCGAGGCCTGAAGACCGGTTGCGCATTTGTGTTCTAGGTCACACCGTCGTCCGGCACAGCTCCCGCATATCCCGCATTATCGCCACCGGGTCATCCGCGCCAAAGATGCCGGAGCCGGAGACGATGACATCCACACCGGCCTGGTGGACTTCGCGAATGTTATTCAATTTGATGCCGCCATCGGCTTCGATCAGGCATTGAAGCGAGTCGCGCCGAATCCAGGAGCGGAGTGTTTCGGCGCGACGATAAAGTGTCGGGATAAACGATTGTCCGCCAAAGCCGGGGTTCACACTCATCAGCAGGACCATATCCAGGTCCGGCAAAATCTCTTCGATAAATTCGAGCGGTGTTGCGGGGTTCAAAGCGACTCCGGCCTTCACTCCGAGCGATTTGATGTGTTCAACCGTGCGGTTCAAATGCGGACACGTCTCGACATGCACCGTGATCACATCCGCGCCGGCCTTGACAAACTCTGGAATAAACTGATCGGGATTCTCGATCATGAGATGGCAATCGAGCGTGAGACGCGTGATGGGGCGCAACGCTTCGACGATCAGCGGACCCACTGTGATGTTTGGCACGAAGTGGCCATCCATTACGTCAACATGCAGCCACTCTGCTCCACCCTCCTCCGCCATGCGGACGGCGGACTCAAGCCGCGCGAAATCGGCGCTCAGTAAGGAAGGTGCGATTATCATCGGGAAAATATGAAAGATGAAGTATGAAAGATAAGATTAAGACAACAATCTAATTCATATTTCATACATCACGTCTCATATTTTTACTTGAGGTCGACGATCTTGCCGTCAAACTTGTCCTTCTGCATCCGAAGTTGCTTTTGAAGTCTGCCATCTTTGACGGGATCGGTAAGTGCAAGTGCTTTATCTTCGAGTGCAGAGGCTTCAGCCTTATGGCCCTGCTGATAGAGCACTTCGGCCTGAGTATCCATATAGCTTGCACGTTCGGTATTATCTTTGGCAAGACTGACTGCTCGTTTGGCGTAGCTTTCGGCCTTATCCAGCGAGGCACCGCGCTCAGCCGCGGCCCACGCGAAGTAATTGAATGCCTGCGCATCGTCCGGACGTCGGACGGCCCACATGTCAATCATACGTTCGGCCTTTAGAAAGAGTTGAGGATCCTTCTGTCTCAGGTAGTGATCGATGATAATCATTATGGCTTGGGTGCCCTCACTACGCATGGGATACTCGGTCACTGCTTTTTCAAGCTCGAGCACTTGTTGTTCGCCGGGCGAAAGAAATGCAACCTGATATACCGCTTCTTCCTTGAGATGCAACTTGTTTTCAGGATCGTATTGAATAACGCGATCGTATGCCGCAAGTGCTTTCTCCTGATTGTGTTGTTGCTGGTACTTGGAAGCGGCAATCATCCACTTTGCTGGATCGGTGACGGGTGTTCCAGATTCGATTTCATCGATGACGGCCTTCGATCCACCGGAGGATGCTTGCTCGAGCGACCGCGCAAAGCTCGATGCATCCTCATAACCGACCACCCGGTCGATCACTTCGCCATCGGGCGCGAAAAAGATGATCGTCGGATAACCACTGACTTTATACTGCTTCGCGAGTGCAACGCCTTCGCCATGCTCGGCATCGATCTTGATCGAAACAAACTTTGCATCGGCAATCTGGCCGACGTGTTCATCCGAGTAAGTATTCCGGTCGAGCACCTTGCACCAGCCACACCAGCCAGTGTAGAAATCAACCATGACTTTCTTATGCTCGGTGGCGGCCAGTTTTTTTGCCGCCTCGAATCCGACTTCCCGGAAATGAACTTCAGAAATAGCTGGCCGTGCTGCGACCAGCATCAATAATGCTGCGATAGAGAGGTACTTCATGGAATTCGAACTGTTGGTTGTCATTTCTCGACCTGAAAACTTGCAGTATGTTCGCCAGCGCCATCGCTCATGCGAATGAAATAAACGCCACTGGCAAGCGCCTGCGTGGAAAACGACAGCGTTGTGCTACCGGTTGCAACAGTATGCCGCTCAATTATGCGCCCGAGAACATCAAGGATTTCCAGCTCTGCGTGATCACCGATGACCGGGGCATACATGAGTGTCAGGGAGCCAAGCTCCACTTGCACGCGCAGATATCCTGCCTGATCGGCTCCTGCCTGGACATCGAGGGACGGATCACGTCCGACAATGACCTGCGAGAGAGTGGTTGCCTCTGTATCAAAGACTATCTTGTTGATGGTCTTGTTTACTTGCGCGGTAAAAAGCTGGGACTGCTTGTCATTCACAAACGTGACGAGCATTGTATCCAGACCCGAGATGGCATAGAAGCGCAGTGGCTCCGTATAAATATGCGAGGGGTTCTGCGTCTGCGATATGTGGAAAAGAAGGTTATTGCCTGATTGTTTCCAGCCGATATTATACTGCGGCCAGTCGGGCCAGAAAAGCCATTGGTTGAAGAATGTCGATAGCTCCATAGGCGCGAGCGCGCCGACGCGCGTCGTGACATAGTCCATGAATTGGAAGGTGTTCGCCGTGGTGTAGGCGAATGCGTTCGAGTAATCGCGCAAAGTATTGAAGAACAAGGTATCATTGTTCAGAATGCGGCGCAACATGTGAAGCATGAGCCCCGGCTTGTTGTACACCGTCAAATAATTCTCAGCGAACATTCCTGCAACTGGCGGATTGTAGATCGCGATGTTGTTGACTATGGAGTTGTTGTACGGATGAAAGAACTCGTGTGCTTTGCCAGAGATAATGGAGTCGTAACCAATTCGGCCGCGACGGCTCTCCTCCCAGAGTGCCTCTCCGAGTGTAGCAAATCCTTCATTGAGCCAAATATCCGCCCAAGTCTCGCAGGTCGTCTTATCACCAAACCATTGATGGAACAGCTCATGCGCGATCACATCTTCATCGCGGCCATGAAGAATCGATCGATCGATCGTCGTCATCGTTTGATGCTCCATGCCGCCGTAGCCGAACGGCTGCACTGGCACTTGTCCATATTGTAAGAACGGATATTCCCCGAAGAGCCGGCTGAATGCTTCGAGCATCCCTGGGGTATTGCGGAATGCATACCGTGCATTATGCGCGATGCCGGTTGTGTCAGTCGCTGCGTAATCCGCTGGCCAGGCAAAATAAACGACGGGTACACTGTCCAAAGGATTGGAAACGCGATGATAATAGTCACGCCACTCGGCCCAAGTGCTCGCGCTCGCACACATCAGGTATGTAGCAATGGGTCGATCGCTTACCCAGTTGAATGTGAGTGATCCATCACCATTGGTGTCGGTCGACTGCAACGTACCGTTGGATTGTGCACTTCGTCCGGCCGGGACGGTAATACTAATAGAGGAATTGGCCTTCTGATAGGGATCGTCATTGCACGGCATCCATTTATGCGCGTCCGAGGGCTCGCTCATTGTGTAGGCCAGATCCTCTTCGACGAAGACGGAATCGCCAATGGGACCTTTGCCGACATAAAGTCCCTTTGGATAAAAGAACATCGCATCGTTCGTATCGCTCGTTCGGGTGTAAAATATCTTGATCGGAAACGGCGACGGGTTGGGCGTACCTAATTGCACCGTGAGCGTATCGTCAACGGGCTGCGGAACTGGCGTAACAGACCTCCCGCTGACCGTTATCGAATCGATCCGCATCTCCATTGCGTCGAACACAATCTCGGATTGTGTTGTCGAGACCGTAATCTCGTTCATCCCGCTAAAAAGCTCATTCTTATTTCGAAACATCGGACGCCAATCCATCGAGAGCTTATAGGAAATGACGGTATAGGGGCGTTTGGATGGCAACACTTGCTGTTGGGCGAGGGCCATATTTGAGGCGGACGAGAACAGCAAGGGAATGCCCAAGATGGCGGCGAGAACACGATTCATCATGAATGACCGACACATCCCAATGGCTAAAGGTTTCTGCAAGGCTCGGGAAACCCCGCTATTTACGATTTAAAAACTGAAAGGCACCGGGTTTGCCCTCCCGGTGCCTTCATTGTGAGAAGCTCGTTTGAAGCTTCAGGTGAGTCTCTAGTTTAGTTTGCCAGTTCGATTCAGATTAAAGACTGTGCCAATTCAAGAACTGACGTTTCCAGCTCGCAAACGCCAATCTGTCGACGGGCTACCTGTCCCGTTCTCGGAATTCTCGATGGATCTGTGTCAGAATCAGACAAGCAATGGCCAATTCGCAACCTTGTACTTGGTCCCCACTTTTCCACCCATGATACCACTTAACTAGATATCCAAAAATGGTAAATTTGAAATATGGCCGCAAATAGATTCACCATGCTTGGGCACGGACGAGCGAATATGAGGATCCAATTATGAGCGGGGGACTCTCGCGAATGCGCGCTTGGTCCGCAAGAAGATCCAGAACGAATACGAAATCGGCAAGATGATTACGATGCCAAGATAGGCGATGAATACGGCCTGCGCTACGCTGGATGGTGCAATTAGATAGATCGGCAGGAATGCGATCGAGGAGATCACCCACAATGGTCCGGTCATTTTGTGAGTGAGCCGCCAATTTTCCGGATCCTCAAGCGTCCATGGTGTGCGCACGCCGATGAAGTAGTTCGGCTGAAGGCCTGGCAAGTAATGCCCAACGAGCATCAGTAACAATGCGATAGCAAAGATCGGCGCACGGTGCATGTCCACGATACTTGCGAACGGAGTCTCTATGCTGAGCGCAATCTCCATATTAATCACAAAGAAGATCAGAAAAAAGCTGGTGATAACGAGTCGCAATCTATGGATTGTATTTGAGGTCCCACCTTGCTTTTTGATTTTTGGGTCGATGCGTGAGGCCAATCCCAGAAGTAGGGCGATCGCGACGTTGATGACCGGGAGCATGAATGCTCCGAAGTCCTTGGACATCCAGCCGTTAGCCTTGCCCCGCCAGCCCCAATGTGTCGGGACCTGTGCAGGCAACAAGCTCCAAATGAATGGGATGATTGCGAATGGTGCAATCAGAATAATCAACTGTAGCCACTCGCGCCGAATAAAGCGTCTGAAGGTCATGCGGTAATAAGGATAGCTGAACAAAAGAAATTCCTCCTGCGCTTGTCATGCCGCCAGACTTTTCGTCGGTAGGATAATTGAGTGTCCTTCGAAACTATTACGCCCGCATCGCGTTTTAACTTGCCGACACTCATCGAGAACAGTCGAGGGATCAGGCCCGAAGACACTGTAGCAACCGTTGAGAATTTCTTTAGGGAAACTCAAGCCCAGGTGCTAACTCCTGCCAACACCGTCGTGAGATGGTCTGGGAAAGATGAGCCGAAGCTTTGATGATGATTCTTGCCTCGCGGCACGCGATCTGTCACAGACCTATTCGGTACCTCTTTCCGGATAGGATTTTTGCTTTTAAAGCAGCCTACCGGATTGTGGCCGTGACCATTAGGTCACGGTTTGGACGCTCCGTCTCCGTGGCCTAATGGTCACGGTTTCAATCCTCGGCCGTTCTCATGAGTGACACCTTAATACACGAACACTCATGCAGCTCGAAACACGAACGATTCTTCGCACAACCAAGACCGACGACCAATACGGCTCGATCGGAACACCACTGTATCAGACTTCAAATTTTCGGTTTCGCGAAGTTGGTGAGTCCACCGGTTACGATTATACCCGGAGTGGTAATCCGACTCGTAAAGCCTTGGAGGATGTTCTCGCCGAACTGGAGGGCGGCGCCAGAGCCGTAGCAGTCTCCACTGGCATGGCAGCGATCGCAACCGTGCTTTCACATTTTCCCGTTGGTGCACATGTCATCGCGACGCATGATTGTTATGGTGGCACAGCCCGGCTGCTGAAGCTGTTCTCCGATCAAGGCAAGCTCGACGTGTCGTTCATCGATCTGAGCGATCTGCATTCGGTCCGAGCCGCGGTTAAGCCGACCACTGCGTGCCTTTGGATTGAAACGCCAAGCAATCCACTACTGCAGGTAGTCGATGTTGCCGCGCTTGTGAAGCTCGCAAAAGTCTATGGGGTGCTCGTTGCGGTCGATAATACATTTTTGTCGCCATTCTTTTTTCAGCCCCTTGCGCTTGGCGCGGATGTCGTGGTCCACTCCACAACGAAATGGCTCAATGGTCACTCGGATGTCGTCGGCGGTGCGGTTATTTCGCGGACGCCGGAGTTAGGTGCGCGATTTCAATTCCTCGCCAATGCGCTCGGCACGACGACCGGCTCATTCGATAGCTGGCTGGTGCTTCGTGGTGTGAAGACGCTTCACGTTCGCATGAGACAGCACGAGTCGAACGCGCAGGCCGTCGCGGAGTTTCTCGCACAGCATCCACGAGTTGCCGAAGTGTTTTATCCAGGCCTGCCATCGCATCCGACACACGAGATTGCGAAAGCGCAGCAGTCGGGTTTCGGCGGAGTTGTTAGCTTTCGCGTGCGGAGTGAAGACATCGAAGATGTCAAGCAAGTGCTGCGCTCCACACATCTCTTTACGTTGGCAGAATCGCTTGGCGGTGTCGAATCGCTCATCGAACAACCCGCACTGATGAGCCACGCCTCGATGACGCCAGAACTTCGCGTAGCCGCGGGCATCACGGACAATCTCATTCGCCTTTCAATCGGCATTGAGCATGTGGACGATTTGATTGCGGATCTCGATCAGGCGCTGGCCTCTGTTGGTAGTCATATCCTTCAAGACACGGTGGTGGAGGCAATCGCATGTTAAATCACAACAAGCGACGAATCACGCTGCGCAATGCCACCTTTGTGTTACAGAGCGGTGTCTTGCTTCCTGATGTCGAAATCGCATTCGATACATACGGCGAGTTGGTTACGAATCGTTCGAACGTCGTACTCGTACTGCATGCACTTACAGGTTGGCCGTCGGCGCACGAATGGTGGGGCGGACTGATTGGAGAAGGGAAGCTTCTCGATCCCGCACAGCACTTCATTCTTTGTCCAAATCTTCTTGGGAGTTGCTATGGCTCTACTGGTCCAGAGTCGATCAATCCTAAAACAGGCACAGGGTACCTTGCATCGTTTCCCGAAATCACACCGCGGGATATGGCGAAGGCTATATTGAGTTTATTGGACGAACTAGACATCGTGGACGTGCAGCTCGCGATTGGAGGTTCACTGGGCGGCATGGTCATCCTGGAGCTTGCTTCGCTTGCTTCGGATCGCTTCTGCGCTATTGTGCCGATCGCCGTCAGTGGTTCACAATCCGCCTGGCGCATAGCATTTGGCTCGACCGTTCGAAAGACCATCACCTCCTTCGATCCAACGCTGAAGGATCGTGACAAATTGAAGAAAGGCTTATGGCTTGCCAGACAGTTCGCCATGACGACTTACCGTTCGAGCATTGAATTCAACGAGCGGTTTGGACGCGAACTTATCGGTGACAAGTTTCAGGTTGAGACATATCTTGAGCATCAAGGCGATAAGATCGTCGAGCGCTTTTCACCATATTCCTATCTCACACTTGCGCGCGCTATGGAGTTATATGAACTTCCTCATTCGCTTCCGGATATGCAAGCATTGTTCGTAGGAGTATCGTCTGATGTCGTTTACGATACTAATGAAATAGCAGCCTTCGCCGCACGATTTCCTCGAGGAGAGTATCAAACGCTGGTGGCCCTGCATGGTCACGATTCTTTCCTGATCGATACCGAAGCGCTGACCGAAATTGTGAAACCGTTTGTAGAACGAGTTACTCTTCGAGAGGAGCGTGTGGCATGAGCTATGATATTGCTGAACCCACTACTCTCCGAGGCAAAGCGAGGAGTACTAAGCGACTGCGCCTCGGCTTATTCGGATTTGGCGTTGTCGGCACGGGTGTCTGGAAGATATTAGAGGCGAAGCGCGAGGAATTCCATTCCCAATTTGGCGTCGAACTGACAATTGCTGGCATCTGTGTGCGCGAAATGGAAAAGCCGCGCGAAATTCCTGTTCCTTCGGCGATTGTTACTGACCGCAGGGAAACATTACTCGACGATGACTCAATTGATGTTGTGCTCGAACTCATCGGCGGACGGTATGAAGCGCAAGCAGTCATCGAGTCGGCGCTTCGCTCGCGAAAGCATGTGATCACTGCCAACAAGCTTGTGCTCGCACATGAGCTGCCGCGATTGCGATCCATCGCAGAGCGCAATGGCGTGAACCTGTATTACTCCGCATCCGTCTGCGGAAGTGTACCGGTGTTGCGAGCATTAGATGAAATCAAGCAAAGCGATACCATTGTGGGCATTCGCGGAATCGTCAACGGCTCCACCAATTTCATTCTCACAATGATGGGTCAGGTGAGCACCGATGGTGCGTGTGCAGAATATGAAGCGGCTATGTATGAAGCTCGTCGGCGCGGATTTCTCGAAGCCGATCCGACGCTCGACGTTTCCGGCGCGGACGCGGCACAGAAGCTATCGGTACTGATCTATCACGCATTTGGACGCCATGTCCTGCCACAGGAGATCGAGACCAACGGGATAGAGCACATCACAAGCGAGGACTTCGTGCGAGCACGATCCGGGGGGCAAACGTTTAAGCTCATCGCGAGTGCTGAACTAGATGCGTCGGGTTCGCTTCGAGCTTCGGTTAAGCCCGAGCTGATTTCAACGACCCATCTTTTCGCGCATACACGGGATGAGTTCAACGCTCTTGAAATCCAGTGCCACAACGCCGGACCACAAGTCTTGTATGGCAAGGGCGCGGGCAGTCTGCCAACCGCTAGTGCCGTGGTGAGTGATTTGATCGAACTGCTGAAAGAGGAATAAATCACTTCAATTAGGAATGAGGAATTTGATATGAGGCGTGTTACGGTATGAATGCCGGAAGAATTTTCCTTCGCCACACCACAGGATAAGAAGCATTACGTCGAGCGGATGTTCTCTCGCATCGCCAGACGCTATGATTTCTTCAATCACTTTCTGTCGGCCGGATTCGATCGTGCCTGGCGCCGAAAAGCCATTCGATTACTGCAGGATCGGATGCTGAGTCCTGAACAGCCGCATATTCTCGACGTCGCTTGCGGTACCGGCGATCTGGCATTCGAAGCACTTCGGCAGATGCCCAATGCAGAGATCACCGCGATCGACCTGGCCGAACCCATGCTTGACCTTCTTCGATCAAAGGCGTCGGCGCGAAATCTCATGCTGATCGTCGAGCGTGGTGACGTTGAGGCGCTCGAGTTCGCTGATCAGACCTTCGATGGCGTTACCATAGGATTCGGTACTCGAAATTTTACAAGTCTTCCCATTGCCTTTCGAGAGATTCATCGCGTGCTGAAGCCGGGCGGTGTCTTTGTCAATCTGGAACTCGCTCGGCCGCGGGTCTTCCCCATGAAGCAACTCTACCGATTCTATTTCGACTGGCTGCTACCAAGACTTGCGAAGCTCTTTGCTGGCGATGAATCAGCCTATCGTTACTTGCCGGATTCACTTCGAAAATTCCCGGATCTCGAACCGCTTGCCAAATTGATTGAGGACGCTGGATTTCGTGATGTTCAATTCCAGACCTTGACCGCCGGTATTGTTGCGATACACTCCGGTATTCGGGCCGCTTAGATCCTGATTCCTTTTAGATGCAAAAAGCCGTGACTATCTTGCAGTCACGGCTTTCGACATGTGCCTCGAAGAGGCGAATCTTAATTCTTTGTAGATTTCGTGGAGGTCGTCGACTTCACGACAGTCTTCGCCGTGGCCGATTTCGTGCTCATGGCTGCATTGTTCGTTGCATCCGCACCCGTCGCAGGAGAGAGTGACTTCAACATGTTGTTGCGTTCCGCTTCCTTCTTGAAGGCACCCATGTATTCGACAAGCGAAGCAATCTCTTCATCGCCCAGCGGACCTTTATTCTTGGTGTGGAACCCGGGCATACCGGTGTTCGCAATACCATCTTCGATCATCGTCTTCCATTGCTTCGGCGAGTGCTTCATCATTGCCTCGCTGGCGAGTTCCGGACCTGGCTTGCCATCGGCCTTGGCGCCATGGCAGATGGCGCAATCCGCTTCGTAAAGTCTTGCGCCAAGTTCGCCTTTGCCCTTATCGACATGGCACTTCGCACAATCACCCTGGAACATACCGTCCAAATGCATCGCGATCTTATGCGCGAGCTTGGACTTGACAACGCGGCCCTGAATGCGGACCATTGCGTCGGATTTTTCTTTCGAATTCGAAGTGATCGTCACGCTCTTGGAGATCGGGCCTTCCGGCTTACCATTGGCATCGAACGTCACATGCAACCGGCTCGTCTTGCCGGGTGGTATGCGGCTCATGTCCATCATCGCCGCCGTGCAACCACAGGAGGGATGTGTGCCGAGGATCACCAGTGTGTCGGTCCCAGTGTTGCTGATGTCAAAAAAGTGCTCGGCCTTCGTGCCTTGCTCGATGTCATGGAAATCGTAGCTGTCATCCTTGATCGAGATTTGTGCGCCTTTCTTCGTCGTATCAACTGGTACAGGCGTCGCAGCCTGCAGCGATGACGACAATGCAGACGATAGCCACTGGCCGGGGTTGAACTGGCCGCTCGGCACAAAGCTATGCAGGGCGACGACGGCCGCCAGAACGAAAGCCGGAAGTGCGTAAACGATGCGAGATTTCATAGTCAGAATTACGTAAAGACTGAAAAAATTGACCGATCCAAGATGATCGCTCATCCTCCCCAGGATGATTGCTCATCCCACCAGCGAGTCACAGTTCACTCGCGGCTAAAGAGTACAAAAAACTACGAGCGTTGGGTTCCACAATCACTTCGCCCCATGCCCATTTCGCACATTGTGATTATGAATTAATTTCTCTCTTAAATTCAAAGTTAATGAAAAGCCGCTTTTTTCTTCACAAAATTGCCCGTTCTTGAGAATTCACGGTCTCTCTCTTTTGAATTGTAATTTAATGAACGGCCCCTCTTTCACATTCCATAATTCATATCTCATGCTTCCACAATAGTGGTGCCCATCTTAGCAATGGGAAAGAACCCACGCCCCGTACCCATGAGTTCCGGCTCTTTGGTCACCGAACGAACGCGCTCCCCCAGGTTGCACACGCTCACTCCTTCACAAACCGCGCGCGGTGCGTGCCATCGCTCGCGTAATATACACCGGGGGAAAGCTTGGAGACGTCAAGTGCATCCCCAATTCTACGGACTTCACACGAGCGGTCGAGCGGATCAACGATCGTGAGCAGCAGACCGAACGACTCGATGTGGAGGAGCGAAGATGCGGGGTTCGGATAAACACTCGTTGCCTGCGACGTTTGCAAAGAACTCGATACGCTTGAGTTTCCGTTGCTGCTCAACCGAGCAAGAAACGCGGTCTTCCAATAATTGTTAAACATAAACGCTCCGATCATAGAGCCATCAGCCGTGATGGTCGATCGAAACATTCCTATTTTGCCAGAGGATTTCGGATCGATCGAAGGAATAAATTGCTGGCTGTCAAGGGACCAGATTGACCCATAGTCGCTGGTGCGGTACATCCCAAAGCCGGCGTACAGCCGTGACGTATCCGACAACCGCGACATCATTGGACTTGAAATTGGTGACATATCGAAGAACCCAAAGGTCGCTTTCCCCGTGTCCACAATCCGATCCCAATGTTGGCCACCATCGAATGTGCGCGCGATCACGCCATTCTTCTGTCGATCTGAGGTAGTGTGACTATTCCAACCAAGGACCATCAGGGTATCGGTGTTGCTGAATTGAGATTCGATCCAGCCGTTGAAGTATGTATGAAAGACCGTATCCCGCTCCGGCCAGAAGGGCACAAAAACTGAATCGACTGTGTGCCAGCCATCCGTGGTGGTATAAAGCGGAACCACGGTTTCGAGTAGTGAATCCGAGTAATACCCATTGCCGACCACCCGATACTTGTTCCCGCCGTATGAATGGCAATAGAGTTGCCCTTCATAATCGGGAGATAAGTTGGGCACTGGTCCGTGGTAACAGTCTGGCGTAAACGGTACCTCTTCCCAGGAGCTCCCCTTGTGAATCAGGATCGTGATGGGTTTGATGCCAACAATAATACCGCTCTCTCGCGAGGAACAACTAATTTGGGAGAGAGTCGATTTAACGGGACTCGGCTCGACACCCCAATTCTCTCCACCATCATACGTTGACAAGATCAGTCCGCTATCGCCCACAGCAATTGCGCAAAGAGAATCCGCCTGAGTCAGTGAGGTGATGAATCTGTTCGATAGGTGCGGGTCTTGCTTTCTCCACGTGCGGCCCGCATCGTCGCTTCTCCAAAAGAGGGTATGATACTGTCCGGAGACTGAATCCATCACCACGCAGCAGACGGTGCAGACATTCCCATGGGATGAAATCTGAAAGTTCCAGATATTGTCCGCTCCGGTTATAGTGTCCGTGATTTCCCACACGCACTGTGCTGCGCCAATTTTCGATATGATGAGCAGCAGACTGACAAGCATGATGATTCTCAACGTTAAGATTTGCCACAGCACAATGTGGAATCGCTTCATAATCTCAAGATGGAGCTTTGTGCTTGCGGGTGTCTGAGTGTACATAGTACTTGTTTACTAATGGAGATTGATTTAACCGACCGAGCAAAGCTACAGCAAAATAGGAGCCATACATGCAAATCCTTTACGCCGCCCGAGCCGTCGATGGCCAAGAAGTAATAGCGATAGTGCAACCTTCTCCGAATGAGTAAGGCAATACTGGCGCCGCGCGTCTGACGCAGCAGTCAGGCACACGATTGAAAGTGCGAAAAGCAGCGAATAGCTCTTGAAACAACTCTTAGACATGAACATGGAAAACCACCTGTTAACCCGACACGGCAGGCAGCACCAAAGTTACACAGATCATTCTGCGAATTCACTGTGGGCTCTTCACTCCTTCATAAACCGCGCGCGGCGCGTGCCGTTGCTTCCTCACGCATTTCAAATTAATGCGCGATCGTGAATTTGCACAGACCTGAAGCGCCGCCGAGCGTGGCAATCGCGGTGTAGGCGCCCGTCGTAAGGTTCGAAAAATCCGCCGTCGCAACCCAGGTGTTCGTCATGCTGGCAGCGAGGTCCTGCACTTGCTCGATCGTCCGGCCCGCGGCATCGCTGATGACAAGCGTGGGACTCGCACCATCCTCCGATGTCTGCTTCGACGTGATCGTAAAGTGAACCGTGCCGTTCGAAGGATTTGGCGAGGCCGTGATCGCGAGAGTGTTCTTCTGTGGTGTTCGGCGGCGGCTTAACCGAAAGCCGGTCATCGGCTCGCGAATCGTTTGCCGGTAACTGCGCCCAGCACCCATGCCGCGGTCAGCGCCGAGCACATAAATATGTCGTGCATCCGGGAATGTCAGACTCCGGTAGGATGTACCCGGATGTGTGAAGAGCGGCTCGGGTGCCACCGGACGCCACCATCGGCCGCGGATCTGCGTCATCAATACTGTGCCGCTATCACCTACCGCATAGCCGACACTATCATTGACGAATCGTATCGCATGGAGGTCCTGCCTGGTTGGTGCATAGGAGCGGTGCCACGAGAGGCTGCTATCAACCGTAAACATGAGCGTACCGCTTCCACCACATGCATAACCATTCTTTGCGGATGTGAAACAGATCCGGCTAAGGCTCGCAAGACCACTTGTGGTAGTCGTCCAGGTTGCGCCGCCATCGGTGGATTGATAAATGGACGCCGTGTCGCTGTAGATCGTCGTATCGTGTGTGACATTATCCGTTAGCGTGGTCGTATCCAATCGTGTAACTGAATCCGCCAGTACGTAACAGGTATACGGATCGGGAAAGCTCGCGCTTCGAGCGTACTCGCCCCGGCGCATGGGGATGGCGCGTGTTGTCACCGATTCGAAGGTGGCCGTCGTAAGATACAATGCGGAATCGGTTGCAACATAAATGTCGCTGTTGAACTTATTGCGCCAGCCGAATTCCACCATCGGGCGTTTCGTCCCAAGTAGTGAGTCGCATGCACGCCACGTCGATTCGCTCACGATGACAAGCGATCCACTCGTATCGCCAACGAGCGCGGACGTATCGGAAATCATCAGCATCGCACTCACTGCTCGCAGGCCCGTGTGGGCTTCCTGCCACGTCGTGCCGGAGTCATGCGTGAAAAAGACGAGACTATCGCGCACGATCGCTCCCGAGGCCGCAGAGAAAAAGTCAATTCCGGCTCCCCCTCCTGCGAAGCGAAGCGGAGACGGAAGGGGCGGTTGATGATCAATCATCCACTGGGAAGTGATTTCAGCGGAGCAGAACGGCGCCACATGCAATCGCCTCCACTGCGTCTTGCTCGTATCCGATACGTAGATCAGTCCTGGCTCACCGACGGCATAGCACACCGAATCCACTTGGGCGACGCTTCGAATTAAACCGCACGCTTCGGCTTGCGTATGTTGCGGTGCAGCATACGCATGGGCTTGTTGCACGCGAGTTGAAACGCGCGGTACTGCTAACGACGCCCACGTGCGCCCGCTATCGAGCGATATCAGCACGGCGATGCTGTCATAGTATACAAACGCAGTATCATGCTCGATCTCGAGCGCAGTGAGGCTCGATATGCCGTGGTACACCATGTGCCATGTGGCGCCCAAATCCGTGCTGCGAAGAATATCGCCCGGCTCCCGAATCATCACGAGCGCACCATCGCTCATGCCGGCAATCGCCACAAATGCATCCGCTCCAATTGGATCCCAGGACTGCGCCATCGCACGCGATGGCATCGCCCACGATGCAGCAATGCTGCCGAGTAACGAGAGTCCGAACAATACCAGAAGCCGCCGCATCATGATGATGTGAACAGGGCACCGCACGCACTCACTCCTTCACAAACCGCGCACGCCGCCATTGCCCGATGGAAATAGGTGCTCAAAGTTAAAGTAATACTTTAATTCTCTCTTTTGAGTTGTCATTTAATGAACACCCTCTCCATTTGCGCAAGATCGCCTAAGTTGTCAATGAGCTAGTGAGCGACACCCGCCTTCATATTTTCCCCGAAAACGGTGCCTATCACCCGCAGAACAACATACAACATTCTACCACCATCGCGCAAGGTGCCCATCAAAGAATTCATAAAATTGTAGTGGCGGGATGATCGGCAGAGCGCGGTATGCCCTCACTCCTTCACAAACCGCGCGCGGTGCGTGCCATCGCTTACGTAATAGACGCCGGGGGGAAGTGAGGAGATATCCAGCGTGCCATCGTGATTTGGAACACGATATGAGTGCCCGAGTGGGTCGAAAATGACGACGTGCGAAAGACTGCGAGAGATGGTAACAAAACTTGTGGCAGGATTTGGAAATAGATTCTCCTTGTTATGTTGCTCCAATATTCGTCCAATAACGACCTCATTTTGAGAATTGGAAGAGAATGTTCGGCGATAGAGAGAGGTTGGATATTCAACGATCGCGGTCGTATCGTCTATGAAGTACACGCCCGTAAGATTCTTTTGTCCGCTTACGCAAAAGGGCTTCGGAAAATCTCTTATCCATGTTTTACCCGAATCGAATGTTTCGTAAAGCTCGGAATTGTGACCAGCTACGATTCCAAGCGATCCTCTTTTGTTGAACGCAATAGCAGAAAATAAACCTGTTGTAAAACCGACTTGTAGTGAATCCCATGTTGCACCGGCGTTTGTTGTTCTGAGAACGACTCCTCCCACATCGGCTCCGATGCCGAGATTGGGATCGATAAACCATGTGCGGCAATTGTTCATTGGATCTCCCGGGATGGCTCGGTGTTCCCAAGTCTTCCCGTGGTCGTAGGTTCGAAAAAGTGTGTGTCCCGGAAGAGAATCCGAAGCATTCTTAATATGAAGATATGCGGAATCCTGCCCCCAAAATGAGCCGCCCACAGCGAAGGACGTGGTTTTATTCTTAACAACGGCACACGAATCCCATAGACTCCAATGATAACCCTTATCGGTTGATGATGCAACGAGTCCATCACCCGAGAGGAAGAGCGTACCGTCGCTTCCCGTATCTGTCCGAACCCACCTATGTTTAATCCACTGATCGTTAGGTAAGTAAGACCAGGTAGCCCCATTATTTGTCGTGTAAGAAGCCGAATATGAGCTACTCGATGATGTTAGAAGTACGCCAGTAGAATCGGAGTCAAAGTCGATTCCAATATATATCGCGTTACTATGCGTAATGTCATCTCGGTTGTGCCACGTGTATCCACCATTGAGACTGATGTCCAAAGTAGAAGCAAGGCTGCGTAGCGAGCGACTGTTTCCACCAGCACGCGCGATGATACCGCTTTGAGGGCTCGATGAATTACCATACTGCTGAAGCAACCCACCAGTACTATCAGGCCGGAGCGGAACTTGTAACTCGTATATCGTCCCCTGCGGACCGCATAGAACGAGATTGCCATTTTGCCTGGGCCAACAGTCATGAAAGTACTGAGGCACGAACACATAGCCGATAGATGTGAGCCGAGCACTGTTCCAGTTATGACCTCTATTGGTGCTAAACTCTAAGAAGAAATTTCGATGAAGACTGATAATGACACTATCGTTCAAGTACTTAATGAAGGAGGGGTCAGTTACTTGGTTATCGACAACATATTTGTTCCATGTGGCGCCACGATCGGTGCTGATCGCAACAAAAGAATCGAGTCCGAGTGCAATATCACCCGATGGAGAGACATCCATTGAACCAATAAAGTCGTACCACCCTGGATTATAGGGAAGTGTCATTGAAGACCAATTCGAACCACCATCCGTGGTTTCGTAAAACGCCATCGAATCTCCTATGACATAGCCATGCCTTCTGCCCTGAAAATAGAATTTCCGGAGTCGATGATGTTCGCCAATACTAATCGTGTTCCACGTTGCGCCACCATCGATGCTCCGTTCGATCAGTCCCCCTGCTCCGCAGGCTAATAGTGTGTCCTTCGATAGCGCAATCACATTCCATAGCGATTGTGTTGTCGGCACCGCATTGCACTCCCACGTCTTTCCGCCATCGAGCGTTTTGTAAACGCGTCCGGAATCTGCTCCGGCATAACCGATGAGTGGAGTCAGGAATGAAATGGAATTTAGCCCGCTTGCTGTGTCCAGCACTTGTGGCGTCCATGCCCGTCCATCGTCGCTGCTCCATAATAGATAGCCTCCGCTGGTGGCAATGCAGATCCGGCCCTCACCGAATTGTTGACACGCCCGAAAATCGACATTGCCGATTGGCGTCCAATGCGGTTGTGAGTAGCAGATACTCGCAGCGAACAAGAAGCAAGTAAGGTAAAACGGCAAGCCTTTCATACCACTGATGAACACGGATGAGTACTGAAAGTCTCGGTCATAGTCATTCCTGCACTATGACCGAGACGAATAGATAGTTACTGTGAGCATCCAACGTCAATGCAGTCGGGATCGCAGTGAATTACATCGCCGAATATGACGGTGGCATTTGCCATGACCATAAGCCATGCCCAATTATTGCTTCACTGAATGCTTGACGAAGGTATGAGTTCTGGCGGTGTCCGAACCGGGGGCGGCGAAGAGGCGACCATAAAACCAAAAGCTTTTCTGTTCGGAATCCCGAGAATTCGAAAGGATCGAAACCTCCTTCTTAAATTCGCCAGGTGGATGATTCTTTTCCGAGAATCGAATAAGAAGGGTTGTCTCTTTGCCGGGGGCGACCAGACTATCCTTGAGAGCAACAACAGTGCAACCACATGACGGATGGCCGCCGGTGATGTGAAGCGTTTCGTCGCCCTCGTTCCGAAGCACAATGGCATGCTCCACTTCCCCGATATTCGGCACTAACCCGAAGTTCGTGTTGCTCGTATCAATGACGAGGAGTGGACCATGATGCACTGGATCGCCAGGCGAAAAAGTAAATGCACTACACAGGGCTAAAACCGAGACAACCAAAATGATCTTTTTCATAAGCCTTTTTTGAAATTGGTATGAAGCTAGTGCTTGACAAATCGCGAACGTGAATGACCATCGCTCACGTAATACACTCCTGCCGGAAGCCTGGAGACACTGAACGTACGAGAGTTTTGGGGAACACCACATGCGCGCCCCAAGGCGTCGGTGATCGTGAGTGCCGCCTGTGCGCCATCCACGGTAAGTTCGCCCGACGCAGGGTTTGGGTAAATCGTAAGCATGGCAGATTCTGGCGCACGCGCGCTAACGTCTGCAGTGGTGTGGTGTACAATGAAAATCCTTTGCGCCGTATTGCTTTCGTTCGTGGCGTTATACGCCGTTAAGTACATCTGATATTGCACTCCCCGCTGTGTTGGATTTGTATCCAGCAAATTGCTCAGGTGATACGATGTGGTTGTGATGTTCGTATCCCTCACAATCAGCGTGTCGTTTTGGGCAACGACTGAGCCCACGATTGTAAGGGAATACCGCGTTGCGCCCGGCACTGGATCCCACGTAATATCGAACGTCCGCGGCACGTCCGGCGGACTGAAGTGTGGATAGGTGATATTCGGAAGCCTTAGGATCCCATTGGGATGGTAAATTAGGACACCCCCATCCGATGAAGGAATCATGGCATGGTTTACATCTGGATAAGCCACATCTGTAAGTTCATCGATGTCTTGAGCATCTGCAGTGTAGTCTGAACTCATTTCAGTCCAGGTAGTACCTCCATCGGTCGTTCGCAGGATTAACCCTTCGTAGCCACACGCCAAACCGTGAAGTGAGTCGGCGAAGGCGATACTATTCAGCCCATCATGGACTGTGACATGCCGCGTGAGTACACGAGCCCAGGTGATGCCGCCATCGGTGGTCTTGTCGATTGTGGAGGTCTCTTCAAGCGTGTTGAAATCGATGATCATTCCCGAAGCGAAGCCCACTTTCGAATTAATGAAGGCGAATTTCGTTGCGAGCGTATTCGCTCTCAACACGGTGTCCCAGGTGATTCCGAGGTCTGTCGTTCGATAAAGAACACTATATGGATCGCTATTGAGGGCAGCCACCAACAGTGTGATTGAATCGAGATAGGTGATGGCGGGGTTGACCGGCCTATAAGTCGGTCGCTGATATTCAAACGGAGGTGTCGGGGTAGATCGCCATGAAGCTCCGCCATCCGATGTGAGCATTGCACGATTGGAAAGATAGGTGACGGTGTCGCCGACAAGGATCACGATATGGTTGCTATCGAGTGCCGCAATCGCCGTGATGAAATTGCCCGGCTCATTCTTCACATAAGAACCCATGGTTGTATCTTTCCATGTCGCCCCGTCATCCGTGGAGCGAACAAGATGCCCGACTGCATGGTCGTTGCACGCGACAAGAATCATGTTGTGAGTGGGATGGACAAAGCCTATATAGGAATAGGAGTATCGTAGCAGATATTTTGGTGAGTCCACCATGACGAACTTCCACGTGTTGCCGTAATCGGTCGTCAGCGGTTCGAAATCGGATACACCGTCCGCAATCAGGTATTCGTTGGAATCAAGAGCGACAATTTGCCCTTGAACTCCAATGGTGCGTGATCCGAGCAGCGGCCGGTGCAGCCAAAACGATTGTGCGGATGCGATGGCTGGCAACGAGTACAAAAGCATCATCAAAAGCAGAATTCGTTTGGTAATCATGGTACTTGAATTTAAGATCGCACTAATAGTAAAACACGCGGAAGTCCCTTAAGTAGCGGTCGGGGAAATCCCCCCGACCGCGACAAGTCGATTAATGCATCCAGGATGGGCAGCCGGAAGGATCGCCGCTCGGCCCTTGTGGCGAGCAACTCGGATTCCATCCCGGCGCTCCAGCACACGGAGGTGTTTGACCGCCGGGGGTGCACTGCCACGTTGTATGCACGCTCCGATCATAGCAAAGTTTGCGAACATGCGTTGTTGGAGTTTCACAGACCCAGTAGGCATCAATGCACCATCCATGGGCGTCGCAAATCTGCCAATTCCATTTACTGCAGTAAGCCCAGCAGTTGATGAAGTTTTCGTTCCATTGGATGGTGTTTCCATGACAGGTGCTACAATCCCCTGGGCACGGGCATGGACCTCCGCTTGGAAAGCCCGCCGGATTATTATCCATGAGCCACTGGCTTGCGGTTTGCAGTATTGTTGAGTCAAATGGGGCACACCCAGGATCGCAACATACGCCAGTAACTGCGTAGTCGAAGTTATGGGAGCTCGTAGAGCGGTAGATATAGCATATTTTTACAAAGCACGAGTCGCCATAGGCATCTACAGGGATAAATACACAGGTATCGGCTCCGTTCCAGGGAATTGGCGTGGTGTCATATTGCGCATCATCTAGTGGCACCTTTGGGCAATCACATGTCGGACATTGCGCGCGCGCGCCTATGCTAAGAAACATCATGCTACAACAAAGCAGCATCATAGCGGCGAAGGCCGCGAGTCGAGTATTGATTCTTTTAGCTTTCATAGCTGTTTCGATATTTGTGGATTGATGTCCCGCCGAGCGAAGCTGGACGGGATTAACTGACAATCTTCGGAGGCCGGGGTGCAAACTCCGGTCTTTTTTGTTTCTCATTGCCGCACCGGTCCGTTCGTCCCAGCTTCGTTTGCGATCTCAATGAGGCTCGGCGATTGCCACGCGACCTTGACCCATACGCCACTCGGAAGCTGCACGTTGCCGGAGTTCGGGTAGTTGACATTCACTCCGTTGACAGTTGCCGAAATCGCTGCGAAGCAGATGTTCTGCTCGTAGAAGCCGGTCGTTGTGACGTTGAAATCTTGCGAGCTACTCGTCCCAGACACGGTCACGGTTCCGAGGGAGTCCGTGGATGCATTATCGACGGTGAAGGTATAGCAAGTGGGTACGGGAGCGGTTGAGGGCGTGAGTGCGGGGGAGACCACCCCCCAGCCCCCTCCTACTGACGTAGGAGGGGGAGTACGAGGGGAAGCTGCCGTGACCACAAGAGCTATCGAAAGAGAGAGCACTGTTTTTTTCATGGGAAGAGCGTTTAGTTGTTTGCGAGATTTTCTGAATCGTAATGGGGCGTTGGCGGCCCCGAACGAGGCTGCTTCGCGTTGACACAGCGCAAAACTCGGAAGAGAATTGTCAATTTGCCGTTACCAAAATCGCACTTTTTTCCCGAGTGTTTTGGTTCTTATAGACAACATAAATTCGCTCTTATGCCTCAGGAGTCCTCAAAAACGCTGATCGAAACCTTTGAACTGGTTCATTTTTTCCAAAAACTTGCGCCAAAAAAAGTTTTGGGCAGGTTCAAGGATTCGAAAGACCGTGCGTTCTCGCTCTATTCCATTATTGCGAGAACTCGCCATGGACTCACGGACGATGAGGTGAAGCAGCTTGCCGGGATGACCCACTCCCAGTATCAACGAGCTATTTGGAAGCTAAAAGCCGCTCTCGTCGATTCCGTACTTGAACTCGATCTCTCTTTGGGCAACTATTCCGATCTGGCACAACGGCTCTTTGCGCTTGATCTTGGACATGCACGGGTGCGCATCCTCCATCGATTCGCGGCGGCATACAGCGCGAACGCGGAGGCGAAGACCTGGCTCGAAGAAGCAAAAGAATTGGAGCAGTGGCATCTTGCTATTTCATTGCTATCACCGCTGCTCAACTGGGCTTCACTCTCGGGCGACAAGAAAGAATACGACCGTCTCCGGGCCGAGCGGCGGCGGTTCGCCACCCTTCAGTCCGCCCTTCTAGATGGTGATGAAGCAAGCCAGCGGGCAACGATGGTCTTTGCCAAAAGCGGCGCGGAGCATCCTGAGATCCGCCCGATGCTCGATGCTGCGATCGCACAATTGGCCCCAATCGTGCGGGAACACGGTACGTTTATGCTGCAAGAGAAACTACTTCTGCTTCGCAAGATGGCGCAGCAAGTCACGACGGACTACAATGAGGCGCTGGCAATCTGCGATGAAACGGAAAAACTGCTCAGCGACTATCCACTCTTTGCAAACCGTTCTCGCAAAAGCCGCAACGCGCTCACTCGGTTGATGTGCTATGTCCAAACGCGCCGAATCAGGGATGCACAATATGTCATCGAAACTTCGCTCACGCTTTTTGACGAAGGGGATCAGAACTGGCATACGTTTCAGGAGTGGCACTTCATCTTGCTCATGCACATGGAGCGGTTTGAAGAGGCGCACGCCTTGATGGCCAAAGTGATGGGCCATTTCACCTTTGGCTCGCAGACTGAGGGTACTCGGGACAGGTGGAATCTCTTCCGAATTTATGCGGACCTCTTCACTGGCCGCGTGGTACCGGGCGAAAAGAAGCGAATGGACGAGAAGACGGGCGGACTACTGCAGCGTCTGCTGAGGCAGTTTCCGAGTTTCAAAGGCGACTATGAAGGCTACATGATGGCTGCGATCGTGCTGGAACTACTGATCGCACTCGACCGCAGAGAAGATCAAACATATTTGTTCGAGAGAGTCGAATCGCTCAAGGTCTACAAGTCGCGACACCTCGATCGAGAAACCCAGAGCAACATCTTCATCTCGCTCATGCAGCTAATGGTGGAGCACGATCTCGATGTTGCAGAGATCAATCGGATCGCCGCGCCCATGCTCGTGCGCATGATGGCGATCAAGACCATCGACAGGTTGCAGGCGCAGCAAGTCCTGCACTATGAAATGCTCTGGGCTAAAACGATGGAGTTGCTGCCAGCGTATGTTGCCGCACTTGCAGAGCGCCGCTTGCGGCAATGAAGCTACTTGCCAGGCTCTCCGATTAGCCAGGTATTACTCTTCCCGGCACGCTCTTCCATCTTCGGTGCGTTCGGACCGGGCCAGGTGTATTGCATGTAGTACCGCGTGCCGTCTTTTAGGTAGTAGTGATCGTGCTTCTGCCCGCCGAAGCCAAAAACTTCGCCGAGAGGGACAAAGCCACTTGAAATATTACCGCTCAAGGTATCGCCTTCTGACATTACAGTGTCCAGCGTCAATGGTCCTGCAATTACTGGCACCCTGGGCCAACTTGAACGGAGTGCACCCACTGCAGGATGGCCGTCACTGATAAAGACCGCGTTACCACCGATCAAACTGTCCGGGTCGAAATGAATGCAGGCTAGAGAGTTAGTCGTTTGTCCTGACCAAACAATCCCCGGATCGAGATCGTGGTCCCAGCCTTTGAGAAGAATCCCGTTGTCTCGAACAACAATATGGCCATGAATGACATCGCCCTTCGCACCAAAGACAGGGCCGTCGCTCTCAGATATCGTGAGATCGGGTTGGGAAAAGATCAATGCGGTATCGAGATCGATTGGTGGAATTTCAACATGAGGAATATCGCCCGGTGTGCCCACCTGAGCTGGTGGCAATAATTTGAACCTGTCAAGTTCTGGCAAAGCCATCGATTGGACGTTACGATCGCGCATGAACTCGCCAAGCTCAGGCAGCTCAAGGATCTGACCGCTTAGGGCCGTCGTAGGTTGAAGATTTAACTTCTGCAAGCCGCCATCAGCGGCGGGGACGCGCCACCCCTGCGCGAGTGCTGTCGAAGTAGTGAAGCCGACGACTAGAACCGCAATGAGAAATGCTCGAACCGTCTCAAAACGATACATGGCCAAATCCTCCGGCCTATCGAAAACAGGCCGGAAGCGATTAATTCCCGATCAAAATTCTCGATTTCCTTGCGTACACCCAAAAAATGTGCGATATTTGTATTGGAAATTTTAATCCCTGTTTGCACTTTAACATGGAAAGCAATATGCTACAACATACCCTACGTTCTCGCGTGGCTTTGGGTCTCGCGCTTGCGGCACTCGGCATGATGCCGATGCTGGCAAGTTGCTCGAACAAAGCGACCGAAGAACAGATGAAGACACTGCATCAACTCGATCAGCAGCGCGATGGATTGCGCAACGACCTCCAGAGCGCCCAGAACAACTTGCGCGATGCCCAGGGCAAGCTTGCCAGCGCCGACCGCGATCTGGCCGATTGCACCTCCGATACCCGAGCAGCCCAAGAGGGACTTACCCGATGGCCAAATGTTTGGGCTGACTCTGCCGATTGGCGCCTTGCTCCTCCGCCTGCTCCCGCGCCTGAAAAAGCGATGAAGGGCAAGAGAATGATGAAGAAATCTGCGAAATAAGAAAGGACACGACCATGAAAAAAACACTACTTATCGCCACGGCGTCCTTATTCTTTGCAACGGCGGCGTTCGCGCAGTATCCGGAGGATTTCACAAAGGACCAGGCCGATTCGACCATTAAACTTCGGAATACCGAAATCGGCGATTTGAATTCGCAGGTCTCGAAAACCAAAGCCGATGCCGCAAAGGCATCCACCGATCTCGAGCAGCGCATGGCCGACAACACCAAGTGCCGCGAGAGCCTCTATGCCATGCTTGGCAGCGACCGCAATGGCTACAATGCCTACCGCGAGCAGCTTGCACGTGAAGAGCAGGAGCTTTCCGCTCTGCGTAGCATGACACCAGCGCAGCAAGCCGAGATGAGCGACCGAATGAAGGCGCTCGAAACATCCATCCGTAGCTTGCGCGATAACAAGCTCGTGCTGATTCCAGACCACATGCGCCGCGTTAGTGCGCTGTCGAACGGGTATATTCAGTTCAAGCGTGGCATGATCCCGCCGAACACGACCTACACGGTCGGAACGTGGCGGAAGGATCGCGATTGCCTCTGGAACATCGCGAAGAAGCCGGACATCTACAACGATCCATTCGCATGGCCGAAGATCTGGCGCGCGAACCAGGAGCTCATCCATAATCCGGATGTCATCCAGCCGGGCTGGCAGCTTACCATCAACAAGACCGCTGTCACCGAGCAGGACAAAGACCTTACCGGTTACAGGCACCGAAAGCATTAATCAATTACGAATGACGAATTACGAATTACGAATGGGAATGCAAGCCCTCCGAAATTCCTTCATTTGTAATTCGTAATTCTTAATTCGTAATTATTGTGGAGGTAATCGAGCGTAAGTTCAAGATTTCGCCGGGCGATCCGGTCGCCATTCTCGGTCCGGCCGATCAGTATCTCCAGTTAGTCGAACAGAAGTTCGATGCGAGCATTGTCGCCCGCGGGGATACCATCACGGTCCGTGGCAATCCCGAGGAAGTCGCACAGGTCGAGCGCGTCTTCAAAGAGTTGAATTTCATTCTCTCCAAGACCGGTCGGCTATCGCTGCGTGATGTCACCACCATTCTCGATCTGATTGAGACCAGTCCCAACGAGGCAATCGTTCGCGACGATCTCGAGTCCGTCATTCTCTTCGCGCACCACGATGCCATCCGCGCGAAGACCCCGACGCAAAAAGAATATTATCAGGCCGTCAAGCGCAACGACATCGTCTTTGCCATTGGTCCTGCCGGGACGGGCAAAACCTATCTCGCCGTCGCGATGGCGGTTTCCGCGCTGAAGAATCGCGAGGTCAACCGCATCGTGCTCGCAAGACCGGCGGTCGAAGCGGGGGAGAGCCTCGGGTTTTTGCCGGGCGATCTCGCACAGAAAGTCGATCCCTATCTTCGTCCGCTCTACGATGCATTGCAGGAGATGCTCACGGCCGAGAAGACCAAGACGTTTATCGAACGTGGCACGATCGAAGTTGTACCGCTCGCTTACATGCGTGGCCGCACGATCAACAGCGCGTTCGTTATCCTTGACGAAGCACAGAATGCCACGCCGATGCAGATGAAGATGTTCCTCACGCGTCTGGGTGCCGGTTCCAAAGCGATCATCACTGGCGATCAAACCCAGATCGATTTGCCGAGCCGCCAGCAATCGGGACTGATTCAAATCCAAAAGGTCCTGCACGAAGTCCCCGGAATCGACTTCGTCTATTTCAATAAGGGCGACGTGGTCCGGCATAAGTTGGTCAAAGATATTATCGAGGCCTACGAGAAATTCCACGAGCTGCCCGGTCACACCAGCGAAGACGAGCGGACGAAAGATTAGGCAGATACCGCCACAGAGAAACCGTCCAGAAAATCAATCAGCCAAATTGTGTGTTGTTACACCAGCACAGGGCAGTGGATACCGACGTGAGTGCTGTGATCTGCTTTCAGATTGTTTTTTAGAGTTCTACGGTTTTAAGTTACAGTGCGAGTTTCATCCGTCACAAGCAGCTGTGATCTGCTTTCAGATTGTTTTTTAGAGTTCTACGGTTTTAAGCCTGAGCCTGTAAATCGGCTACAATGGCCGGCTGTGATCTGCTTTCAGATTGTTTTTTAGAGTTCTACGGTTTTAAGCAGGAGCTTCGCGAAACGGCCACAGAAGATGCTGTGATCTGCTTTCAGATTGTTTTTTAGAGTTCTACGGTTTTAAGCCTACGATGGAAGCTATTGGGACAACCCCGGCTGTGATCTGCTTTCAGATTGTTTTTTAGAGTTCTACGGTTTTAAGTGGCCGCTGCCGGCTGTGATCGTGGACATGGCTGTGATCTGCTTTCAGATTGTTTTTTAGAGTTCTACGGTTTTAAGCACGAGCACGGCGAAGTTGCGCGTGCCACGGCTGTGATCTGCTTTCAGATTGTTTTTTAGAGTTCTACGGTTTTAAGGCTGCTCGACTCGATCCAGTATGCTGTTCAGCTGTGATCTGCTTTCAGATTGTTTTTTAGAGTTCTACGGTTTTAAGTGCAGGTCATGGGTGAAGTAGCCAGAGAGGCTGTGATCTGCTTTCAGATTGTTTTTTAGAGTTCTACGGTTTTAAGTTCCGAGTCTGCGATTGCATGAGCGGCGCGGCTGTGATCTGCTTTCAGATTGTTTTTTAGAGTTCTACGGTTTTAAGACGATGACAGCAAGTGCTTTGGACACAACGAATTACGGGCACAATTAGAAAGTAAAAAAGGAGCGCATTCAGAACATCTCGAGTTGCTGCGGCGGCCGCTCGCCCTCCACGGCGGACTGACCATCGAATATCTCCATCAGTCCGAACTGCTTATCGGTGATCGTGAGTATCCCGACTTTGCCCTTCGGCGGCAAGGCGTAACGCACGCGCCGCTTGTGGACCTCAGCATTCTCGCGCGAGAACGAGTGCCGCATATAGGTCGAGAACTGGAATTGCGTGAAGCCGTCCTTGAGTAGCGACTTCCTGAATTTCGTGTATTCCTTCCGGTCCTTCTTCGTCAAAACCGGAAGGTCGAAGAGTACCATGGTCCACAAGGTGCGATATTCGTTAAAGCGTGAGTTCTGCATGACCACCCTCTAACCCCCTCCTTGAAAAGGAGGGGGAAACTTCCAATTATGTAAGAGTTGCGGATTATTTGGTTCGGTCCCAAACGGAAATTCAGGATAGAGAATCTTGCGGCGCTCGCCTAAAAAACAAAACGCGAGCGAGGCCGCCGTGCGCTGCATCGCCACGTGGAGCGGCCGACGTTTGCCAGCCATCACCACATCGAGTGTCGCAAGGGAAAGAAGCTGCTGCTTGATCGACTTCGATAGCTCCGTGAAGTCCTCACCATTCCGTACGATTTCGAGCACGATCGCATCCAGGAACGGACGGTAAGGTTCCATAATGTCGTCCGCCAACGGATACGCGTTGTATTTATTGCGGTGGTGAATCCCCAATGTCGGAAGCATCCCACTGGCAACCAGCGCCTGGGCCGTCATGGAGCGCAGCACCGCATAGCCGTAATTGAGAAGGTTATTCGGGGGATCGCCGTCCCGGTCGCGCCGGAAGTTTAGCTCTGCCGGAAAAAGATTCGCCCAATAAAAGACCGCCGCGCGGCCTTCGATGTTTGCCGTATCGCCCGAACGAACTTCGGATGCCCACTTCAGCATGTTCTCCGATGGCGTGCCCGAGATAGCGAGCAGTGATGCCTGATTTCGGACTTTGAAGTCGATCGTTTGCGCCCACAACTGCTTTCGCAATGGTTTCGGGGACCGAAGCTGATACTTAAATCGCTCCGGCTGCACGCCGCTGCCGGCCAATGGCAGAAACATCCCGCAGGGCATGTGACGGTCATCGCAACTCACGACCGCCACGTTCGCTGCCATGAGATCGCGCAGGAGCGGTTGCGTGATCGTGATCTGCCAGTGGTCCAGCAAGATGCAGCCGATGTCCTCGATCGGAACACACGTCGTCTCGTCGTGCTCGTCCTCTTCGGTAAGCCGACGCTCGACGACAAGTTGATTGTCTTTCGTCGAGAGGTATGCGGCGTTGCCGAAGTAAAGTGTGCGGCGGATCATGGAACTTGCTTGATGTTGCCGAGAATACCTAACTCGACTTTTACGGCTCGAATTGAATTAGGAGAGACCTGGAAGAAATTCACGTTCCGATCTTTATCCTCAAACTTGCTTATGTTATGCCTATCGAGATAGATAATCCCATTGACGTCAAATTTCCGTACGGTGCATAACCTCTGGAAAAGATTGACTTGATTATTCCAGTCGATTTCGTCCGGGGAGTCTTTGAATGTGACAACCGTATCCTTTTGCATGAGCAATAGCCAAAGCGATAGACCGTTCTTCTCGGCAGGCGCCACGGCCTTGCCAGTCCTTGCGCGCTCAGCAGCCATGAAGAAGGGGATCGTGTCGTATGCCCGCTTCTTTGCTTGTGGTTCTCCATAGATGGCCATGCAATAATTCGAACCCGAATCCACAAAGAGCTTTGGGTTCTCTTTCGGCCGAAGCTGAATAAGATTCGTAGCCGGTTCAGTCACTCGGACCGAATGGACGGGAATCCGTTTCTTGCCGTCCTTGCTGGTCAAGAACATTGGCTGCTGCATCGCTTCCTTGATCTTCGCTTCACCACCGTAGCGTTCGATGTGGTCTTTCACAACTTGTCGAAGAGCCAGATCGACGATCTTCTCGATCTGCTTCATCTTGTCGAGCGAAGCCAGTGGCTTGCGAATGACGTACTCCAATTGGCCCGTGTGTGAGTTCATTATCTGGCCGAAGACAGACTCGGCATGGAGCGCACCCCGGATAGCAACGCTCCGTTGAATTGTCTGCGCCCCGGATTTGGGATGAGAATAGCGGTACTTGTTATTCTTCGATGTGAGAAGCCGCTTCTCATTTCGGTATGAGATGAGCATCCCCGAAAGAAAAGCTTCCAAGTCCCGGCGATGGTCGTGATACGGGCCGGGTATGCCTCCGGCGGAAATTTCGCCGGTCGCAGGATTCGCATATTGCAGACTGAGTGGATCGTGCTCATCCGCTTCCACAGACACGCCCAATCCGGCCGCACGTACCAGCTCCCGCCCAGCAGGAGTATGGAGCATTTCTAATAAATTATCACTGAGTCGCCGATGAGGATCGAAGGCGCTTGCCTGGCTCAGCAAATTAATCCACCAGTTGTCTGTGTTTGCGATGACAAATGCATCGACCGCGTGATGCCGGTGGTCGTTGCGGCTCTTTTCATTATCGCCATCGGTGTTAAGGATTGTGTTGAGGCCCCAGAACCGCCGCAGTATGGACGTTACCTGGCCATCGGTCGCGCGAACGTCCCTGCACACTCGGCGGAGGACATCCCGTGTGGCGCGTGCGATCATCGCGGTGCTTTCGATGCTCCCAGGTCTGAATTCCTCGAATTCCTCTTGCAGCATCCGCTCTTGCTTTATATGGGGCAAGGTCTTTATCCTCTCCTTGAACTGACGCACTGCCTCGGCACCCTGCTTTTCAAAAAACTTGATCGGTGTATCGTTGCCTTTCTTCGCATTGAACTCTCGTTCGCACAGCGTCTTATTCCGGAACGAGTTATCGAACGACTTGCTATACGGGACAATATGCTCGATCTCTATCTCCGCGCTGAAGAGCTGGCCGAGCGTGATAGTCTTTCCTGTGTATGGCGAGATCCTTCCGCATTCAAGCCAGAGTTCGTATTTCTGTTTGTCTGATGGCCTAACCTTCTTGACGAATTTTGCGAACTCCTCGATATCGATGGAAGCGTTTATCCTTCGGAGATCCTCCTGTGCGAACTCCATCTCCAGCCACAGCTCAAATTTCGTAATTTGACTGCGCGAAATATCAGCCCATTGCATCCTTCGTTTGAGAAACTCTCTATATTCTTCGCGCTGCCTGTCCTTATCCTGATTGTTTCGCCGCATCTTTTCGCGGACCTCCTTGGGCATCCGCATCGAGCGTGCGAACTCGATCCGGATTTGATCGGGCCGTCCCTCTTCCTGGATGATTGCGTTTACCAGCGCGACGGTTTCGCTGACAGCGCGCATGACCATTGGATTGCGTAACTGCTCGATCTCATCATTCGGCTTGCGAACGATCTTGTCTTCCATAGCGCGTTCCTTGCCTTGCGTCTCTTCATCGAACGAATGGTGGTAGCCAGCGGCCTTGCTGGCTTCGGAATAGTCGAGACCGTCTCTTAGGAACGGCAGCATCTTCTCGATCGCTTTGTGGCTGATGCGCGAATAGTCCGGTTCAAGCGAGATTTCGCCGAAGGCTTCGGCAGCCTCATCGGATAGCCCGATATTCCTCTTACCCCACTTCGCAAGCCAACTCTCATCCGGCGCGAAATAGAGCACGTGCCAAATATGGTCTCTCTTCGCTTCCGGGAGTGCCTGCCATGCCTCGGCTCCAATTGCCTTGATGATATTCGACGCCGTGGTATTTCCCTTGATCTTGTCGATGTCATTGAAATACGCGGCCCGAGAGAGCTTAAGATGCGCCTTCGCTTTGGGGACGGTGAGCAAATCCGTCTCGGCAAGGACGGAGGCAAGCGTCTTTTTTTCATCGAGTGTCAGCGAACCCAGGTGACGTGTGGCATCTGTTACACGTATACGGCTCAGCGTTTCCCAAATGCGAAATTCCTGGAATCGCAACGAGCTTCTGGGAGCGACTCTCTTGCTTGGTTCGAACCGACACTTACCCACTCGACCCTTTTGCGATTTGAGCGGCCGCTGATAGTAGATGCACCGTTCTTTGATTTCGCGCCGGCGTTCTTCAGTCAAAAGGTCTGGATAAAATCGTGCCTGCGATTTCCAGATCGCGTCGAATTCTTCTTCGTACATCGAACGATGCACAAAACGTTTTCTTATCCGCTCAATCGGCTCATCGGGATTGTGCCAGTTCTCCTTTGTCTCGTTCGCGTCGTACAGCGAGAAGTAATATTCCCCGAGAGTTCGGAAGCCGAGATCGTGGACCTTCTGCTTCAACTCCGACATCTGAAGTTTGATACCTGTTTCATCGTCTCCATCCTTGGGAGCGGCCTTGCGATTGCTCTTGAAGCCTCGCCGCTGATTCAGGTGGAGCAGGACACGACCAATCTCTTTGAGCTCGAGTTTCTGGTCGAGCCCCCGAACTCGAAGTCCGTAAAGTGCTTGTGCCGATGGCATTTCGAGCCGGTCGGGTAGCATATTGAGTTCGAGCAGTATTCGCCGAAGCTGTTTGCGCCGCAACTTGTATCGATCGTAACCGCGCCGGATGCCGCGAGCGGTCCTTCGTGCGGCATTCTTCGATTCCTCCGTGGCACTCTTCGCGAACTTATCCTCCTGTACGCCGACAGGAAAGATCCGGACGCCGGAGCGGATGATGCGGGACTTATCTTCCATAAGACACCAGCCGATTGAGGTTGTGCCGATGTCGAGACCTAGGGTTCGAGCCATGAGATGCTCCTTTCTTACTCCAAAACTACGAAAACTTTCGTATATTTGTAGACAATCTGAAAGCTCATCATAGTAAAGATGATTCTACAGGCTTCGGCCTTGGCCCTGGTTCGTCCGGGGCTTTTCTTTTTTTCTCATATTTGTTCGCCCGGCTCTTGACATTGCACTTTCGGCGCCGTATATTAGATAGTGGGATCACGGGCACCCATTGCTCATTGAAAGCAGAGGCGATTTTGCGCGAAGGGAGTGGGCGTTCATTAAATGACAATTCAAAAGAGAGAATTAAAGTATTACTTTAACTTCGGGCACCTATTTCTTATTGAAGGAGAGTGATGAAGCACAAACGCGCGGCACGAGTGAAGACGTGGCAAGGTTCATGATGACCAACTGATGGACCTATTTCGTATCGGCATTCTAAACGTCACTTGGGTGGATGTCATCGACATCCTGCTCGTGGCGTTTCTCTTCTATCGGCTGTACGTCGCGATGCGCGGGACGATTGCGGCGCAGATCTTTTTGGGTCTGTTGCTGGTCATCGCCGGCTCACTGGTTGCGCGCGCGGCGGATATGAAGGCGCTCTCCTGGTTGCTCAAAACGCTGACGGACATTTGGGTCATCGCGCTCATCGTTCTGTTCCAGCCGGAGCTTCGGCGATTGCTGCTGTTCCTTGGCCGCAATCCAGTGGTGAAATTCTTTATCCGGTTTGACGTGAAGGAGTATGCCGCGCTGATCGTCGGTGCGCTGGAAGAACTCAAACAACGGGGTGAGGGCGCGCTTATTATTGTTATTCGCACGACGGACATCAAGCTGTTCGTTGATACCGGCTTGCCGATCCGCGCGCTGGTTTCAAAGGAGTTGCTCGTTTCGATCTTCAATCGGAAGAGCCCGCTCCATGATGGTGCTGTGGTCATCAAGGACCGCTACATTGAAGCAGCCCGTTGCACGCTGCCACTGACATCGGTCGAGAAGGTCGGCAACAGGATGTTGGGTACCCGACACCGGGCGGCGCTCGGGATTTCGGAGCAAGCGGATGTTGTGTCGCTCGTTTTGAGCGAGGAGACTGGCGAGTTCGCGATTGCGCAAGCTGGGCGGCTTTATACAGGACTTACGGCCGAGGAGATGCAGACGCGTCTCTCCCAGGCGATTACGACTGCAAGTTCCACGAAGGCAGCGCCAGCGGAGTTCTCGAATCGAGACTACGCACTCGAAGCACGGGAGGCATTCGACCGGTAGCTACGCCGCTTGTGCCTTTGGCTTTCGCAGTTTGCCAACGAGCATTGAGACGAGTCCCGAGATCAACCCAAAGAATGCGCCGAATATCGGGCCCATGTATATCATCGCCAATGCTCCCGTGCCCCAGGGCGCGTTCGCAAATTGCTTTGCTTCGTCCATGTGATTGGCAAGATAGGTATCGTGCAATGCTGCATGGATGAGTCCGATCCAGACGCCGCTCACAACACTCACACAGAAGGCGTGGAGAAAATACTTACCCTTCGGGACGCGGCTTGTAATGACCCAGGCGTTGAACGCAAAGATCACGAGCCAAACGAGCGGCTCGATGGTCGAAGGAATCACGCTGACGGTGAGAACGGCCATCGCCACGCCGATCAAGGACAAAAGAAAAATGAGCTTCCAGTTCATCGAAGACTCCACTCTTGAAATTACTTACTTATCCGCTTCACCCATAATCGGATCGATCGAGCCGATGATAGCGACGATGTCGGAGATCATGGCGCCTTCGAGCAGGCGGGAAAGTCCCTGCAAATTGACGAAGCTTGGGCTACGGATTTTACTGCGCCACGGGAAGCCGGTGCCGTTCGAGACCAGATACCAGCCCAACTCACCCTTTGCGGCTTCGATGCCATTGTATGCTTCGCCAATGGGTGCCGCCTGGCCGAAGTTCACCAGCATGAAATCGTTGATCAAGTCTTCCATCTTTGAATAGACCTGACCCTTGCGTGGGAGGACTTTCTTCACGTCGCGGGCAAAGTAATCGCCCTTCGGAAGTTTATCGAGACATTGCCGGACGATCTTCGCGGACTCTGCAATTTCATAAAAGCGGCACCAGTAGCGCGCAAGTACATCGGACTCGGTGCGTGTAATGACATCGAAATCGAGTTCGCTATACACCAGATACGGATTGTCGCGTCGAAGATCGATGGGCAGACCAGCAGCGCGAATGTTCGGGCCGGTCCAACCAAGATCGAGAGCCTCATCCTGTGGCATAACGCCAATGCCGCTGGTCCGCTCGAGAAAGATCCTGTTCTTGTTGAGCATTGCGCCGATGTCCTTCATCGCATCGGGCAAGCCTTCCAGGAATGCGTTGATCATTCGAATGGAGTCCTCACCGATGTCCTGCGCCATTCCACCAATGCGCATATAACTCACCGTGAAGCGGACGCCTGTGAGCACATCGAAAATATCGTAGAGCTTCTCGCGCTCACGCAACGCCCACACAAAAACCGTGAGTGCGCCAACATCCATCGCGAGCGCGCCGAGCGCCATGAGGTGCGAGGAGATGCGGGCTAATTCGCAGCAGATTACGCGCGTGTATTGTGCGCGCTTCGGAAGCTCGATCTTCATCAGCTTCTCCACCGCCATGACATAGGCCACATTGTTCGCGACGGGCGAAATATAATCGAGTCGGTCCGTGTGCGGGATGAACTCGTGATACGTCATATTCTCCGCGAGCTTTTCATAGCCACGGTGAAGGTAACCGAGTTCGCTTTCGGCACTAACAACGGTCTCGCCATCCAAACGGAGCAGCACGCGGAGTACGCCATGCGTTGCCGGATGCTGTGGGCCCATGTTGAGGACCATCTCGTTTTCGAGCGAGTCCTCATCCTGCGAGACCGTCGTGTCCTTCGACATCAACGTTTCGAGAATGCGCTGGCGCGGCGGTACTTCCTGGAAGGCTGGTTGCTCGATTCGTACTTCTTCGTCGATGAGAGCCATAAAAATCTGATTATTCTCCTCGGTTCGCTACATCGAATCTGGGGTCGGCATCCTCATGGTGTGGCAGCGGGATTGAGCCCGGAATGCCCATGAGCGGAAAGTCCTTGCGCAACGGATGATATTCGAAATCTTCCGGCATGTACATGCGGCGCAAGTCGGGGTGATTGTCGAAGATCACACCGAACATGTCGTAAGTCTCGCGCTCATTCCAGTTGCAGCCCTCCCAAACGGAGCAGAGCGAGGGCACGTGCGGATCGCGCTCCTCGCAACGGACCTTGAGAAAGATGCGCTGCTTGGTCTTGGGATTGCGGATATTGTAGGAGACTTCGAACCGCTCCTTCTTCTCCATTCGGTCGTGACCGAATGCGTCCATCAAATGGAGGAATCCGAACTCATGCTTCAATCGCTTCGCGACATCGAGAATGCGTTCGCGTGAAACAATGGCGCCTTCGTCGCCGGCAATATCGACGTGGACGAAATTCAGGGAGGCGTCGGTCTCTTTGAGTTGCTCGAAGCTAAACATGCTGGGGTCTTAGACAGTAATAATCTTGCGCTCGCCGTGCTTGGCTGGCATCGCCCATGTGGCCGGACCTTCGATGACCGGGATCGGAATCTCGATCGGTTGCTGATTCGAAGCAGAGTCGATAATAGTGCCGCGCTTGAAAGGACGGTCGTGCTTGATTTCGTCCTGGATCATCATCAATCCTTTTAGGAGTGAATCCGGTCGCGGCGGGCAGCCGACGACGTAGACATCGACAGGCAAAAACTGATTGATGCCCTGTACGACAGAGTAGGTCCGATAGATTCCGCCCGATACCGTGCAGACACCCATCGCAATTACCCACTTTGGCCCTGGCATTTGATCGTAAATCTTTCGTACGACCTTCGACATTTTGTAGGTCACTGTGCCGGCCACGATCAGAAGATCGGCCTGACGTGGCGAGAACCGGAATACTTCCGAGCCAAAGCGCGACACATCGTAGCGCGGCCCGGCGAAGTGCATCATTTCGATTGCACAGCAGGAAATGCCCAGCGGCATCGGCCATACCGCATTACGCCGCGCCCAGTTTACAAGATCATCGATCTTGCTGGTTATGAATCCTTCCGATTGCAGTTCTTCGATCATAAGTCGCTAGTCCCATTCCAGCGCGCCTTTTTTCAGGATATAGATGTATCCTACGAAAAGTAGCGCGATAAAGATAAACATCTCCCAGAGGGCAAAGGCTCCTAATTTGCTGAACGTGACGGCCCACGGATAGAGAAAGACAAGCTCGATGTCGAAGATGATGAAGAGCATTCCGACCACGTAATACTTGATCGAAACGCGCTCCCGCGTCGTGCCGACCGGGATCATGCCCGATTCGTACGTCGAGAGTTTCTGGAAGTTAGGCCGGCGCGGGCCGATCCAACGACTGAGAGTGACCATCATCACGCCGAATCCTATGGCGATGATGAGCATGAGGGCTATCGGAATGTAGTTCTGAAGCATGGTTTCACGTTAATCTTATACAAAAATACGACATATTGGGGGCTCGCGACCGATACTGGTATTCTCCAGTCCCTCGCTCCTTAGTCCAGGAACTCCAATTTCTCGATCGCGTGTGCTTCCAGTGTGGCAACATTATAGCTTTCGGCGACTTTGCCGGCGATCCGCACAGCTTCCGCCGTGGAGAGTTGCGTGTAATATTGGCGGTACTGCTCGGGCCAGACGACTACGTCCATCATGCCGCTCTTGTCTGAGAGATTCAGCATCAGCATTAGTTCGCCGCGCTTCGTGCGAACGGCCTTTGTCGCGGCCTTTGCGCCCACAACCGTTACGCGCTTGCCGATATGCCGAGCGAGATCGCTGGCGCGCACCGTACCCTCCGCATACTGCTTAAGGAAATCGCATGGATGATTCGTCACGGAATATCCGAATGTGTTGCGTTCCAACCGGAATTGATAGAGTGGATCGTAATCGCTCAGGTGCTGAAGTGAAATGTGAGAAAGATCATCCGCAAATCCAAGTCCGGGCTGGCCGCTAAGCTTGTGCAAGTGAGAAGTCCCAAGCATCGCGGCTCGAAATCTAACCAGCATCTCGACTCGCCTTGTCCCGAAAGAATCGCACGCTCCGAGCGTGACCAAGAGCGCGCCGTCTTCCATCGTGACACCGCTCCGAATGGCAAAGTCTTCGATAGAAGTGAATGGCGCTCCCGCGCGCGCCGCAAGCAATCGCTCACGTGACGCGCTCGATAAATCACTAAAGGCGACAAAGCCAAGCCGGATGCTTCGCTCATCATCGACTGTATGCTCATAGTGGCTCAGGTTCACATCGGGAAGCTTAACGGTAATACCGAGCAACCGCGCTTCATTGAGATACTCCTGATGCCGGTAGAACCCACCTTGATTGTTCAGCACCGAGCAGAGAAACTCCGCCGGATGATAGACTTTGAGCCACGCCTCCTGAAACGAAAGCACCGCGTAGCTGGCCGAGTGCGCCTTGCAAAACGAATAGCCCGAGAACGAGATAATCTGTCGCCAGATCTCCTGCGCAATGGCATCATGAACGCCTTTTGATTTACAGCCATCCAGGAAACGGTCTTTGAGATCGGTCATCCGCTCGTGCGAGCGGGTCTTCCCGCTCATGGCGCGACGCATGAGATCGGCTTCGCCATACGAGAGTCCCGCAACGTCATGCGCAACCGTCAACACATCTTCCTGATAGACCATGACGCCATACGTCTCCGGCATGAGCCGCGCAAGAATTGGATCGGCACGGTTGCGCCTCGCCGGGTCACGATGCCGCGCGATGAATTCCTGCATCATGCCGGACTGCGCGACGCCGGGACGAATGACGGAGGAAGCGGCGGTGAGATTCTCAAATGTATCGGTTCGAAGCTTCCGCAGCAGTCCGATCATCGCGGGACTTTCGATGTAAAAGCAGCCGCGTGTTTTTCCAGTGCGGATCAGTTCTTTCGTTTGCTCGTCCGCGAATGCCACGTTCTCATTCTCGACGGGAGGCCGAGTGCCGGTGCGTCCTTCGACAAGCCGCATCGTATCCCAATAGGTACCAAGCCCACGCGTGGCGAGAATATCGAGCTTGATGAGTTTCCAATCGTCGGCGGAATACATGTCCTGCTGCGTGATTGGCACGCCGATGGGCGCCATTTGCACTGGCGTGTAATGGGTCATCGCTCTGTCGGCGATGAGCAGCCCACCCGCATGGACCGAGAGATTTCGAGGAAAGCTCTCAATGCGCGCGGCACATTGCATCCACTGCTTGATATCCGCCGGCCGGTTGCCTTCGTTGAGAGCGCTCGAGCGCGACGCGACCTTGCCTTCGACATAGATCGTCCGAATGTGCGTCATCTGCTCGTTGATCTCGGCTTCAGTAAAGCCGAACGCCTTGCCGGTCTCGCGCACTGCGCCACGATCGCGGTAACACTGAACTGTACACAACATGGCTGCTCGGGATTGACCGATGCTTCTGTTCTGGCCGAATGTATCGATCATATAGTGGATGACCTCGTAGCGGTCCTTCCACGAAAAGTCAATATCGAAATCGGGTGGCATGGACCGCTCCGGATTCAGGAAGCGCTCGAAGCGAAGATGATTGCGGACGGGATCGACATTCGAGATTTCCAGACAATAGGCAATGAGTGAATTCGCGCCGGAGCCGCGGCCCAGATATGGGAAGTTCTTCCGCTTCGCGAACTGGATCATGTCCCAGACGGCCAGGTAGTAGTCTGTCGCTCGCAATTCGATGATCGTTGCCAATTCCTGCTCGAAGCGCGCGTGGTGCTCGGCTGTGGGACGGTCGAACCGCTTGCGGAAGCCGGCTTCCGCAAGCGCATGAAGAAATATCGCAGAGTCTTCAACCGGATACTTCGTGAATTTTGAGTAGCTGAAATCAAATTCGACGTTGCACGACTCTGCAATCTTCTGCGCATTGGCAAATGCGTCTTCGCCAACGTCCGAGAGAAGAGCGCGAAGTTCATGCTCGTTTGTAAATCGTTGGCTTTCCGCACCGACTTCCCACTCCGGCACGGTGTTGAGCGTGGTGTTACTGCCGATCGTGCGCAGGAGCTTATGCAGTGCGTGGTCCTCGCGTTTGGCAAAAAGAATGTCGTTCGTTGCGACGACTGGCAGCCGATATTGCCGATAGATAGTTCGAAGCTTCTTCCACTGCTTCCGCTCGTGCGGAGCAAGCTCCATGAAGAGGTTGCCTATTTTCATCTGTGGTGCAAGTTGCTCCAGGAGTGTGCTGCTCGATGATAGCATCACAATATCTTCCGAGCGATCGTGCAAGAATGGCGCGAGTGGCTTATACTCCAAGTCCTCTTCCTGAATCTCGACCTGTCCGGGTTCTTCGCTTTCGAGCGTGAGCTTTGGTTTGGTTTGTGGGATGGCTTCGAGAACTGCGGTGACCGTCTCGCAAATTTCCCGGTAGCCATCGGCATTTCGGGCGAGCAGCGTCGCTGTTTCGTGCCGCGTGCGAAGTTCGACACCAATAATCGGTTTGATGCCATGCTTTTTTGTGGCGATATAGAACTCCACGGCGCCGGAGAGATTGTTCGTGTCGGTCTGCGCGATAGCAGTCATGCCGGCAGTTGCAGCAAGCTCGGCCAGCGCTTCCGACGGGATCGTGCCGCGGCTAAACGAGTACCAGGAATGCGTGTGCAGGTGCGTGAACATGATTACTTCGAGAGGATGGATGCCAGCGTGACGGCGTTGTCCATCGCCGATGGTGCTGGATGTGTCGCGAGGATCGCTGTGACGGTGTCGGATGATTCTCGTAGTGTGCGAATTCGTTGCGCGATGACAGCAAGTTCCGCGTTGGTATAGCGATAGGCAAATCGCTCGCTGGCGAGATGCTCGAACCAGTGACGCTTATCGCGGCCCAGCAGCCGGAGTATCGCATGCTTTCCGCTCGCGTGAATGTCCTTGATGATGCCGGGCAATTCGGGTGCATCGTGCTGCACGACCGGAATCCTCTTGCCGCGCAGGACTTGCTCCGCCCGCGCCCACGAATGATGTTCGAACTCCAGGAAACACCGGAGCGGATACACATTCTCAACAATGTCGCACAATACGTCAAGCTGTGCTGCATCGTATTCACTCGTTCTTTCCAATGAGAGCATGAGCGTATCACGTCCCGGCCGTAGCGCGTTGATAAACACTGTCCACGCGGGCTGCGTAATGTATCGCTGCTCCGAATCCAGATCGTCCATCGTGATACGCCACACGGAGTGCCGCGGCAGCTTCCGTACGTGGCGAATTACCGATGCTTCCGGCAGACTCATGATTGGGAATGAGAATTCTATCGCGCTGATGCATGACGATGTTCCCGCTGTTTGTGGGCCATGTGCTCCTACTCCGATGGAGATGCCGTTGTTCATGCTGCGACGCCGTGAGGTGTGATGACATGCATGCGCGGCGCACTGGCGCCAGCGAAGCCGATAATGCGCTTGCCATATTTTTCACGGAGAGAATCGATCGCGGAGTAGAGCGGATCGACGTCGTGCTCTTCTTCGAAAAGAAATTGCTGTTCCAGGTCTTCTAAAAATGTATTCGCCTCGAGTCCCAACAATCGGACTCGCACGCGGCGCGTCCAGAGCGCGCGAAAGAGCTTCTCCGCCAGACGATAGATCGACTGGTCCTGATTGGTCCACGAGCAGGTCAGCGTTTTGGTCACCGTGGTAAAATCCGAATAACGGAGCTTGAGTGTGAGCTTGCTCGTCAGCAGCTTCGCCTTTCGCAGATCGCTGGCGAGCGCCGACGAGAGCGAGAGAAGAATCGAGTACAGCTTCTGCACGTCGATCGTGTCCTCGCCAAAGGTCTGCTCGCGCGAGTAGCTTTTTTGCTCGTGGGTCGGACGCACCGGCGAGTGATCGATCCCTTGCGCTCGCTCGTGAAGGTTATTGCCCGCCTTGCGGCCAAAGAACCGTGAGAGAATCGGCACCGGAGTCTCCGCAAGCTGACCGATGCGCCGCACGCCGAGTTGCAGCAACTTCGTTTCGTTGACTTCGCCGACGCCCGGGAGCGCGCGAATGTTGAACGGCGAAAGAAACAACGCCTCTTCTCCATCGGCAACTCTGAAATGTCGTGCATCGCCTTTCTTCGCAACTTCGGTCGTTGCGACTTTCGCGATAAGCTTATTTGTCGCCAGGCCGCACGAAAGCGGAAGCTGTGTCTCGCCACTGACCGTCTTCCGAATCTCCTGCGCCCAGCGATATGTATCGCCTTTCAACCGCTCGGTCAGTGAGAGATCGAGATAGAACTCATCGACGCTCGACGTTTCGCAGATCGGCGCGAGATCGGTCAGGATTTCGCGGACGAGCTTCGAATACTCGGCATAGTGAATGTAATTGCCGTGAAGGAATACGGCCTGCGGGCACAGCCGGTAGGCCCGACGGATCGGCTGCGCCGAATGTACGCCGAATGCCCGCGCCTCGTAGTTGCAACCGGCCACGACGCCGCGCCCGAACGGATTGCCGCCCACGATCACCGGACGCTTTGCCAGCGCTGGATCGAGCAGCCGCTCCACCGATACGAAGAAGGTATCGAGGTCGAGATGAAGGATGTTGTGTCTGAAAGAATTATAGGTGCCCATAAACCCACTGACTAATGTACGACAAAAATCGGGCAGGCCATAAAAATCCACTGGGCACCTTTTCTCCCGCGCAGGGCTTCGCGAAGCCGATGGAACCGCTTCCAGGCCAATATTATTATCAGTATAAGATGGACAGAGAAACCAGCATGACATTCTCGGATTTAGTGGAGGAGGTTCGGCACCGGTCGGTTGAACAGAAGGTGGAACTCGAGCATCTTCTGAAGCGCGATCTCATCGAAGCGCGAAGAAAGGAGATCTATGAGAATCATCTGCAAGCCGTCGAGGAAGCGAAGAGCGGCAAGCGTGTGCCGACATCCGACGTGAGCGAGTTCATGCGCCGGCTCGACGAAAATGGTCCGGATCGTTGAGAGTAGCGGCTTTATTCGCGCATACGCAAAGCTGGTCCGGCGGCGTCCCGAGCTGCGCGAAAAATTGCAAGAGAAGTTAGAAGTCTTCGTTAAGAATCCATTCGATCCATCGCTCGACACGCACAAGCTTTCCGGGCATTTGAAGGACTCAATGGCCTTCAGTCTGACCCGAAAGCTCCGAGTCGTGTTTTCCTTCGTCAAACCAGATCTCGTCACGCTCGAGGACATTGGCAACCATGACGACGTGTATTAGCCGGGCCGCGCGCCGATTCGCACGGTCACATGTCCATGCTCCCGAAGCGACTCATCGCACTCTCGGTTCTAGCGCCTGTGTTTTGTAGCGCACGCTTTAGCTTACGCGGGTAAAGGGCACTGCTACAAGTGCAAGTTGTTGTTGTGAGTCATGGATTTCTCCGCCGAACGTCACGCGCCCAAACTGAAGGCTCTTGCGGAGCAAGGGATTTATCTCGGTACCTCGTCCTGGAAATACGAGGGCTGGATCGGGCAGGTCTATCGTGCGGACTATTCTGGCGCGCGATCGAGCGTGAGCAAGAAGCGATTCGAGGCCGAGTGCCTCAGTGAATATGCGAGCATCTTCCCCACCGTCTGCTTCGATGGCGGCTACTGGCGTTTCCCAGAGCCAAAGCAACTTTGTTCTTATGCCGAGCAATTGCCCGATGATTTCAAGTTCGCAATCAAAGTAACCAATACCATTACCGAGCGGCGAAACCGTGATGGCCGCACGAATCCCGATTATCTCATCGCACAACTCTTCGTCGAGCAATTCCTGGATCCGGTCCGCAGTTCGCTTGGTGAGAAGCTGGGGCCGATCGTCTTCGAGTTCAGTCCCTATTTTTTCGGCAAGCCATTCGGTCAGATTGATTATTCGCCGCTCGGATTCGTCAAGGATTTGCATGCATTTCTCAACGTGATCCCAAAAACAGACTTGAAGCTGGCTGTCGAGGTGCGCGATCCGGAGTTACTGGCGTTTCCGCGTTACCTGGATTGCCTCGAGTATCACGGCGTTGCGCACGTGCTAAACGAGCAGACCTGGATGCCGGAAATATTGGAGCAGATCGAAGTACCGGGAGTGTTCAGTGCACCGTTTTCGGTGATTCGCGCGCTCGTCCGGCCAGGCACCAAGCACAATGAGGCTGTCGAAGAATTCGCACCGTACAATCGTACCCAATTGGCGTTGCCACGTCTGCGTGAAGGGCTCGCGCAAGCGGTTCAGCAGGCTAACGCCTCCCGACGCGGTCTCTATGCCTATGTGAATAACCGCACCGAAGGGAACGCGCCAAATACACTCGCTGCCGTGCTGGAAATTCTCTATCCAGATCCTCAGAATACTCCCTAGGCGTTGGGCCCGAAGGTATGTCGCAGAGATGCAGAATGAATCTTTGATCGGGCCGCCGCAATCTTCGTATTTTTGTAATGGAAATTACCATCACCGTTCTCCACAATTCACTCCTCAGAACGAAAAAGCATGAAGATTACCGTAGTCGGCGCCGGAAATGTTGGCGCAACCACCGCACAACGCATTGCAGATAAGGAACTCGCCGAGCAAGTTGTGCTCGTCGATGTCGTCGAAGGCCTCCCGCAGGGCAAAGGCTTGGACATGTGGGAATCCGCCCCGATCGAAAGCTCGGACACTCGCATGATCGGTACCAATGGATACGAAGAGACCAAGGATTCCGATATTGTCATCCTCACGGCTGGCCTTGCACGCAAGCCGGGGATGTCACGTGATGATTTGCTCATCAAAAATGCCGAGATCGTTGGCGGCTGCGCCGAAAACGCGATCAAATATAGTCCAAACGCGATCTTTATTGTGGTGGCAAATCCGCTCGATGTGATGGTCTACGTCACAATGAAGCGGACCGGCCTGGGACGCGAGAAGGTCATGGGGATGGCCGGCGTGCTGGATTCTTCACGGTTCCGGTCATTCATCGCGTTAGAGCTGAATGTCTCGGTCGAGGACGTAACAGCCTTTGTGCTCGGTGGCCATGGCGATTCGATGGTGCCGCTTCCTCGGTACTCGTCCGTTGCAGGGATACCTGTCACGGAGCTGATTCCCGCCGCGCGGCTGGCCGAGATCGTCCAGCGCACTCGCGATGGCGGCATTGAGATCGTCAACTTTCTCAAGACCGGAAGCGCGTACTACGCCCCATCAGCAGGCGCCGTGCAGATGGCAGAATCGATCGTGAAGAACAAGCACCGCGTGTTGCCGAGCGCCGTGTGGCTCAATGGGGAGTATGGCCTGAAGGATACCGTAGCCGGCGTACCGATCAAGATCGGTAAGACTGGAGTCGAGCAGGTCATCGAGATCAAACTACTGCCGGATGAAGCGGCTGCGCTGCAAAGAAGTGCAGATGATGTGAAGGCGAATATTGCCAAGCTGAAGTTCTGATCTGCAAGCGCTCGCTATTTGGCGCGCTCGACCGTGCCGCTGCCCGCAATGCTTGTGTGGACATCGGTAACGCCACCAATATAATGGATATTGCCGGAACCAGCGATGGAGGCATCGAGCCGACGTGACACGTTCACGTCGGCTCCTCCGGAACCTGTGACATCGATTTTGGAGGTACCGGAATAGAGACTATCGGCGATAAGATTGCCGGAGCCAGCGATTTCACCGATATGGCTCTCCGCTGAACCTGCGAGCTTGATCGAACCGGAGCCGGATATGGTGGTAGTCAAATCTTTTGCTTTGACCTGAAGATCGTAGGTCCCTGAGCCCGAAAGTTCGAGACTCAACCTATCGGAAGTAATCGGTGTGGTCGCGTGAATCTCACCGGATCCCGCGAGATCGATCGCGCTATAGGTCGGTGTTGAAATATAAAGCCGAATCGTTTTCGTTGGCCGAAGATTGCCCTCCGAGCTGACCGTCAGTTTGCCATCTTTAACTGTGGTGGTAATATGCTCGAGGAGGTTCTTATCTGCTTCGATGCGAATTCCGGATGGCTCTCCCTGCGACAGGATGACCTCGTACTCGCCTTCAAGTTCAATCGACTGGAATTTTCCTGGCGTCCGTTGATCTGTTATAATGGTCCCATTGCCAGTGTACGTTTCGAAGACGGTGGATATGTTGCGACCGCAGCCGGAGAGGATTAAAAGAAGGGTAGCAATGCTCAGAAATTTCATGGGATTTGAGAATGTGGTGTTGGTGGCTACGTGGCGGCAAGAATGGTGTTTCAATTCAAGCGATCTGCATTCTAACGGCTCTATTTCCTTTTAGTATTTAACGGCGCGGGAATTGCTCTTTCACAGAGCATGAATAACTCTAATGTGACTTCAGATGGTACGCGAGAGATGATCAGCCACGGAATCGCGCAGACTGTTGGTAGTCCATCGCGCGGTGAAGTGACCTCCTCGACTCAGTCGGCCCTCATGGGGATTGTGCTGGCGCGGATCGAAAGCGGGCAACTCTCCTTCTCCTCGTTGGTCAATCGATTCAACGAATTAGCGCCGGAGGCAACCCGAACTTGGATAGGACCCGGTATTAACGCGGCAATTACAGCGGCAGAAGTCGAGCGTATTCTCGGCCCCAGAGACTTAGCATCAATCTCGAATGAAGCGGGCCTGCCAGCCAGTGAAGTCTCCGTCGAACTGGCCCAACTGCTGCCGACAATCATTGACAAATTCACACCCGAAGGTTCATTGCCGGATGCACCACTTGTGCGACAAGCCGCCGGCGATTTGCGAACGAAAATTTCGTAATCCTTCAAACTGCCGAGTGTCGTCGGAAAAGCTTATATGAGCCGATGGTGGTATCTAAGGTATAGGACTTCTCTATCAGCGATTCGAATTCCGGAAACCGCTTTATTTGCTCCATCGATGACTCCCCATGCGGCAGCATCCAAAGATGATCGTCGGTCGTGACGAGCACGTAGACCGGTGGATGCCGCGTGAGATCACGAAGGAATTCTGCGCGCCATGATTGCTGCAATGGTGTGAGCGGCTCAGCTTCGATCGGGTGCATCAACAAATGCTCATTCGATTGAAAGCGAGAACTGGCACTCCGGCCCGAGAGCTGGTAGGGCCAGATTCGCATTGCAAATATCTGTATGTAGTCACCTTCGAAGGTGTGTGCCTTGAGGTATCTTCCCGTCGCAAGTTCGTCACGAAGATTCATCTGTCCTCGCTGCTGGTCTGCGTAGATCGCTTCGAGAGATTTGCCCTCATGCCAGTCGCGAAGGAGCCGCATCGGCAAACGAGTTGCGCCAAACCCGAGCAGCACCATGAGAAGCGCCACGATTGCGAAGCGATTTTGTCTGGACCATGAGATCAGACCCGCAAATCCCAATGCTGCAAGAACGCAGGCGATCGAGTAGGTTGGCACAAAATGGTGTGCATCGCCCTGTCCCTGGATAAATGTCGAAATTGGTGCGACGAAACAGAGGGCCAACAAGAGCATGAGCGGACGTCTGTCATGCGATTGAAAGAACACAAGTGCTAATCCTGCGAAGTAGAAGTAAGTCATGACGCCGGAACCGCGGAAAGTCACTCCATGACGAAATTTGCCGTATACCTCGAGATTGAATAGGATTGTGGCTTCGAACAACTCGCCTACATGGCCAACGATCAAATAGAAGAAGATAATTGCCAAGGGAAGCAGGACGGACGATAGTGCAAAGACCAACAGACTGCGGCGAGTCGTTTCACGCCGTTGCGTGAAGAGATACCATAATGCTGGAATCCCCGCCAGCACCATGAGTGGCCGGACCAATAACATCGCCCCAAGCATCAGGCCAGCCCAGCCCCATGCAGAAGCCACATGCTCGTCGCGATCGGTGCGCAGCAATTGTATTGCATAAAAAACGAGCATCGGAGCGACAAAGCAATCCCGCTGGCCCGTGTCCCAGACGCCAAGACCAATATAGGTAAAGGCGTAGAGTAATGGCGCGAAGAGCGCAGCGACGCCACTCGCATCGAGGCGTCGGGCCAATCGCGCGATCAGCCAACACGTCAGAATCTGAACGAGCAGATCGAACGTGGCAAAACCCAGAGCACTGGTGCCAAAAAGGAGAATCGCAAGCGCATAAATAAACGCTCCGCCGGGAAAATTCTGGTCGAACGATGCGACATAGGGCAACCCGCCATGGAGTAAAGTCCATCCGAGATAATGATGGAATGACTGGTCCATCTGCATGGCGAACAGCAGTCGAGGAATCAGTGCTATCGAACCCAGTATGGTCCCTGCGCTCGCGAGCATAGCAGGAGATAGGGGGAGGGACGATTGGGTCTTCACTGGGCGCAAGAAGCTCAACATAAGCCGAAATCGACTTGACGCGAATTCCTTTATTCCGGTTCCAGGACCATCCGGTTGCTCACCCTGAATGTTCGGATGGAATAACAGTCCCTCAACATGTTACCGAGGCCATCAAGCCCGGGATTACAGTCTCAAAGGCACGCCCACTATGAACCGAGAGAGGCCTTATCCTCGTTTTTCGACTTCTCTGCCTTGCGCCGGATGCCAGTGTCGTCGCCCTTCTCGAAGCCTTGTCCGAAGAATGGGCTTCGGTTCGCGATCTCACTTTCGGGATCGACGGACTGATTCGGGCGGTCAAGTTCGGATACGGGTTCGCGAAAACGGCTCTTTGAATCGAGGATGTCCTCTTCCTCGACCTCGGGTCCCTCTTCACTCGGGGCCTCTGTCTCTACAACTTCGGCACCGCGTTCTGCAAAGAAGCGAGACTGGTTCAGCTCGTCTTCCTGATCGTTGTTCTTTCTGGTTTTTTCGCTCATATTGACGTTTGAGTGCAAGATCGGTGCCGAGCTCGGAATGGTGCATCCTTCTTTGGAAAATGGGATGCATAACGCAATAAATGAGCAATAATCTTACCTGGTGGCAAGATGTTTTCAGACTAATACTTTAGCATTGTTCTCCACATCTCGTACAACTCTCCAGTTGCCTTGACGTCCCGCATGCAATACTCCGCAATTTCTCTGTGGCGGCCTTCACTGAAGAAGAGCGGGACTTTATCGCCCGCAATCCCTTCCGACTTTGGTGAAGCAATTCCGAATGACTTGGTGTAAAAATCGAGATTGAACTTCCGGGTCGCTCCCGCTTTATCGAAGCCCTGCCCAAAACAAAGTTTGTCCTGGAGATCGATGTGTTCGATGCCGCTGTACCGATCGCTGGCTGAGCCGCCAACTTTGAATTCCCACCGGGTGCCCGCCATCATGTTGACCGATGGCCGAATGCCGAGCACCGCACTACGAAGCATGAGAAAGGGGCAATCGAAATTGCGGCCATTGAAAGTAACGACGCCACTGTATTTCTCCGAAAGGCCATTCCAGAAATGCTGCAATAGGGCGGACTCATCCACGAATGCCTTGTACCGGATCTTCATGCCATCGCGTTCGACGATCTCATCCGATTCTTCCTGGGCAAGATAGAGTGCGCTACCTTTGAGCGTCTCATGCACGAGAGTGCCGATGCAGACGACCTTGCCGGTTAGCGGATTGAGTCCGCCCCAGCCCTTTCGTTGCTCGCGTTCTTCCTCTGTGACAGCGCCGCGCAGCAGGTAATCGCGCTGCACTTCATCGAATGAGGTTTCAAAATCAAGCGGGATGGTTTCGATGTCGAAGATCAGGGTGCTCATCGGTAGCGAGTTATGAGTAACGAGTAACGCGTGACAAGTTGAGAACGAGGAATTTGCATTGAACGATTCAACTTGGTGCTCGTTTGCCGATGCTCAATATTTTCAAACATGGACTACACGAACCTTGGCCGGACCGGCCTGAAAGTCAGTCGCCTTTGTCTTGGGACGATGAACTTCGGTCATCGCACACCTGAAGCGGAAGCGTTTCGGATTATGGACCGCGCGCTCGAACTTGGCGTCAATTTCTTCGATACCGCGAACGTCTATACCCGTCCCGCACCGCGCGGAACAACCGAGACAATCGTCGGTAACTGGTTCGCGCAAGGCGATGGCCGGCGCGAGAAGGTCGTGCTCGCAACCAAACTCTATGGCGAAATGGACCCGTGGCCGAACAACGCGCGCTACGGAGCGCTCGCGATCCGCAAGGCCTGTGAAGCAAGCTTGAAGCGCATGCAGACGGATTATATCGATCTCTATCAGATGCACCACATCGACCGCGCGATCACGTGGGACGAGGCATGGCAGGCGTTCGAGCAATTGTTCACATCCGGCAAGATTGTCTATAGCGGCTCCTCGAACTTTGCCGGTTGGCATGTTGCCGCTGCCTGCGAAGCAGCAAAACGACGCAACTATCTCGGGCTCGTCTCCGAGCAGAGTCTCTACAATCTCTTAGACCGCACCATCGAACTCGAAGTCATTCCTGCTTGTCAGCATTACGGACTCGGCCTTCTACCCTGGTCGCCACTCGGTGGGGGATTGCTCGGTGGAATTCTTGAGGCATCAGGTGATGGTCGCAGAACATCCCCGGGCGTGCAGCAGAGGCTGGATGAAGCGCGCCCTCAAATTCAAGCATACGAATCGCTCTGCAAAGAAATCGGAGTTGCACCGGGTGTGCTGGCACTTGCATGGTTGCTCAGGCAACCGGCTGTCACGGCTCCGATTGTTGGTCCGCGGACCGTTGAGCAATTGGACGAAGCAGTTTCGGCGCTCACAATCGTAATTGAAGACGAGACACTGAAGCGACTGGACGAAATCTTTCCCGGTCCGGGCGGCGCTGCCCCGGAAGCGTATGCCTGGTAAACGCATTGTATACTCAGTCGGACATTCGAATCGTCCAATCGAGGAATTCGTCTCGTTGCTCGAAGAGAATGAGATCGAGCTACTGGCTGATGTTAGGACCGTGCCGCGATCGCGTACGAACCCACAATTCAACCGCGAAACCTTGCCAGGCACGCTGAAGAAACATGGCATCGAATACATCCATCTTGCGGCGCTCGGCGGGCTACGAGGGCACCGCAAGGATCAGCCCGCATCACGAAATACCTACTGGGAAAACGCCAGCTTCCGGAATTACGCTGACTATGCGGAGACAGCCGGATTTCGAGAAGGTCTGGATGAGTTGATTCATCTCGCTCGAGCGAAACGGACGGCATTTATGTGTGCCGAAGCACTCTGGTGGCGTTGTCACCGGCGGATCATCACAGATTATCTGCTCGCGGGAGGTTTTGTCGTTCGCCACATTATGGGCACTGGAAAAGTTGAGGTTGCGAAATTGAACGAGCACGCCGCCATTCTAAAGAACGGATCGATCGAGTATCCCGGCGATCAGCGGGAGTTAGAGTTCGTATAGGTCGGAGCCTTCCTCATCGTCCTCCTCGTAATTGAACGAGGTCGTTGCCTGAGCATTTGTACTGCTCTGAACATTTCGGGAAGGGTCGCTAAACTGCGGATGCTCAAATTCGAGCAACGGTGTCGTTGCTTCGTTATCATGCCCGCGCCGAAGTTTCTCGATCAACTCCAGCTTGTCAGAATTCGAAAGGACCTGATCGGCCACAGAATATACTCGCTGCTCTTCGATCCGGACGTGCTCGCGATAGAGAATCGCAAGCTCTTTGCCAAGTGCTATAAAGGCGGCGTCTTCCGCAGCATGCTGCGCGTGCGACGCTTCAAGGGCCGCCGGGTCGTGCGGTTTCGCACGAAAGATTTCCCAGTCTTTCACGAGCGCTCGCAGCTTCTGCTCGAGAACCGTATGGCCTTCGATCAGGAACCGGATCGGTGCATTCGGCGGCTGAAAGCCAACGTGAGGCACCTTTGCGATCACGAAAGGAAATAAGTACCGTTCTTCGTCGCGCTCATGTTCTGGCGCAAGGACGGTAAAGAACCGAAACAATTCTTCCCATTCCGGTTGGGTAGCAAAGCTCTTGAAGACTCCGCGAGTTTCTGCGTCCTTCAGCAACGTTTCGAGTTCAACGCACGAATGCAGCACTTGTTTGTGCATGTCGCGAAAGAACGCAACGCCATCGGAATAGTTGTTCGGATCAAGGAGGATCATGAGTCAGAACCGGGATTTATGAGATATTCGGGATGAATGGGATTTTGTGCTCGGAACGTTCCTTCATTTGCGGGATGAATCGCAATAGCGGACATGTTAACCATCTTGCATATCCCAAATATCTCATAAATGCCGATTCTGATGTCTGAACTTTTGATTAAACGGTTGAGTGACACGGACAGTGACATTCCGCTTCCCGGTTATGCGACCGAACATGCTGCCGGTATGGATATTCGCGTCAATAAGCCGGTCGAAATTGCGCCTGGTGCGGTCGTGCTTGCCCCGACCGGTATCGCGCTCGAAATTCCGGAAGGCTATGAAGGCCAGGTGCGGCCTCGGAGCGGTCTTGCCGCACAACACGGCATCACTTGTCTGAACTCGCCTGGAACGATCGATGCCGATTATCGCGGCGAGTTGAAGGTGATCCTCATCAATCATGGCAAAGAGACGGTTCGATTCGAGCGCGGCCAGCGCGTCGCACAGCTTGTTATCAGCAAGTACGAGCGCGTCGAAGTGATCGAAACCACGCAACTTGCGGAAACGGCACGTGCCTCCGGCGGCTTCGGTCACACTGGAATTCATTGATCTGTATTTGTCATTCGTCATTTGTCTTTGAGCCGTGCCCCTCGTCCACGATAAAGTAATCACGATCGAGCGCCACATCATCGAGCAGCAGGCCAGCGCCGATGCTGAACGCTCTGATGGTGCCACGGGCGATTTCTCCGCGCTACTGCGCGATCTGACGCTCGCATTCAAAATCATCAACCGCGAGGTCATGCAGGCCGGTCTGGTCGATGTGCTTGGCGCCACAGGCGATGTCAACGTGCAAGGCGAGATCGTCCAAAAGCTCGATGCCTTTGCCAACACGGTGATTTACCGCGCCATGGACCATGGTGGGCATCTCTGTGGCATGGCCAGCGAAGAAGACCCGGATATTCTGCCAATCCCAAAAGATTACAAGTGTGGCCGCTACGTACTGCTGTTCGATCCACTCGACGGCTCTTCGAACATCGATGTGAACGTCTCGATCGGTACGATCTTCTCGATTCTTCGACGCGTCACGCCGGAGGAAACCCACGGTACGCTCGACGACTTCCTGCAACCCGGCTACAAGCAAGTGGCAGCGGGCTACACGATCTATGGGCCTTCGACCATGCTGGTGTACACTGCGGGTCGCGGCGTATTTGGCTTTACGTATGATCCCTCTGTCGGGGAGTTCTTGCTTTCACATGATGATATTCGGATTCCACAACACGGATCGATCTACAGTGTGAACGAAGGCAATTACCATAAGTGGGATTCGCGCGTTCAGCGGTTTATCGACTGGGCAAAGATGGATGTGCCCGACGAGCGCAAGAAGGCGTATTCGCTCCGGTATATTGGCTCGATGGTTGCGGATGTCCATCGGACGTTACTTTATGGCGGCGTATTCCTCTATCCGGCTGATGTGAAGAGTCACAAAGGCAAGCTCAGGCTGCTATACGAAGCCAACCCCATGTCCTTCGTGGTTGAGCAAGCCGGCGGCAAAGCGAGCGATGGTTCGCAGCGTGTACTGGAGATTCAGCCCGAGCATCTGCACCAGCGGACACCACTTATTGTTGGAAGCCCAAAGAACGTTGAAGAGGTAGAGAGATTTTTGAACGGGGATTACAGTTGAACCGGGATTTCACGGATTGAGGGGGATTACGTGGACGATTTTTCGGATTGTCCTAGTGACGATCTAAGTACTTCTTAGTGAGTAAAACACGCTGGCACTTTAAGCGAAAACAAAATCCTATTAATCGTCCGCGTAATCCTGGTTCTGAATTACGTCCTTGCCTTGCTCAGCAAGTTGAGTCCTTCTGTGGATCGTTCGAGCTTGAGCCGGTGGATAAGGTCCTGCACCATGGCGCGCTCTTTGTCATCGACCATGTGAAAGCTGATCATGTGCGGACTTCCGGCCCTGACTGCGGCAAGAGCAGCCTTAGAAATCGCGTTGCGCACATCGTCCGCTTCCCGCTCCGAAAGACGGCTCATGACGGCTGCGAGGAGCGAGAGCGCCCGCTGAAACATATTCGTGTCCCACGTTCCCCGGAGCATCGGAAGGAGCCCCATATCAGTCCCGATCGATTCCATGTCGGAATGTGAGGCCAGCGCGAAATCGCGCTCGATCTTCTGCAAGTATTCCTGCATCGCCTGGAATTCCGCAGTCGAAGTCGCATCGTCACGGACGACGATTTGCATCACCGGAGCCAGCAACAGCGCGGCGAAGGCGAGCTTTGCCGGTGTCGTGTTGGAATCCTGCCACAAGCCAAGCGAACGCAACTCAGCGACTTCAGCGGCACCAAAAAATTGAGAGTTTTCGAGCGAGACAAGCATCGGGAAATGAAGAATAGTGTATTAGAAAAACTGAAACCTTCAATCGAGGAATTTCATCCCGGCTTCTGCGTGGCGCCTCAGTAGCGGGGCGACTCGATACCTTTCCGGCGCAAGTTCACGGGCAAGCGCATCGAGTATGGCTACGATAGTCTCCGCGCCGATCTCATCGCACCAGGCCAGCGGTCCTTTAGGGTAATTCGTGCCAAGCTTCATCGCAACGTCAATATCTTGCGCGGCAGCAACTGACTCCTGCACGGCAAAGGCGGCTTCGTTTACGATCATCGCAAGGGTGCGCGGGAAAACTCCAGCAACAGTGTCGCCAATCTGCTCGCCGGTTTTGCCGAGGGCTGAGAGGAAGTTCATTGCCACTTCAGCGGTGTAGCTCGCTCCCATCGGGAGTGAGATTTCGACGGTCTTCTGTCGATCGAAATAATTCGGAAAGATGGGCAGCCCGATCACTTGCGATCCATCGGAAAGCGCGCTTCGAACTCTCGTTGCCGAGAGTGTCAGGGTGTTGGTAAGAATCCGAGTTGACGACGCTAAAGAGGTCAATTGCTCTATCTTCCGCCCGGCATCGAGAAAAGCCGCATCAAAAACTGCATCCGGCGATTCCGACACCAATTCGATCGCAGCTTGCGACGAGAGATAGCTTGCGAAGCTATCGCGATATCTGTCGTCGGCAAGTAACTGGATTCGCAATGGTTATCCTTCCAATTTGGCGTTTAGTACCGCCAAAGTCTGCTTCTCGCGATATGCCTGCAACTTCTCGCGGAGGGCGGAATCGGTCGTTGCGAGCATTGCGATAGCGAGCAGAGCAGCGTTCTTCGCGCCGGCCTTCCCGATGGCCAGCGTGCCGACCGGAATTCCACCCGGCATCTGGACCGTCGAAAGGAGGGAGTCCATCCCGTTGAGCGCCTGACTTTCGATGGGGACTCCGAGCACCGGCAGCAGTGTCTGCGCCGCCAGCACCCCGGCCAGATGTGCTGCGCCACCGGCCGCGCCGATGATTACTTTCAAGCCGCGTCCTTCTGCGCTTTCGGCGTATTCTGTTACGGCCTTCGGCGCCCGGTGCGCCGAAAGCACTCTGTACTCGTGCGGCACCCCAAACTCTGCCAGGACCTTCTGCGTCTCGCGCATCGTGTCCCAGTCCGAGGCGCTTCCCATGATAATACCGACAAGTGGTGTGTTCATAATCGTCCGGGCCTAACAGGCTGTGTCTTACGGAGGTTTCAGTCCTTTGGCGAATGAGGGATTGCCCACGGTATTGAAATTGTTCACTCGTCCGTGAAACAAAATCTTTGATCATCATGAGTAAGATCGCAGTCATTCTATCGGGTTCGGGGTATCTCGATGGCTCTGAGATCCGTGAAGCCGTCGGCGTCCTTTGGGCACTCAGCCGGGCTGGTGCCGAGGCCGAATGCTTCGCGCCGGACATCGTTCAGCGCGATGTGGTCGACCATCTGACCGGTGAGCCGGTTGCCGAGCGCCGTGAGGTGCTCGTGGAGTCCGCGCGCATCGCGCGCGGAAGTGTGTCGCCGCTCGCCGAGCTTCGGTCGAGCGAGTTCGATGCACTCATCATGCCCGGAGGGTTTGGGGCGGCGAAGAACCACTCATCGTTTGCTCACGAAGGTTCGAGCGGAAATGTCTTGCCGGAGTTGGGATACATTCTCCATCAATTCCATGAAGAGGGGAAGCCAATCGGCGCCATCTGTATCGCTCCGGCAGTGCTTGCGCTCGCGTTTCCTGGTTTGCCACTCGAGCTTACCGTTGGGGCTATAGGCGATGCGTCGATGGAAATTGAAAAGCTCGGGCATACGCACATCGCAACCCAAGCACACGAGATCCACGTTGACCGGGAGCACCGCATCGTTACGACACCAGCCTACATGTACGACGATGCTCAACTTGCCGATGTGTTCGAGGGGATCAAGAGTCTGGTGGATGAAGTCATTCTAATGACGTCGAACCGCAGCGAATACAAGAAGTCTTTAGCGGGAGCCTGACAACTCGAATGCGTCCCACCCGTGCCGAAATTCACGTCGAGCACTTCCTGCACAATCTCAAGTTCGTGCGAAGCAGGATCGGCCCGCGTGCGCGCATCATGCCGATCGTCAAGGCGAATGCCTACGGTCATGGCCTCGACATCATCGCGCGCGCTGCACTTGAGAGTCAGGAGATCGGTTACTTCGGAGTTGCGACCGAAGAAGAAGGCGCGCGGCTCCGCCGACTTACGTCGCTCCCAATCCTGGTGTTGACTGGCGTCTTGCCAGACGAGACGGAGTTTTTCCTGCAACATCAACTCGATTTTACGCTGACCGATCGCGAGACACTTCATGCGATTGCGGCACGAGCGCAGGCCACCGGTGCTCGCGCAAGAGTCCACCTCAAAGTGGATACCGGCATGCGCCGCATGGGTGTCGAACCAGAGGATGCAATCCCGTTCTTACGAGAAATTGTATCGCTTGAAGAGTCGATCGAACTGGTCGGACTCGCGACACACTTCGCGACAAGTGACGAACTCGATCAATCATTTTTTCGGCGGCAACTCTCCGCATTCGAAGCTGTCGTTCGTGAGGCGAAGGATTCGGGAATCGAAATTCCACTGGTACACGCCGCCAATAGTGGTGCCATTCTCCAATTGCCGTGCGAGAGTGCGTTTGACATGGTGCGTCCTGGCATCATGCTCTATGGGTATGCTCCGAGCTTGGAATTGCAGGAGCAATATGGTGGAGAGCTACAACCAGCGCTTGGACTTGTAAGCACGGTCGTGTTCAAGAAGCATGTGAAAGCGGGCGAAGGCGTGAGCTACAATCTCCGATGGCATGCTCCGCGTGACACACAAATTGCAACCGTTCCAATTGGTTATGGCGATGGCTATCCACGTCTTCTTACTGGCCGTGCAGTGGTAATGATCCGCGACAAGACATATCCCATCGTTGGCGCCATCTGCATGGATCAGGTAATGATCGATGTTGGCGAGGATGATGTCAAGACTGGTGACCTTGTTCAATTCATCACACCCTCGAACGATGGGATCGATGCATGGGGCCTCGCACGGGCAATCGGAACAGTACCGTATGAGATTCTCACCGGTATCGCAGCGAGGGTCCCACGCGTGCAAATAGTTACATGATTCAAATCCGAAAGAGTCTTTCTCTCAAACCACTGACGACCTTCAAGATCGGCGGACCCGCGCGCGAATTCGTGGAAATCGCGGACGCAGAGGATATTCCCGAAGCTCTGGTCTACGCAGAGTCACATGCGCTGAAGACGTTAGTCCTCGGCGGCGGCAGTAACATGCTTGTCAGCGACAACGGCTTTGTTGGTCTCGTAATTAATGTCAAGAACAAGGGGATTGCTGAGTTAGGAAGTGGCCAACTCAAAGTTGCCTCCGGCGAGTATTGGGATCAGGTGGTGCAATTCGCAGTCGAGAGAGGACTCTGGGGCATCGAGAATCTCTCGCGTATTCCGGGACGAACGGGCGCAGTAGCGGTCCAGAACGTCGGCGCATACGGGCAGGAGATCAGTCAGGTGTTGGTGAGCGTCGAGGTGTACGACAGGAAAAAGAAATCCTTTCGAACGCTCACAAAAGAAGAATGTGGCTTTAGTTACCGAAAGAGCATCTTCAATACGACCGAAAAGAACCGGTTTGTGATCCTCAATACGACGCTCCGATTGAGCGAGGAGCCGCATCGTAATCTCACGTATCCAGATGTAAAGAAGCGATTCGAAAACAATCCCGAGCCGACGCAGCAAGAAATTCGCGAAGCAATCAAAGAAATCCGCGATAAGAAATTTCCTTTCCCGCCCGAGTCAGTCGAGGGCAATGCTGGCTCGTTCTTCAAAAATTCGGTGCTATCTGGCGAGCAGTTCGGGCATCTTCTAACGCTCTTCCGTCGCAATTTGCCAGAGCATGTCGGGCGGTTGCATCAGATTACGAGAACCGATCCCATTGCCCACCACCCTTTGCCATCTCCAGTGAAAGTCGCAAGCGCCTTCATCCTCGAAGCCTGCGGACTGAAAGGCTTTCGGCGCGGCGATGTGATGCTGAATCCCTCGCAGCCGGTCGTCGTGCTGAATGTCACCGGTCAAGCGACGGCGGACGAAGTCCTTTCGGTTGTGAAGCAAGTCCGTACGATCGTTGAGGAGAAGACCGGACTCCACCTTTATACCGAACCCGAGTTGATTGGATTCACGGCCGAGGAACTAGAAGAGTATGGGTTCAGCGAAGAGGAGATTACTCGCTACGTGGAGTAAACTCATTTTTGCTCATGCCGAGCGTCATCCCCGAAGACAGTGCGCACGGCTGGCAGCAACGAGACGAAGCGGCTCATGATGAGCAGACTGAAGAAGAGTCCGACCATGCCCTGAATGGTCGCGATATAGCGAGCGACGCCAACCGGGTGGAGATCTCCATAGCCCACCGTAAGCTGTGTCGTCATACTAAAGTAGAGGCAATCATAGAGGTGCGCGACGCCGTGGATATTCAGTGGCATGGTCGCATAGACGACTGCGAAGACCACGACAAGCTCAACGTAGGTGATCGCAGCGAGAATGAGGTTGCGAGTGACCGAGACCGTCACGTGACTCGTCTCGGCAAAGCGCAATCGGTCGAACACGTTAAGATTGATGTTGGCCTGCGCGATGTCGATGACGCGCAACGCCATGAGGGCACGGATCATAATGAGTAACCATAACGCATTCGCTACGTGCAGCACTAATGCAAGCAGTACTTCGAAGACGACCCAGAGCAAGATATACAGATCCACATGCCGGGCGCGATGGAGCATGCGTTCGATGACATAAGATTCTTTTTCGCGAGGATCATCGAGATCTTTCAGCGCCGCATACGTGAGTGAGCGTGTTGGAATGAAGAGAATCGAGGGCGAAACGAACTCGGCCCAAAACAGCACACGTTCGAAAAACCAAGAAATCGGACTGAACTCCCGCAAACGAGCAATACTTTCGGGTTCATGCCGGGCTGAACGAAGTTCATCACGAAGCTTGACGTAAGGATTCAACATGGCTGGTCGGGTGGAGAACTATCTCTACCAAACATATTGGGTCGCTCGTTCAAATCCAGGTAAATAAAAAAGGCCCTCTCCAAACGAGAGGGCTTATTAAAGAGTATTTGGAAAATAGTATTGGGCTAAGCCTTGACGAACTCCGCTTCCAGGGTGATTGTCACATCGTCGCCGACCACGAAGCCGCCAGCTTCGAGCGCGGCGTTCCACATGAGGCCAAAATCCTTACGGTTGATCTTGGTCCGTCCGCTGAATCCGATCCGGCTGCCGCCCCATGGATCTTTGACGATCTGAGTGGACTCGACATTCAATTTCACCGGTCGTGTGACCCCACGGATTGTGAGATCGCCTGCGACGATCAACTCGTCGCCGGACGTGTGCTGCCAATTCGTGGATCGAAATGTCAGCTCAGGATAGGTGGCCGCGTCGAAGAAATCGGCGCTCTTCAAGTGCGCGTCCCGGCTCGCCTCGCGCGTTTCGATGCTTGCGACCTGGAGCGTTGCGAGCAAGCTCGAGTGCTCGATGTTGAGCGGATCGAACTGGAGCTCGCCTGCCAGCTCGCGGAATTCGCCTTTGACGTTTGAGATCATAAGGTGCTTCACGCTAAATCCGGCGTGCGAATGGGTGGCATCAAGCGTCCACTTCGGAAGTGTCTCTGTTGATACTGCTGTGGGGTCAATCGCAGCAATTGGTTTCTCTAATGCATCTACGTTTGCGTTCATACTCATCTCCATCAATTAGAAAACAAAATATTTGTTACAACAACGATTACGACGGACGGCAACACTTGTTTCAACAAATAATTCTTTTCCCGACCAAGATTCCGAGAGACAAGCAGGCATTTCTCATTGCCTATGTCCTTCCCAACGGCAGCACGGGGAAGTATTTGCCACTCATCCGCGTTAGCCCGAAACTCTGTTGAAATGGGGCAGTATAGGGGCCTTTGCCATTCTCCCTTCATCGTCAGCGATGGGTACTAAATGGAAATAGCAGCGAACAAGATCAAAGGGACCAAGACGGTAGCTGAGGCCACAACAAATGGCTCGGCCATTCACGGCACGCCTGCCGCTGAGTTGGAGCGGAAGCTCCGCGATAAGACAGCGAAAATCGGTGTCATCGGCCTGGGCTACGTTGGTCTGCCGCTTGCGGTTGAATTCTCTGTCAAGGGCTTCGAAACCGTCGGGATCGATCTCGATCCGAACAAGATCGACTCTCTTACTGCCGGCAAGAATTACATTCAGGATTTGCGAGATGAGGTCGTGGAAGGATGCCTGAAGAACGGTAAGCTCCGCGCCCAAAGGCACTATGATGGAGTAAGTTCGCTGGATGTTCTGTATATCTGCGTCCCGACGCCGTTCACGACGAACAAGGATCCAGACATTACTTACATTGTGAGTGCGGCAGAGTCGCTTGCGACTCAGCTTCGGGATGGACAACTCATCATTCTGAAATCAACGACGTTTCCGAATACCACGGAAGGCATCGTGCTGCCAATCCTCGAAGCGACAGGCAAGAAAGTTGGACAAGACTTCTTTCTCGCATTTTCGCCTGAGCGAATCGATCCGGGCAACCAAAAGTTTACGACGGCTAATACGCCGATTGTCGTCGGCGGCGTCACGCCGGAATGCACCCGACTCGCGGTTCTGACCAATCAGCAGATTATTGCGCAAGTGATTGCGGTCAGTGGGCCGAAAGTGGCGGAGATGGAAAAGCTCCTCGAGAATATTTTCCGCTCGGTCAATATTGCGCTTGTCAACGAACTTGCGCGTTTGTGCGATCGTATGGGTGGCATCAATATGTGGGAGGTGGTCGATGCGGCTGCCACGAAGCCATTCGGCTACATGCCGTTCTATCCGGGGCCGGGGATCGGCGGGCATTGCATTCTGATCGACCCCTATTATCTTGCCTGGCAGGCTCGCGCGCACGATTTCGAAACGAACTTCATCACGCTTGCTGCTGAGACGAATGAATCGATGCCGTTCTATGTCAAAGATCTTGTCTTTCGTGCTGTAGCCGATCTGCCAGTCCGTTTGCGGGATGCCAAAGTACTGATGCTTGGGGTCGCATTCAAACGCGATGTCGATGACACGCGCCATTCGCCCGCGATTCGCGTCATGGAGATTCTGATGGATGAGGGGGTCAACAATATTGCATACTGCGATCCATTCGTCCCCAATCTCTGGGTCAAGGGTTCTGATTTTGCCGCTCAAGAGCTGACGAAGGAATCGCTCGAAGCCGCCGATGTCGTTGTCATCACTACCGATCATACGAGTTACGATTATGAGTTTATCGTGAAGCACTCTGCGGTCGTGATCGACACGCGAAATGCGACGAAGCATATCTCCGATCCAATTCTTCGTAGCAAGATCGTGCTTCTTGGATCGGGTCACCGCGCACCATCGAACACTCATTAGTCCTATCTGACCTATAGGACCATGCCCCATACGCGTAAGCGAATTATTTTCATCGTCGGTGCTCGGCCCAATTTTATGAAGGTCGCGCCGGTCATCGAGGCCATGAAGCGCATCGCGCCTTACGCGTTCGAAACGCTCCTCGTGCATACTGGCCAGCATTATGACACGAACATGTCGGACGTGTTCTTTCGCGACCTGGAAATGCCGAGGCCGGATATTTTCCTGGGCGCCGGCTCAGGAACTCACGCCGAACAAACCGCGCGGGTAATGATCGCAATGGAATCCCTTCTTGCGGAGGAGAAATCCGATCTGATCCTTGTCCCCGGCGATGTGAATTCCACGCTGGCAACGACGATTGTCGCAGCAAAGGCAGGCCGAACGCTCGGTCATATCGAATCGGGACTTCGTTCGTTCGATCGCTCGATGCCGGAAGAAATCAATCGCATTGTGACCGATGAGTTCTCTCAATTCTGCTTCGTGACAGAGCCGAGCGGACTCGAGAATCTGAAGCATGAGGGGATTGCAGACGAGCGAGTCTTCTATGTTGGCAACACGATGATCGACTCACTCTACAGATATTTGGATCTGGCTCGAGCACGGTTTCCAGTGTTGTCGAACCAGTTAGCGATTACGAATCATGAATATGCACTTGTGACTCTGCATCGGCCGAGCAATGTCGATGATCCTCGCTCCCTCACGATGTTTGTGGAGTTATTCGAGGCAATGCGGTCGTTTGCACCCACCAACGGCCACGCGCGCATTGTGTTTCCGATCCATCCGCGAACGCGAAAAATGCTCGCCGAGTACGATTTGTTATCACGCGTGCAAGCCAATGACCAACTGGTACTCATCGATCCTGTCGGATATCTCGATTTCGTAGCACTTCAGGCGCACGCCCGCGTTGTGCTGACAGATTCTGGTGGTATTCAAGAGGAGACTACGGCGCTCGGTGTGCCTTGTATTACACTTCGGGAAAATACGGAGCGACCTGTGACGGTGAGTGTGGGTACGAACGAACTCGTTGGAGTCGATCCATTGCAGATTCTCGAGTATGCGCGGAAGGCGTTCGAAGGCAAATGGAAGACGGCAGCAGTGCCGGAGTTATGGGACGGTCACGCATCGGATCGGATCGTTCGAGTATTAATGGAAGTATTGTGAAACGCAATCTCAATAGGAACATAGATATCATGGTTCGCACATCCCGTTGGCTGTTGCTCGGCATAATCATTTATGTGAGCGCGCCGATGGGAGTCCGAGCACAAATGACGGCTCCCTCGCCAATTCCAACGATCGGATCTGGTGCATCTGCTACCGATAAGTCTCTTACACCACCCACAAGCTTGGAGGCGCAGGTATTTGCAAGCGCGGTCGATCCGGCAGAGTATCATCTGGGACCTGGCGATGTGCTCCAATGTCGATTCTGGACGAGCGACCAAGCCTATTTCCCAGTCGTCTCATCAGACGAGATATTGCTGATTCCGCATATTGGAGAATTTCAGACTCATGGCAAAACGCTGGCGGACCTTCGCAGTGAAGTCTATGGCAAGGCTGCCGGACTCTTCAAAAGTTTTTCGAGTGATCGATTGCGCCAAGATCCATCAAGCAGCCAAAATCCTCTCAGCCTTACAATCTACCAACCTCGACACATCTATGTTAAGGTGCAAGGGGATGTGTTGACGCCGAGCGGATTTGCATTATTGGCATCGACTCGCGCTGATGTGCCAGTTGATCTTGCGAATAGACCTCCGACAGATGCTGCGCCCCGCGACCCGGCCTCTGAACGGCAACGGAAAAACGAAAAGGAACAGCGTCAACGAATTGAATCCGCATTTGGCAACCGACAGTTGGAGCCTGCCAGTCAGAGGTACATTACGATTTCTCATCCGGATGGTATGCGGGAGCGGCTCGATATGGTGCGCTATGACGCAATGCACGATCCGAAGGCTTCGCCTCTTCTTCGTGAAGGAGATGTCATCGATGTGCCATTTCGCGATGCAACTGCTGGCGTTATTGGTGTCTACGGCGCCGTTCAGTCGCCTGGGGAATTCGAATATGTAATAGGCGATTCACTTTCGTCAGCGGTGAAATACGCCTTTGGGCCTAAGTCGCAAGCAGACATGGAGCATGTCGAACTGACGCGCGTAATAGCGGATGCCGACCCCACAACGAAGGTCTACGATCTTTTGGCGATCGAGTCAGGTCGAGAGCCGGATGTTGCGCTCATGCGTGGCGATCGGGTGATTGTTCGTGGCAAGAGGGAACAAACTCACGCCGCCGTCGTCGTTGTTCGGGGCGAAGTTGGATCCCCCGGTGCATTCCCGATTGAAGACGGCCAGACTCACCTTTCCGATGTGATCAAAGAAGCTGGGGGGCTGACTCCCGAAGCATATCCGCGTGCCGGGAGAGTGCTGCGGCACGGGCATACGGGCCAAGTCCAGGCTGGATCTCTGGATGACATTAGTCGGTCAACCAGGCTTGCTGATATTACAGTCGAGGACACATTCAGCTTTGTTCGGCAAATGTCGATGCGGCAACCAGATCTTGTCGTTGATTTGGATCGGCTGCTGGTGCATGGTGACAAGTCGGAGGATATCGCGCTCGCTGATGGAGATGAGATTATCATTCCAGAGCGGCCAACGACAGTTTACGTCTCCGGTTTTGTCAATCACTCCGGCTATGTGCCATATCAGGAGGGTGCGTCGTTGAACTTCTATGTAAGCCGAGCAGGTGGCTTTGCAGAGGGTGCGGTTCAATCCAGGACAGTAATCATCAAAGCAGGCACGAAGGCATGGATGGACCCTAGCGATACGCATATCGAGGCCGGAGATGAGATATTTGTACCGAAGGAACCAGATATTCCCGTCGATGTCAAACGCAACGAGTTGACATCGCTTGTCACGATGTTTACGAGCATTGGAAGCTTTCTCGTGCTATTGTATCAGGTCTTCATAAAGAAACCCTAACTTTCGATGCGCTATGGCCGGCTCATTGCCGCGTTGCTTCTGTTCGTTCTCTGCCGAGGCACACTGCTCGCGCAGGTGTTGACATCGCGTCCGCATATCGGTGTCGAACAAGTGCCGATTGGCGAGGATGTCTATGCGTTTTTACGCCACCTTTCGGTACGGGGTACTATCGAAGGATATTCGGAAACCGAGCTTCCACTCACCGAATACGAGGTTTCCCAATTTCTCGAACAAGCGCGAGGGAGCACACTTTCGAGTTCCGAATCCGAACTGCTGCAAAAGTATTTGAGGACTTACGCTCATAAGCCACGCGAGGCCGTGACGATGTTCCCTGCACGAGAAGCCGAGCCGTTGTTCTGGGGCGGTATTCCTACCGATAAAGATAAGTATCTGTATCGCTGGTTCGATGACTCGACACAATCCGATCTTTTTGTGCATGCTGTCGGCAGCATCGACATTCGTCGAAAGACCGAACCGGATCCTGCCTCTGTAGGACTATTAACAGTCGGCGGACGATTCTCCGGGACTCTAACTGGTCGCGTTGGATACTATATGCAGACCACCAATGGCGAACGAGTAGGCGATGCCGCGCTTGCACTCGAAGACCCAATACTCGGTCGTAATAACGATCTTCGATATTTTTCCAAGCAGTTCTTCGATTTCACGTCTGCTGAATTGGCATACGATAACGATTGGTTCACGGCTAAGCTGGCACGTGAGCAGGCAGGAATTGGCGGAGGGTTTCAGAGCGATAATATTTTACTCTCGCCAAGCGTGCCATTCCTCGACTTTCTGTCACTTAGCGCCCATGCGGAAGCCGTTCGGTATCAGGCAATGCTCGCCTCATTGGTCGACGATACGATTACGGAACCTGCTCCGGCCTTGCCTGTGAAGTACCTCGCGCTTCATGATCTGACGATTCAAACGAGCCACAATGTCGAGTTTGGCTTCACTGACATTATGGTGTTTGCTCAGCGGCTTGATCTCGGATATCTCAACCCATTTTCTTTTCTGGGGACGGTAAAACACCAGCTCAATCAGCAAGATCAGGATAATAGCCTGCTCGGAGCGCACGCTCGATGGCGTCTGGCGCCAGGGATTGAATTGCGTGGCCAAGCTTTGCTCGATGATTTGGTCGCAAGTAAAATCGGGACCGGATATTGGGGCAATAAATGGGCTTGGCAGTTTGGCGCAATGTGGGCCGGCGCTTTCGGGATGCACGATCTCGATTGGGAAATGGAATGGATTCGTGTCGATCCTTACACATATACTCATTGGGATCCGCACACGCAATATTCAAGTTCGCAGACGATTTTGGGAGCGCAAATCGGGCCGAACGCTCAAAGTCTATGGTCCATGCTGCGCTGGGTCCCTTCGGCCAAATGGACGGCTGCATTTGAAGGACAGTTCGTGCAGCGCGGAGAAAACGTCTTTGACACGGTGGGGACATTGCTCTACAATGCGGGAAGTGATTACACGCTTGGCATGTCCAAGGAAGGTCAGGAGAATCAGACCTATTTTCTAAATGGTCGTCGCGTCAATATTCTTACTTTGACGGCCACACTCAGCTTCGAACCATGGCGTGGTCTGGTTGTCTTTGCGCGCGGAACAAAGAAGGGCGTCGATTACTTAAACGAAGCTCCGGTCACTCCGGGCATTGACCTCGGCGGCCGATCTGTTTCGCTTGCGCCTCGCGAATTACCAGAGACGCTGGTTGCCTTTGGGGTGCGCGCGTTGTTTTAGACTGCCGACCGTTTTTGAATATGACATCGAATCTTCCTGAAGTGCATCCAAGACATAAAGAAACGCCCGCCGTGGGCGCGGACAACATTCCGATACTCGCGGATTCCGTGCCGCTAACACCGGCTCGCCGAGCCTGGGTGGAGAGTGTCACTATTGTGCTTTTGCATAAGTGGCTCATCCTGGCCGTGACCGTTATTGTCACTGCCGCAACCGCTTTCTACGCATTCACGGCAATGCCGAATGTGTTCACGGCCCATGCCGTCATTCTTCCGGCACGCCACGCGGGTGGGGGCGGACTCGATGCTGTTACATCCGGAATTTCCAGCACATTAAAAGATATCGGACTCGCCAAACTCAAAGGTGGAGAAGACAGCTACAGTCCACTTTCACTCATGCGGAGCCGGGAGTTGCAAGAAGGGCTCGTTAAGCAATTCCATTTTCAACAAGTCTATGACGCTCCCACGATGGACGATGCCATCAAGCAATTTGCCACCAACCTGGATGGCGAGTTGACCGAAGAGGGCAATTTCATTGTCAGCTTCCAGGACACGAGTCGGCAACGTGCCGCCGAAGTGACTAATGCTGTTGTCGATGCCATCAACAACATAAACAGCCGGCTTGCAAAAGAGGAGGCGGTCCACAATCTGACATACGTAGAGGAGCGATACAATACCAATGTTGCCGATCTTGATTCAGCCGAAGCAGCACTGGGTGCATTCCAACGAAAGTTCGGGGTCTTCTCGATCACCGAGCAGGCGCGGGCCGAGATGACGGCGCTTGCGGAACTTGAAGGGCAGAAGTCTATGGCCGAAATTGGACTTCATAATGCTCAGCAGATGTACGGTTCGAATTCGAGCGAGGCCGCCGTATATCGAAGCACAATCGAACAGCTAAGTTCTAAGCTTGGAGAAATGCAGGTCGGGATGGATACGAAGGCAAGCTCGTTTGTGCCGACGAATTCCATGCCCGATGTTGCGCTCAGCTACCTTCGGCTCATGCGCGAAGTCGAAATTCAGAGCAAGCTCAAAGCGTTTCTGCTTCCATCGCTTGAACAGGCAAAGCTCGATGAGAATCGAGACCTTTACGGATTCGTGACGCTGGATCACGCCGTTCCACCGAGTAAGAAGTCCGGGCCGCATCGCTCGATGATCCTGCTCCAGGCGCTGATTGGGAGCATGGTGATTAGTTCGATAGCAGTAATTCTGTCAGTGAATGTTCGCCGCGCCCGTGTCAGATTTCAGATTGATCGCGAACGGTTAAGCGATTAGGAAATAAATGATGATGCTCGGCAGCCCGGGACCATATGCCGTGGTTGAAACGTCACCGTTGCGTTTGTCAACGGCGCAGATGCTTGCGGTAGCAAGTGCAGTCATCGCGTTGCTGGTTCTATCGGTTCTCGTCGCGGGGCCTTTCCTAAGCTATGCTGTTCTGGTGTTGATGATGGTTGGCTTTGCGATCATCCGCAACCCTGTGTTGTCAGTCCTTTCCTATGTGGTCATCAACACGGTGCTGACACTTCGCCCCAAAGAATATGGTGGAGGTGGTGCTGCTCCCAGCGTCTTGGATTTCATGCTAGGATTGTGCCTGGCTGGAGTAATGGCCTATTGGATCGTTCGAATCAGGATTGTTGAACAGCAGCCTTTGAGTCGATCGCGAGAGCAACTGTACATGATGCTGTTTGCGGTTTGGGGTCTTATTGGTACGGGCATTGGCTTTCTCACGGGTGGGAATAACTTGTTCAATTCAGCCATCCGCGAGTTGTTGAACTTTACTCCCTTGCTCATATTGCCCATTATCTATGAGCGGTATATCGAAACGGATTCTTCCGAGGAGCATGTCCTCATGTGGGCCGTGGTGGTCGCGGGATGCTTAATGCTTGTCTGGAACGCGCTCACGATGAGAAGCAACATACTGCGGGCGGCATATCTCTATCAGACTGGGCGTGCAACGACCGACCAAGAGCTTTCGGGATTTCTCACGCTGATTGCAGTCTCGTTCTTGATGTCGCTCCGTCGGAGCCGTTGGTTGATTCCGTTCGCGATCGTATTCCTTGCCGGTTGTTTCTCTATTGTCATTTCGATGTTCCGGGGATTATACATTGCCACTGCTATTAGCATGGTATGCATGCTCTTCTCGGGAGATCGCGCCGAACGCCGGAGGGGCATTTCGAGAATCGGGCTTGCTGTGGGATCGGGAGTCCTACTCCTAATCCCCATCATTGAGTCGTCGAGACTCTTTCGATTGTTATTGATGGGGTTTGCCAATCGGATGCTATCTACCCAGCATCTCGGGACGGATCTTTCGCTCTTCAACCGATATGTCGAATGGCGGTACGAATGGAATGTTATCCTTCATGCGCCTCTCTTCGGCTATGGATTTGGTTCTCTGTGGCGCGTGTGGGATGCTCTTCTCGGATTTCATACTTGGATCGGGTTCAGTCATAGCAGCTACCTCTTTCTCCTATTGAAATCGGGCCTGGTTGGATTCTGTCTTTTCTTTCTAGCCTATTTCGGCTTCATGCGCAACGGCTATCGCTTGCTTCGGTCACCGAGGCTATCAGAAACGTCGCGAGCGATCGTTCGGGCAGGCATCGCATTTCTTTTGTTCATTTTGATCGATGCATATACCTCACCTGTATTTGACAGCAAAACGGATCTGGTCTGGGTCGGTCTCATCTGGGGCTACTTCCTTGCGTTGGAAAAAAGTCTTGGGATGCGCGGTCATCTTATCGAACAGAAGCCCGCGCTCTTAACCGCGAAGCCTATTACATGAGTCAACCCAGCCTCACCGTAGAGCTGCCGGAACAGCCATTGGGTACGCGTATCCTGCGCGGGGCTCTGGCTGGATTTGCCATCAATTTGGCGGGCAATGGCTTTCTGTTTATCGGCCAGTTGTTGATTGCACGGCAACTCTCCCGGACTGAGTATGCAGAGTTCACCGTCTGCATCTCCCTGATGGCGATCCTTGCGATGTTTGCCGATCTTGGGATGAATCCTCTCATCACACGGATGCTGGCGCAAGCAGAGGAGGATGCTTCGCGAGGAATGGAAGACCGCCGGGGATCGCTGCTGGGGACGGCTGTCGCGCTTCGACTCGTCTTATCAATCTTCGTGGCGCTAATCATCATCACGATCGGACGACTGTTCTACCCAGTTTCGATGGTACAGAATTGCCTGATTCTATTGATAACCCTTCTCATCTCTTCGCGTGTCCTCGCCGTTCGACCCGCGGCTGAGTCCATGTTTAGAAGCCAGGGAAAGTACTATCTGGTTGCACTGTTTGCACTGTTCGACGCAGTTGCATTTGCGGTTTTGCTTTTTCTCGGCCGGTATTATACATTGCGCCTTCAGAGTGTACTCTGGGTTTATGCGTTGTGCAATGTGCCGGGGTTCATTCTGCTGGTGATTGCGCTTGTTCGATGGATACGTCGCGAGAATGTTTCGCTTCGGCTGGACCCGGTGCTTGCGAAAGGATTCTTGCTCGGCTCGATTCCGCTTTGCATCGGGACCATATTCCTCACCATTCACATCCAAATCGATAGCCTCCTTCTCGATAAGTTGAGCACGCCGTTTGAAGTCGCAAGTTACGGAGCCACGATGCGATTGAATGCCGCCGCTGCTCCGATTCCGCTCGTTCTCGCGGCGGTCATTGCCCCGGAGCTCACTCGGCTTTTGCGTCAGAACGATCAGACGCGATCGCTACAATTGACAGATATCTCGCTTCGGATTCTGCTCGTGCTTGGATTCTTCATTGCGCTTTTGATCACCACGTGTTCGGGTCTCATTGTACCATTGACGCTCGGGGAAAAATATGCTTCTGCCAGCCCGCTCCTGATCTGGACAGGTTGGATGCTGTTGCCGATCTTTATTGGCACCCTCCTTATGGAGGTGAGCGTGGCTGCGGGTCAATCTTGGTTCATGACTGCGAATGCCGGCGTTTGCATGGTCGCGGTGATTATCGGAGATCTATTCCTGCTACGAAAGTTCGGCGCAACGGGAGCGATGGTCTCCAAGCTCATTGCTGTCTCATTGGGGGCGGGACTCCTTGTTTGGTTATCCCGAAATTCGGGCCATCTTGATACCCGTCGGTTTACGTCTGCCTTTCTGCGAACGGGATTAGCCACCATAGCAAGCCTTGCCGCGTCCTGGCTCTTCATGGCTGGGAACTTCCATTTGGCGATCGTTGTGATCGTTCAAATGGGCATTTACTCTCTTGTGATCCACGCGACGAATGTGCTCACGGCACAGGAAGTTCTCTCCCTCTGGAGGAGAGTCACGAAACGACCAAGCGCAATCATCGGATGAAGTATAACTGGAATCCCTGGGAGGTGAAGAATTGGACCGCTGCTCGAGAAGAGTGGAGCAATCCTGATCTTCCAATGGTCACCCTTGGCGTATTGAACTATAATCGCTGTGCGGAACTGCGCCAAACGCTGGATGTTCTGACGCGCGCAGTCAAATATCCTCACTACGAGGTTATTGTTATTGACAACGGATCGACCGATGGCAGTAACGAGATGATTCGGAATGAGTATCCGTCCGTCATTCTCCATGAAGTCGGCAAGAATCTTGGGGTGTCGGCGCGGAACATCGAGTTTGATCTTGCACGAGGAAAGTACCTCTTCATGTTCGATGATGATACCTGCCCTGGAATGCCGGCCACGGTTTTGCGCATCGTCCAGCACATGGAGTCGAATCCAGACATTGCTGTGCTTAGCACCTCCTATTATCAGCCCGTTACTGGGATTATGGAGACAACTCGGTGGGAGAATTACCGATTTGGTGGCGATGAAAGGTCAGGATTCCAAACCCTTTTCCTCGTTGAAGGAGGGTCGTGTGTTCGCGTCGCGGCGCTCAAGGGTGCCGCTGGTTTCGATCCCGAATGGAGTGGCGCCGAAGGTATTGAGCTTGCGTTGCAGATTTACCAGCAGGATCTCGGGGTCTTCTTTTGTCCCTGGTTTTTGACCCTCCATTTTGTCTCACCATCTCCCAGGTTAGCGGGACGGTCTTATCGCGCGCATCGTGCGTATGTGAATTCTCGTCAGTTCGTTTGGATGATAGCTAAGCATTGGCCAATTACGGCAGCGCTTCCGCTTCTCACATGTCTCATCCTTCGACGTATCCTTGCGATGGTGATGCATCGCCATACCGCAACGGAGAATATTCGCGGAATCTTCGATGGATTCAGAGCGATCACCCGGTTCGCCCGGTATGGCCCGAAGCTCAGTTGGAAACAGGTGTTTGCGATTCGTCGTTTCTATCTTGGGATGTTGCGATGGGCCTAACGTGCATTTGTAGGAGTGCACGGTGGCGGAACATAATATTTAGGGAGAGGATTAGTGTATCGTGAGGAGAGCATTGTGGCGATATGCCGCCGTTGTATTGTTTATCTTAGCGGCACTTGTAACGAGGCCATACTACTACGCGGACTCTTTGGAGTACGCACAGTGTATTATTGCGCAGGAGGACGGTCAATCCCCGCCTATGTTCTTTGAATCGTCACACTTGCTTTGGAGGCCGTTGGGATGGGTGGTTCATTCGGCTCTTTTGCCGGTCCTAAGAAATCAGTTCGGTCTTGAGAGGTTTGCACAGGTCAATCTTTCGCTCATTCTCATTTCGCTGATTCTGAGCTTGACCGGTATCATTTATCTTTACCGTTTGCTTCGGCTTCTTCCCATATCTGAAGTTTCGGTACAGGTGACGACTTTGATCTATGCCGTATCACAATGCGTGATGAATTATGGTATGACGGGTACAAGCTACATGTCAGGGATCAGCATACTCATCGCAGGTCTGTACTATGTCTTCGACTCTGCACGTCGACTGTCGGTGGGATTAAGCCTCTGGGCTGCCGGAGTCTTGCTTGCGATTGCCCCGCTCCTTTGGATGCCGTACATCCTTGCACTGCCAGCCGCGATACTTGTCTACCCAACGGTTAATGGCTGGAATCGAAAAAACCTTGTAGAATCGCTGAGGCTCACGATGGTCGTGGCGCTCGTCGCGTTGGCAATCTTGGTGCCGTTCGTTGTGCATCTGCATCTGACCCCGGCCGGTTTCGTCCAGTGGGCACTGGATCCGGGGGACAAACACTATATGGCCGGCCCCCTGAGAACGGTATTCGGTCTACCCAAGACGCTCTTCTATCTGGGCAACGATGGCCTATACGTCAAACGCTTCCTCTATCACGATCCATATCATCCAGTCTCCGCTCTGATGCTCTTCGGTTTAGGCCTCTGGAAGATGGGCCTTTTCTACTCCCTACTGCTTGTCATCTTTGTGGTGATTTTGCGGGATCTGACCGCGCGTAAGTACCTGGTGTTTCTCCTAGTGGGCATTATTCCTAATTTGATATTATCGTTTCGCTGGGATGGAGCGGCATTAGAACGGCACCTGCCTCTCATGCCCTTCCTGTTCATCGCCCTTGCCTTAGGGTTCGCGTATGGATCAACCACATTTGTGCGCCCGCTTATTGGAGCCGTAGGACTCGTTGTCCTAGTCCTGAATGTAAGCGCAATGTGGCCTTCCGTTTCTGCCGAGGCAGAGGCGCGGGGTACGGCTCATATCAGAGAGATCTGGCCACGACTTAACGACCACTCGATCGTTACCGTGCTGAATATCCAGGACGAGCTCGTTGTGTTCCAGAGGATTCATCCACTGAACCCTTACAATCAATCCCATCGACTTTGTCCATACCCTGTGTTGGGAAGCGTGGATGACAGCTCGCGATATTGGAGGGAGCGATTTGAACACGCTAAGAGAGAGGCCTGGATGGAGCATGGTGGGGTCTGGGTGAAGAAGTCCTTGTTGGCTTCTGCACCAGACGTTGATGACTACTGGATTGAAAACGAGAGACCGGGAATTTCCTGGAAGAACATCTCTAACTACTTCCGCCAGCAGTACTACTCGGATTCAACGGATACCTTTCTTCTTCTCCAACCCGACCAGCCGTGACCATCCTCCAACTTGCCCCACGCATGCCGTATCCGTTAACGGATGGGGGAGCGATTGGTATCTGTTCGATTACCAAATGGCTCAAGCGTCTGGGGCATGAGGTAACGCTCATCACGTTTCCGCTCGATTCCAAGCAGGCAACAGATGAAGCAATCAACGATCTCGGCCAGTATGCGGATGTGCGGTTAATTAAGAAGCCGCTCCATCCACGCTGGTGCGTACTGTTGCGAACGCTGGTTCGTGGAGCGTATCCCATCGAACGCAGGCAGATTCCGGAGATGTACCGGCTCATCGAGAGCACCATTGGGCAAAAATCATTTGATATCGTTCATGTCGATCACTCGCACATGGGACCATACGGATTGTGGATCAAGGATCGCTACGGTTTGCCAATCGTGCTTCGAGAGCATAATTTCGAAGCCTTGATCTATGAGCGGTATGCGGAGCGGGAGACGAATCCAGTCAAGAGCTACCTCGCACGTTTGCATGGTGGCCGGTTGAAGCGGGAGGAGGCGCGGTTTCTTACGAACTTTGATGCAGTAGCTGCGATCAGCCAGGAAGATGTTGCTGCGATGAAGCAAGTTGCTCCGGAAGGAAAATATAGGGTTATTCCGGCGGGGGTGGATATTGAGTATTTCAAGCCGAGGAATTCTGAAGAGGATCCCAATTCCATTCTCTCGCTTGGAACGCTGGAATGGGACCCAAACTTCGATGCGACCCGATATTTTCTGGATGCCATCTTCCCGATTATTCTCCAGCGCCGTCCGGCGACGGTTCTCCATATTGTTGGGTTCTCCGGAGAGCGTATTCTGCCGTTTTTGCAACGCTTTGGCCAATCTGTTCAGGTGCATGGACGAGTGCCGGATGTGCGCGACTATTTAGCCCGAGCCGCCGTTCTGGTGGTGCCGCTCAGAATTGGTGGTGGTATGAGGCTGAAGCTGCTCGAGGCCTTTGCGGCAGGAAAGGCGATTGTTTCTACTTCCATCGGCGCCGAAGGAAACGAAGGCAAGGACGGGATTCACCTCTGGATTCGCGACGGTGCCGAATCATTCGCCGATGCGGTCGTAAGACTGCTTTCTGACTCGGCAGCGCGGCAATCGCTTGGCATAAACGCACATGAACTTGCTGTGACGCGCTACGGATGGGATCATGTTGTTAGCGAGTTCGTAAAGCTTTATGAAGAAGTTCTCCGAAACCGCGCGACTGAATGATCCTGGGAGCGTTCAAAGAATTCGATGATCTACGTTGCACTCTTTTGCATTGCACTGTTGCTCTACTCGTATGTAGGGTTTCCGGTGCTTATCCGCATTTTGGCAAAGGTCGCTCCTCGCAAGTCGGGGATTGATGAATCTTATCAGCCTGCGGTATCGATCATTTTACCGGCATTCAATGAGGAGCTTATTCTTGCAGACTGTCTTACGTCCCTCGTCAATCTAAAGTATCCTGCTGAGAAGATCGAGATCCTTTGCGGCTCGGACGGATCGACGGATCGAACAAATTCCATATTACTGGAATTTGCGGCGCGACATCAACAGATTAAGCCAGTTCTTTTCCCTGGCCAACGAGGCAAAATGCTGACTTTAAATGATCTCGTTGCGAAAGCCAAGAATGAGATCTTGCTATTCGTCGATGCTGATATTACGCTGCATCCGAACACGCTCTTGTGCCATGTTCGGCATTATGCCGATCCCGAGACGGGTGCTGTTGCCGGTCACCTCGCGATGGATAGCGAGCAAGCGACCAGCATCTATAAGTCGGAGAATAGTTATTGGCATATCGAGAGTGATCTCAGAAAACATGAAGCTGCGATCTGGTCGACGCTCGCCGTTTATGGTGGGAATTATTCGATCCGCCGTGAACTCTGGCAATCCTTGCCGGATGGGAGAGTTTCGGACGATTTCTTTGTCGGACTACAAGTCGCATTATCTGGAAAGCGGATTCTCTTTGATGAAGGAGCTATATCTATCGAGCAGTATGGTCGTACCTACCCGGATGAATTCCAGAGGAAGCGAAGGACGACGGCACGGACAATTCATACGCTTTCATATTTTCGGTCTTCGCTCATTCGTGGTCGTGTTGCCTGGCTCTTGTGGCCTCACAAAGTATTGCGATGGTTTGCTATGTATATCGTCCTCGCATTGGTGGCGAGCACCTTCCTCTCATTGTACAGCCCTCTCGCAGTAGTGCTGCTGTTGATTGAGCTTGCGCTCGGCTTGCTGGTGGTGATCGGTTGGGTTTCGAAGGGCTTAAAATCTCCGATTCCAGTCGCCAGCCAGATCTACTGGCTTTTCTCGATGAATATTGCGCTCGCATTAGGCGTCATTGATTTTCTATTCTCGAGCCCTGGACCGTTGTGGGCGCAGACCACTCGAATTGCCAACGATCTTACGCCATCACTCAGCCGGGAGGTTTCCGCTCCGTGACCCCGCGCAAGGAACTCGTGCTGCTCATCATCGGCGATTTTATCGCCCTGAATGCCGCGTGGGCAATATTCTTTTGGCTCCGAGTGGATTCTGGCTGGTTCGTTTTTCGGCATGCGGCACCAACGGATGTTTCGCCTTCGCTTCTGCCGATCACGTCGCTCGAGATTTATCTGTTCTGGATGGCCATGTTCCTCATCTTCGGACTCTATCGGCCCTGGTACGTGCGGCCACCGTTCGATGAAATTGTGACGCTGCTAAAGACACTCGGGGTTGGGACCATCATACTTTCGTTAATCATATGGTGGGATTCATCAGACACGTCGGGTCTCGCCTCGAACGATCCACGTGTGTTGGGCTTGACCTACTGGTGTATCACTGCCTCACTTTGCGTGTCTATCCGATTGTTGATTCGCCACGGACAACGACGTCTTTTGGAATCCGGAGTAGGCCGGCGACCATCCATTATCGTTGGTGAACCGGAGATGGTCAGGCAGTTGGCTGGACAGATTGCACATTACCCACGGCTCGGTTACGAGATCATTGGTTTTGTCAATTCGTCTTCCGAAGCGGGAGCCAAGATCCCGGCGTTGACCATTCAACAGCGCAATGGCAAGCCCATGCCGACGAAGGAAGTCCCACTGCTTGGCACGACCGAGGAATTGGAGTCCGTAATCGAAGCTTGTCATCCGAAAGAAATATTGATCGCGCTCGGCACAAACGAGCATGACAAATTGATCGACCTCATTTCGCGTGCCTCACACTCGAATGTCGGACTCAAGATCGTGCCCGATCTCTATGACATTGTTTCAGGACAGGCGCGTACCCGCGAGATCTACGGCTTCCCGCTTATTGACATCAACCCGGTACTGCTAAGTCCGTGGGAGGAATCGGCGAAGCGAATGTTGGATGTGAGCGTGAGTGCTCTGATTCTTGCGGTGGGCACACCAGTTTGGCTTCTAATCGCCGCATCGATCCGGCTGAGTTCGTCCGGACCCATTATTTATACGCAGGAGCGGCTCGGAAAGGATGGCAGGAGATTCCACATCTTCAAATTTCGGTCGATGTACCTTGACGCCGAAAGCGGCGGGCCGCAATGGGCATCGAAGAACGATCCACGTGTAACACCGCTTGGTCGATTCTTGCGCAAATCTCACCTGGATGAAGTGCCGCAACTCTGGAACGTGCTGAAGGGAGATATGTCTCTTGTTGGTCCGCGGCCAGAGCGCGAGTTTTTTGTCAAGCAGTTACTGCGGGAGGTACCATATTACGAGCGGCGGCAGAAAGTCCGCCCCGGAGTGACCGGACTTTATCAAACCGCGGTTCATAAATATGATGAGAACATTGAGGACGTTAAGCAGAAGGTCAAGTACGATCTAATGTACATCGAGTCGATGTCGTTTCGTCTCGATGTGAAGATCCTCCTTCGGACGGTTTACATGATGATGCGTGGAAAGGGACAGGCATGATCACAGCCTCGAACCCCCGTATTGGAATTATCCTCATTAATCTGAATGCTTATGAGGATACAGCATTGTGCCTTCAGTCACTCGAATCACTCACGTACTCGAATACGGAGCTCATTTTGGTCGATAATGGCTCTCGCGACGGTTCCGGCGCGAAACTTCGAGCAGAATTTCCGAGTGTCACGCACATTCGCTCCGAGACCAATCTTGGATTCACCGGCGGGAATAACCTTGGCATTACGCATGCCCTCGATACCGGCTGTGAGCATGTGCTGCTATTGAACAACGATACGATCGTGACACCTGGCTTTCTCGAACCATTGCTCGCACGACTTGAGTCAGAACCACGGATCGCAGCGGTGAGTGGCAAAATCTACTATACGAAAGCCGCACAGAACGGACGTTCCGATATTCTGTGGTATGCTGGCTCATTCCGCAAATGGTGGATGGGTTTTAGCCATTTTGGGATTGACGAGGCCGACCGAGGACTCTATGACAAACCGATGGAGGTACCATATGCGTCCGGCTGTGAAATGCTGCTTCGTGGTACCGCGGTCCGGAGAGTTGGCCTTCTTTCAGATGATTATTTTGCCTACTGGGAGGAATCGGATTGGTGCGAGCGGGCCCGGAAGGCGGGATTTATAGCTTTTTATGAGCCGGCAAGCACGATTTACCACAACTATCGGAGTGGCGATCCGGGCAACGAATCACCGATTCATAATTATCTCCATTGCCGAAACGGATTTATCTTCGCCAGTGTCCATGAGCATGGCTTTGGACGACTCAAATTTTGGTTACTCTTCCCGCTCGAATTAATCTATCGTAGCTTATGGGACATTCGGCGGAAAAATATCCGTGCCGGATGGGCAACCCTTTGGGGCGTTTATGATTTCTTACGAGGCTACCGTGGCGAGCAGCGGCTTCGGGAGCGGGGTCTTATTCAATCTTAATTTCGAAAGAGGCAATAGCTTGGAAGCAGAAGTTCTTACCAGACCGATCCAAATGGTCGATGTTTTGGGTCAGTACCATCGTTATCAGGACGAGATCGACCGTGCGATTCTCGAAGTCGTGCGGAGCGGCAAATACATCAATGGGCCATACGTCGCGCGATTCGAGCGTGCCATGGAGAGCTATCTTGGTGTGAAGCATGCGATTGCCTGTGCCTCGGGTACCGACGCATTGCAGCTAACCCTGATGGCCATCGATCTCAAACCGGGCGACGAGGTTATCACAACACCCTTTACTTTTGCCGCGACAGCAGAAACGATCGTGCTGCTTGGAGGCGTCCCTATCTATATTGACATCGATCCTGTGACATTTAATATCGATGTCGAAACGATCGAGTCAAGGATCACTTCGCGGACCCGCGCGATCGTTCCAGTTCATCTCTTTGGGCAACCGGCGAATATGACGCGAATCCAGGAAATTGCGCGCAAGCATCGTCTGGTCGTAATCGAGGACGCTGCACAGGCCGTTGGAGCCTTGTGGGAAGGCAAGAAGGTGTGTGGGATTGGCGACATGGCCGCGATCTCGTTCTATCCGTCTAAGAATCTTGGAGCCTTCGGCGACGCCGGCATGGTCACAACGAATGATGACAAATACGCCCACGCCGTTCGCACGATTGCGAATCATGGATCCGAACGAGCGTATTATCATGATCGTCTCGGCGTAAATTCCCGCCTTGATGCCATCCAGGCTGCTATCCTAAATGTAAAGCTGCAATATTTAGATGAGTGGAATTGTACTCGTGCAGAAGCCGCTGCAAGCTACAGCAGTCTGTTCGCGGGATATTCAGAATTCTTGACCATACCGGAGGTTGACTCCCGTGCCACGCCAATATGGCATCAGTATTCGATCATACTCAAGGGCGCACGCGAACATGTGACGGAGTATTTGAAGCGCGCGCATGTGCCGTTCAATGTTTATTATCCCGTGCCGCTTCACCTGCAGAAGGCATACGGTGAGGGCAAGCTTGGTGATTTTCCTCACACAGAATATGCCGCCTCGCATATTCTTTCGCTCCCAATGCATTCCGAGCTGACGAGCGAGGACGTCGAGTATATCGCAGGAGAAGTCATCGCGGGCCTCATGATCGCCAACGATCAACAAGCATAACACCACACAACTATGTCGCGCGCGCTTCTTATCATCCCCACATACAACGAGCACGAGAATATCGCGCGACTTGTCAAGGAGGTCTTCGCCCAGCAGCCGAACTGCCCGGACGTAGAGCTTAATATCCTTGTCGTCGATGATAATTCTCCAGACGGCACTTCACTGGTCGTCAAAGAACTTCAGGCAGCAGAAGATCCCGCAAACCGGCATGTCCATTTGCTCTCGCGGCCCGGCAAGATGGGCTTGGGCACCGCATACGTCGACGGCTTTCGATTCGGGCTGGCCGAGGGTTACGATTATATTTTCGAGATGGACGCTGATTTTTCGCACGATCCGCGCGAGATCCCTAATTTCCTTCGGGAGATCAAGAATTATGATCTCGTGATTGGCTCGCGATATATACCCGGCGCACGAGTGGACAATTGGCCACGACGAAGACTATTGCTTTCCTATAATGCGAACGTCTATGCGCGCGTAATCACGGGAATTCCGGTCAAAGACGCGACTGGAGGGTTCAAGTGTTTTCGCCGAAAGGTCCTGGAGGCCATCGATCTTGGCGATATCCGGTCGAACGGGTACGCATTTCAGATTGAGATGAACTTCCGGGCGTGGCGGAAAGGGTTTCGGATCAAGGAAATTCCAATCACATTTGTCGATCGCAATGCTGGGTCGAGCAAGATGAGCCGTGCGATTGTCCGCGAGGCGGTCGGGATGGTCTGGAAGTTGAAAGCACGTGCCATCGCAGGCGAATTATAACACTGTGGATCTTTCCATCATCATCGTCAGCTACAACGTCAAGGAGTTTCTCCGTGGCGCGATTGTGAGCGTCCAGCGCGCGCTAGCGGCCGGCGAAGTATCGGGAGAGATCATCATTGTTGATAATGCCTCTACGGACCGTAGCGTGGAAATGGTCCGGCAGGATTTTCCAGATGTTCGCCTCTTCGCGCTCGAAGAGAACCTCGGCTTCGGCCGCGCGAACAATCTGGCAATGCGGAATGCTCGCGGCGAACAATTTCTTCTCCTGAATCCAGATACCGTCGTTGGGGAAGACACGCTTCGTGTCATGCTCGAGTTTATGCGTGCACATCCGGATGCAGGACTTGCAGGATGCAAATTGCTCAATAGCGACGGGTCTTTCCAAATCAGTTGCCGCCGTGGCTTCCCAACTCCCTGGGCGAGTTTTGCGAAGCTATTTGGCCTCTCGCGGCTGATGCCAAACTCCAAATTGGTCGCCAGGTATAATCTTACATATCTTCCAATCGATCAGACCTATGAGGTGGATGCGCTCAGCGGTGCTTTCATCGTGATGACGCGAGCAGCCTTCGAAGCAACCAGGGGTTTCGACGAAGACTACTTCATGTATGGCGAAGACCTTGACCTGTGCTATCGTGCCAAGCAGGCCGGGTTCAATGTCTATTATGTACATAATACTGCCACGGTCCACTTCCAAGGCGAGTCTTCCAGACGAAGCTCGATGAATGAGGTCGCTGTCTTTTATGAGGCGATGCATATCTTCGTCAAGAAGAACTATCCGAAGTCCATACTCTTTCAGGCATTGTTGCGAATGGGCATTGCCGTTCGAACGAGCCTTGCATTTGTTCAGAAGTTTCGAGGGGCTGTACTGTTTGTCGCACTCGATTTCATTGCAGTCGCACTTGGCGTAGTCATCGCTTGCCAGCTCTTGCTTGGTGATTGGCTTGCGTTGCCGGCACGTGATTATCCCTATGCATTACTGTTGCCGCCATTGATTGCGGTGATCTTGATTGCAGCGCTTCGCGGATACAATCATGCAGAACGCCGGAGCTCCCGTCAGGTTGTGCTTGCCATGCCGGCGATGCTTATCAGCTTTTCCTCACTCACTTATTTTTTTAAGGAGTATCCCGCAAGCCGGGCCATCGTACTTGCGGTGACGGTCACAGCGAGTCTTCTCTTGCTCACCAGCCGTTTGGCGATGCGACTCATCGATCGAATTCGCTGGGGTGGCGCGCAGTCTGCCAGCCCGATGATGCGACGTACGATCATCATCGGCACGAATGAGGAAGCTCGGCGCATTGCTGGCTTGCTCAAGCGGACGGAATTCCTTCGTCGATATGATGTGATCGGATTCATCGATCGCTCGCTTGAATCGCTTGGTGATGAGCTGTTGCCAGGAATTGCGATCCGCGGCGATGTCAACATGCTCCCCCGATTGGTGCGCGACGAGCGAATTCAAGAGGTGATTTTCGCGAGCGACACGCTATCCCATACCGCTATGCTCGAAACGATGCAACGGGTGGCGAGTGAAGCGCCTGCGACGCGAGTAAATTTCAATCTCGTGCCATCCGCTACCGATGTACTGATCGGGCGTCAGAAAATTGAATTACTATCCAAGGATCCAAATAGCGGACTGGCACTGATGCCGGTCGAACTCAATCTTCATCGGATTTCCCACCGTTTGGCCAAACGGCTGCTCGATCTGACCGTCAGCGGACTTGCATTACCTGTGGCAGCGATTCGACTTCTCATCGTGCCCCGCCACCAAAGTGATTTGGCGACCTGGCGCGAGATTTTTGCTGGTCGGTTGACACTGGTCAGCTTTGCATCGGGTGAGGCTCGCGCCGCATATTATAGCAAGCCAGGTCTGACAAGCCTTGCGGCTGTCGCTGCGCCTCGGGATGCGCGCGCAGAGGACATCCATCAATTCGATCAGTATTATGCGCGCAATCACACACTCGGAATGGATTGCGAAATTCTGCTAAAAGCCCTCTTGCTGCGGCGCGACCGGGCCTCTCACCCACAATAACCTACGACTATGGCGAAGATCGTACTCGAATTTGAAAAACCGATCGAAGAACTCGAGCAGAAACTCGAGGAAATGCGTAGCCTTTCCGAAACGGTCGATCTCACTAGTGAGATTGCCGCAATGTCCGCTAAAGTTGAAGAGCTGCGGTCGGAGATTTACCAGAACCTCACGCGCTGGCAACGCGTCCAGCTCGCACGTCATCCGGACCGGCCATATTCCCTCGATTATATCATGGCGTTGAGCCCAGATTTTGTCGAATTGCATGGAGATCGCTCTGTCCGGGACGACCCGGCAATCGTGGGTGGTTTTGGTACGCTTGACGAAATTGGGAGCGTCCTTTGGATCGGACATCAGAAAGGCCGAGACACAAAGCAAAATGTTTATCGGAATTTCGGCATGCCGAATCCGGAAGGATATCGAAAGGCACTTCGCTTGATGAAGCTGGCGGAAAAATTTGGCAAGCCCGTCATTACGCTGCTGGATACACCTGGCGCATTTCCAGGAATCGAGGCTGAGGAACGGGGACAAGCCGAGGCAATTGCGCGCAATCTCTTCGAGATGGCCCGCCTGAAAGTCCCTATTATTGTTGTCATCATCGGTGAAGGCGCCTCCGGAGGGGCGCTTGGGATCGGACTTGGCGATCGCATTTTGATGATGGAAAATGCGTGGTACAGCGTGATCTCACCTGAAAGTTGCTCTTCCATTCTTTGGCGTAGTTGGGACTATAAGGAGCAGGCCGCTGAAGCGCTCAAGCTCACGGCCATCGACATGCTCTCGCAAGGGATAATCGATCGCATTATTCCAGAGCCATTGGGTGGGGCGCATCGCGCTCCAGAAACGGTCTTTCAATCGCTTAAGGAGATTTTGATCGAGGAAATCTCTGCATTGCACGAGGTACAGCGCTTCGGGACAGCATCGAATCTCGAACGGCGCACTGAGAAGTTCGGCTGCATGGGGGTCTGGCAAGAGGAAGCTGAGGTCCTGCCAGAGACAATGCTTGCGGGTATGTCGGAAGGGTCTTCGTTGACATCGGCTAACTGATGTTGGGATGACTATCCTGTTACTTCTCATCGCAGGCTTTGCGTTTGTTGCCGTGGTGATTTTTTCCTCCACGGCTTTTGGAAGGCGGGGGACTCCCACGGCGGACCGAATGGATCTTGCTGCACGCATTTGTGAAGCCTCTGCTCGAGATGCCTTCAGTATAGAACTGGATTATAGCATCGAGAGTCTTCCTTTGCTCGATAATTTGATTGAGCGCGGCTTCGCAAGTGGGTCTGGTGCAACAGACGATACGAAACTCGTCCTCGCTGCCTATGTGGGGCAGGTGTTCGTCCGAGCAGGAAAGGCAATATGGCAGGAGGCTCGAGACGATTCGAATCCGCGATTATTGATGCGAGATAATCAGGAAGTTGTGTCGCCGTTCGAAATCATTAATCAGAAACTCCAGGCACCTGAGAGCATAAATGTTGCGGCAACTGTACGCGGATTGATTTCAACAATGGAATCGAGCAAGAATGATGCGCAGTAACTCGCGCAAAGCCCGCCGGCTCCTGCCGATGGCCGCCATCTTCTCGCTCCCGATTGTATGGGGTACGACCTTCGCCATTGTTCAGCGGGCACTTGGCGACGTGACACCAATGGCCTTCGTCGTCATCCGATTCGGTTTGGCGGGTGCATTCTTTCTCGTGATTTCCAAGCCGGCACGTCGAGGGGCCAAGTTGCTGCTCATTGCGCAGACTCCACATGAGCGTCGATTTCGCAGGGATATGATTATACTTGGGCTTGCTATTGGTGCGGGCTACATTTTTCAGACAATTGGTCTTCTGACGACCACCTCCGCTAAGTCGGCTTTTCTCACCTCGACAACGGTCATCTGGACGCCACTCTTAGCGTGGGCGATGGGTCGTGAGCGCCTCACGCCGCAACTTCTGGTTGCGGTACTGGCAACAGTTGCGGGTATTTTCTTCCTTACGCAACCACTTCGAGCCGAAGGATTCCTGATCGGGGACGGCCTTTCACTTGCTTGCGCTCTGGCGTTTGGTGTCTATATTATCGTGATCGATCGCGCAATGTTGAGGGCCAAAGAATTTGCCGCGGATGAGCATGAGGCATCGATTATGGTGACTTCTACTCAAATTATTGCCGGGACGATAATCTTTCTCATCTGTATGCCCTTGATCGAGGTTCCACGCTTTCATGCCACCACCTTTAGCGTCGGATCGCTCGTTTATACAGGGATTATCGCAACCTGCATGACAGGATATTTGCAGAGCCGCTACCAGCACCATGTGACGCCAACGACGGCCTCGATCATCTACATGCTTGAGCCGGTCGTCGCCGCTGCTATCGCTGAAATATTTCTCACTGAACGAATGGGTTTTCTTGAAATGTTGGGCGGAGGGTTAATAATTATTGGTGTAATAATTGCGCAGGTGAAATTGCCGAATACTCGGGGTTCTACAAAGAGCTAAACAAATTATGTTACGCGCGACACGTCATTCTCTCATTCGCTCATTCATCCTTTGGGCTCCATGGGCCATTTGCATGCTCTGGATTCGCCCTGCTGCGGCCCAGGTCGGCACATCGTTCGGCAAGAATAAGGTCGAATACAAACATTTTGACTGGCACTACCTCCAGTCGCCGCATTTCGATATCTACTTTTATCAGGGCGGCCGCGAGTTGGCAGAGTTTGCGGCGGATCATGCGGAAATGGCGCTTGACTCAATTGAACGCGTGATGAAGTATGACATTACGAATCGAATCGCTATCCTGATTTACAATTCTCACAACGATTTTCAGCAAACGAACGCCGTTGGAGAATTTCTACCTGAGGGAGTAGGTGGTGTCACAGAGCTTTTGAAGAACCGCGTGGTTCTTCCGTTCGAAGGGGATTTTGAATTATTCCGGCATGTCATTCATCATGAGTTGACCCACGCCGTCGTCAACGACATGTTTGTCGGAGGTACATATCAGTCCTTGCTAACGGGTGGAGGAATGGAAATTCCATCCTGGATGAACGAGGGCCTGGCGGAATACAATTCGCTCCATGGTTTGGACATCGAGACCGATATGTACATGCGTGATGCCGTGCTGAACGATGCGGTTCCGCCACTTACGCGCCTTGGCGGATATGTGCAGTATCGAGTCGGACAAACGATGTATTGGTATATCGATCAGCGATATGGCCCTGATAAAGTCGGAGAACTATTGCAGCGCATCAAGACGAGTCGTTCCGTCGAGGCTGGCTTCCGATCGACGTTTGGGATGACGATTCCCGAATTCGGCGACAAATTCCTGGAAGGCCTGAAGGTCCTATATTATCCCGACATTGCGCGCTATGCGGATCCGAATGACTATGCGGAAACCTTGGCGGACCACAAGAAGCTCGACGATTTTATGAATGTCTCCCCAGAGATTTCCCCACAAGGGGATCTCGTCGCATTCATCAGCGATCGGAGTGGGTACTACGATGTTTACGTACAGAGCTTGACACAGCCGAGCTCCATCAAAAAGATTTTGAATGGTGGCGGAGCGAGCGCGAATTTCGAAGAGTTGCATCTGCTTACGCCCGGTTTGAGTTGGTCGCCGGATGCGCGGCGCCTGGCGCTTGCCTCGAAGGCCGGCGAGACCGATGCGATTTTTTTGCTCGACGTCAATGGCGAAAATCAGCAGCGCTTGCCGAATATCGATCTCGATGGAATTCAGGGACTCAAGTGGTCCCCCGATGGCAAATATATCGCTGTTATCGGGATTAAAGACGGTCAGAGTGATTTGTATCTCTATGACATCGAGCACAAGCAGCTTCGAAATCTTACCGATGATGTCTTCGCCGATCATGAACCAACCTGGACAGCTGATTCGAAGTCGATCTATTTTACCAGTGAGCGAGAGAATAATCTCGTATCGGGTCAGTATCCCATCCAGCGTACTGCTGGTGTAAACTTCGAAAGTCCAAACCGGGAGATTTATCGCTATGACATGGCGACCAACGCTATCGTGCGGATTACCACGACGCCGAATGCAAATGAGTATTATCCTGCACTGACGCAGGATAATCATCTCTTTTATATTAGCGATGCCAATGGGATCAATAATATTTATCTGGCAAATGCCGATGGCTCGAACGCTCACCCCATCACGAATTCCGTATCGAAGATCGATCAAATCTCAATCTCGAATGATGGGACCAAGCTCTGTTTTTCAACGATGCACAAGGGCGGATACGATCTCTTTACATTACGGAATCCCATCGATCGTCACATCGATACCCTTGGTCTAACCGAATACCGTAAGAACAACGGTGGACGTCTCGTTTCTCGGATCGATACGTCGCTCAAGGCCGGCAACCAACCAGATTCAGCAAAGGGCTATGGGAATGTCGGTGTCGATTTGCATGATTATGTCTTTAGCCAGAACCCCGCTGAAGAACGTGGCACGCATGGCACGCGCGATCATCGCGCACCGGCCTCCGTCGTGACAAACTTCAAGGATTCGACCGGACACTATATCGTCCATGAATACAAGACGGTATTTTCGCCTGACGTTATCATTGGCTCTGCTGGCTATACCGGCTACTACGGTTTGCAGGGCACGACGCAGATGCTCTTCTCGGACGAACTCGGCAATCAGCAGATCTTCTTTGCCACTAATCTGATTCTGGATCTCCGCAATTCAGATTATATTCTGGCATACTACAATTTGTCGAATCGCATCAATTGGGGTTTGCAGGGATATCACAGCGCAGCCTTCTTGCAGGAAACCTCCGATCCTGATGCCCCAAACGAAATTCTTCCAATCGCCCGCTTTACTTCGACGGGTCTGGCGGGAATGGCCTCGTATCCATTGAATCGCTTTACGCGTTTCGATTTTTCGGTAACGGGTGCCCTATTCCAGAAAGATCTTATCGTTTCTGAGAATGTGCCGACGAAGAATGCCTACGCGATTTTTCCGCAGGTGAATTATGTCCATGATGACGCGCTCTACAGTTACTTCTATCCGATCGGCGGAACGCGATTTAATTTTGGCATTGCCGCTGCCCCGCAATTCGGAAGTGACTGGCTCGGATTCGTAACACCCACGATGGATCTTCGCCGCTATCTGAAGATCACGAGCACCTTCTCACTTGCGACTCGAGTGGCCGGTGCCGCAAGCTTCGGTCCCACGCCACAGCACTTCTTTATTGGCGGCGTCGACAATTGGATTAACCGGTTCTACAAAACTCAAGGCTTTCCAATCAACTCACCACAGGACTTCGCCTTTTTCACACCGGGTTTGCCGCTTCGAGGATTTGCCTATGATGAGCGGATCGGCACGCACTATGCGATGGCGAATATTGAATTGCGCTACCCATTCCCGATTAGTGTTGCAGGATTCCCGCTTGCATTCTTTGGCGATTCTTTCATCGATGCTGGAACCGCCTGGAATAATCAAGTCTATCTCTTCCAGCGGGCAGGCGATGGCAGTTGGATAACCCGCGATCTCCTGATGTCGGCCGGAACGGGTATCCGAACATATCTTCTCGGATTTTACACGCACTTCGACATTGCCTGGACCACCAATCTGGCATCGTGGTCCCATCCGAACTATATTATTTCGCTCGGCGAGGATTTCTAAATGTGTGGCTTGCCGGCGAGCGGATCCGTCCATAGATTGCTGGCCGGTGATGCTTCGAGTGCCGCTTGCGCCTCGACTTCGCGCCAGATCAACTGACACGGGAAGCGGTTCTCATTTAGCGCCCGGCAGAGTACCAGCGAGTCGAACGCATTGCCCAACTCCTGCAAGTGCTTCAGCTCCGGATAACCACGAACACCATGCAGCACCGTGAGTTGTATCTTATGCAAGTGCGCCAACTGCCCAATCGCTGCCAACTTCTGCCACTCCATGCCGTTCGTTTCGAGTGCATCGCGGGGCGAAATATCGATTGCCAGCCGCTCGATCTTCCGTTGCTGATACAGCGGAAGATTCGCCGCGAAATCGAACGTCAGGTCTACGGTCGGAATGATCTTCCGCGACGTAAACGTATCGCAATACGTCAGAAACAATTCTTCCGGCGTATCGAGTGGGAGGAAGATCCGGTAGATTCCCGCTTCCAGCATGGTACGGCAATCGTTTCGATGCCGGGGCGCTTCCGAAAGCGAAGCACACAGTGGAACATCCACGGCGGCGCGCATGCGCCGGATGAGGGCCAGGCTTTCCGCGTCCCACTGATCGCTATCGAAGAACTGAAGATTGATCATCTTCGAATTCTCTCGCCGCAGAAGCCGTGCTCGATCGACCGGGTCCTGCGAATAGATATCGCGCTCCGCGAAATGCGTCTCGTGCGCCAGGGCGCCGATTTGGCCGCCGCACAACCCGTGCTGGATCGGAATCGATGGAATGATCAGTACCATGAGTTCGCGCCCAACAGAGACGACGCGCCCAATAGTTTGTGTGGGTTTGTTCTTTTCATATTCATCCGCCGCCGCGGATTCATATTTCATAATTCATATTTTCCCAGAAAACGGGTGCCCAAAGTTAAAGTAATACTTTAACTCTCTCTTTTGAGTTGTCATTTAATGAACGCCCGGCCCGCACTCACGATTCGAAACGCCTTCTGTTTTCAATGAGCATGGGTGCCCATGACCCACGCAACTAATATAATACGCCGCTTGGCGATTGATACCTACCTTCAAAAATATATTTTCATAAATCTTCAGCCAGGCCTTGACTTATGGAAAAATAGTTTGTATATTGTCCTTTTATTGGTTCCGGTGCCCTTCACACCGGTGGTTGTTCTAAAAATATTCGCTCTGAGTTATGACACCAACTCTGCGTTCCGAAGTAGGTCATGCGTCCCCGCTTGACAATCTCCGATTTGTTGCAGTTTTCGCCTTCTTGCTGGCAGCAATGCTTGGGGGGGGGGGACAGCTATTCTTAAGGCGCAGACGCCACTCGCCAGATTCGTGCTCCCCACGAACACCACCGAAACCGCCGTCCAGCCCACGTTCCGGGTGATTACGAAGTATCGGATCGATACGAGTTCGATTCATTGGAAGCGCCTACTGATCGATGATAGTACTAAAGTTCAAGTCCCCACGATTTGCGTCCTACCCTATTCTTCATATCAATCGTTTGATACGTTAAGCTTTGCTGACACGATTTGGGCCCTAATAGCAGATACAGGAACGGGAACGATCATTAACGACACAACAATCGAATTCAAGGCTTCAACATTGCTTAATTCGCAGTTGTTTGAAGTTGTTTTAATGGGCCTCCGGGAGATTTCGGGGAGCGACACAATAAATGTCTCGGACACCGTAGCACGATTAAGGTTCACGACGATCGCTTTGCCTCCGAAGCTCATTACTATCAACGCTTTTGCGGGCAGTGCTCTCCGTATGCATGACACGGTCACCGCTCGATTCACAAGTAAGCTTGACAGTGCAAACACATCATCAGGGCCGATTCTCTCCCTTTTCGTAAGACATGCGACATTCGATACGACAAGTGATTCTCTGAGTGTCAACGACAGTACAATCGGGTCGCTTTCCTGGGTTGACGCGAATGATAGTTCAGTCGTACACACGCTGCCCACGACTCCATTCGGATTGGGCGACAATTATTTCATAAAATATGATCTCAGCGGTCTCACGGGCGATTCGACGCAGCAAGGGACATGGGATTTCAATTGCCGCAAGTCTTTTAGGCTTAATATCACTACACAGGCGACCGCCGGACTCACTTCGCTTCCAACAATCCATTTTGACCCGAGGATAAACGAGGAATACATGATCGCGGTCGATTCGTTAAACGATACAACCGCAATCCTTGACACGAATTTTGTTGGCAGGATCGTAAATGCGAATGATACGGTGACCTACGCTGCACCTGCCAGGTCGGCGTGTGCCGAATTTTGGAAATGGAGTTGTCCGGGATACCCGGCTTGGGATAACTCAACCGCGAATCCAATCGCGATATCGCTTGATCCCGACCATCTTTCTGATTTGAACCTCGTCGCTCTCTATAAGCCGATTCCACTCGATACGCTCATTGTGTCTGCCACGTGTCCAATCGGCTTCTACTGCGGCAATATTGAGATCAGGAGCGATTCGGTTGCATGCGGCGATGCTATTTCGGATACATGTGCCGACACGTGTAAGTACTATATTCAGCATCAACGGGTAGTAAGTCTCCGAGCTTACTCGAGTTCCAATCGATTTCAGTCTTGGAGTTCTTCCGATCCGAATATCGATGGTTCTACTTCGCCGTATGTGCAGTTAGTGATGAATGGTACGGAGAGCTTCGTCGCAAATTTTGCCCCTCCGCCCAGCCCGCAGCCACCGTTTGCGGACCTGTGCGCTTCAATCCAGAAGGACAATGGGCATTCGGGATGGAGTTGCAATTCGAGCATTGCGAACATTGTAATTCCAAGTTGTAACTTGTTGAGTGGGGGATGCATTAGTGTCCCCTATGGGTCATCAAACCCTGTAACCATCAAGATTCTTGATCGGACCTACGGCATTAAGAGCTATTCCGATGCTGGTGGTTTTCATGATTGGGGCGGGGTGGTGCATGACTTATATTCGGGCGGAGGCAATGGCACCTTCACATTAACGGAAGTTGCGCCAGCCAATGTTACATTCGTTGTCGCAAAATTGCGCAAAGTCACCCTAACCATTATTGTGGCGAGGACTGATAAGCTCCTGCCAAAAGGAACACTCGTGACTGGCGCAGAGCAAGGAAACTTCCAGAGCATGTGGTGTCAAGTATCCCAGCAAGATGGGAATGGCGAGGCACTGCCGTACCCTGGCGCTGCAAGCTCGCCAACCGTTCCAGACAAGATGAGCTTCACACTGGAGTATGACCTCGGTACAATAGTCAATCTTTCCCCTGGCGCGAATAACGGGTTTACTTTTTCCGGCTGGACCGGCGGAGGTACGAGTCCGTTAACATTAACCATGAGTGATAATATCACAGTCGGGGAGAATATCCAAGCAGCGTTCATGGTGGTTAGCATTCGTTTCACGCGCGATGTGGCCGTGAATGAACAGCGATGGTATGATGTAGTTGATTTGCCTGTCGATCAATGGGGTGACAATCAGGCCGACGTGTCCGCTCATCCAACTAATTCTCCAATGCATTGGGATACGACCGCTCCTCTTTCCTTCGTGGTAGAATTTAATCAGCCGATTGGAACAATCGGATCTGTTGATGGACACTACGGGCTTGCATACGAACGCTCCAAGGATTGGCGCCAAAGGCAACTATGTAGTCCGGCGGAGCCATCGTGGCATCTTAATCCTCAGGATCCATCCGGCAGCAGTATCATCGTAGATTTTGATTACGCCGGTTATCCCGACGTGTGGAAGGGTGAAGATTGCGCACTCGACATCGCAATGCACAACATCATCACGAACACGAACGGCGAACACCTTTCGAATCGAGTGCGATTGCCTTTTTCAACAGTCGGCCCTGATCTAAAGTGGGAAATTCAGTGGTTCTGGCCAATGGGCCTCTGCGACGAAAGTCTATTCGAGGTCGTGCTTGGTCTTCCAGGTTCACTAAGGAATGTCTATCAAACTGGTTTGTGGGCTTATGAAAGTTCTTCCAAGAATATTGCTCAACTTTCTCCGTTTGGCTGGCCAACTGATAAAAACCCACAAGATAGCAGCCAATATGGTTTAGTTTGCGACAAAAGCGCAGAAATAGACAAGAATTGTCTCACGGTCAATAGAGTTGCCGGTGATGGAATGCTGACGATGCGTACGGAATGTTTTACTCATGGGGGCGGATGCGAAGGCGGGAATATAAGTTCTGCAATCTCTTTCGTCCTTTGGGCCGCGGCTACAGTAGGGATGGACGGAGGCATATCGTACCTGGTTAAAACAATCGGTTTTGATGTCTTGCCCGCGGTGGTATCAAATCTGGGTCTAATATGGAGCACGTATCTAGAGACAGTCTCAAACTGGGGATGTGACAGATATGTAGGCTTTAGTTATTGGCCACCAGTCGGTCAAGCAAATTTTTGGGGATATTGGTTAAATGATGATGGGCATCATATTCCAGATCCAGATTGGGCCACCCCATACGGATACGGCGATTATGGAGCATTGAAATCCCATGTAAATGTAACCATCCAATAAAATGGTGAAGTTCAAAGTGACACTCTACATGTCTATTCTATTCGCTTTTAGTGCCTGTTCTATTCCGAACCACTTCGAAAGAAGCTATTTGGAGCGGGTTAAAAGAGCGGGAAACCATTTGAAGGTTTCAAACTCGAGCTTTGACTCAGTTTGGATGCGGGGCAGGCTATTCATTTCCAAGTATTCTGCATATCCCATAACCATCGACAACGATACACTTCTTGCAACAGCGCGTCCTTGTTTTTTCTGTGGGGGTTACGGTTACCGGATTGTTGCTTCGCATGATGGCGAGAGCGCTCACTCAATCGGCGCATTTTTTGAAATGGGTTTTTGGCATGCGTTTTATTCTGTGCTTATTCCGTACGGAATCCCTGAGAATGTAGACATTCTTGCCAGTTACATGAGAACGGACAGCTTGCCATACCCGGAATTAATTTCAAGGTAATTTACAAATATCAAGCATGACGAAAAGTACATACATCCTCATTTTTCAGTTGGCTCTGATTGTGCCAGTTGCACTCGCTCAAGCGCAATCAGTTTTCCTCACGCCGGCGGGCGGCGAGGAGATCGCGGCGGGATCGACGCAGACGATCACATGGAACAAAGATTTAGCCAAAGGTATGCTCACGCTCTCGTTGTGGGATGGTGGTCACGCGAAGTGGAACACTATCTTCGCGAACGTGCCTTCGGAGGAAGGACATATCGCGTGGTCCGTTCCTGCGAATCTCGCGGGCAAGCGGTTCCGCATCAAGCTTTCGTCAACGGACTCGCTGCATGGCTCCGGTCTCACGCGGACGTTCTTTACCATTACTCAGCCACCCCCCGCCCCTCACATTGAAAAGGCGGAGAAGTTCGCGAAGCTCTCAGCCGTTCGCGTTCATCCCAATCCCGCACGCGATCAGGCGCTGATCTGCATCGATGAGATAGCGGCTGGCGAGCCGTTCATCGCCGAAGTAGTCAGCATGACCGGCGAGCATATCGCTACGCTCTACGATGCGACGCCCGAAGCCGATCTCGGTCTGTGCCATCGTCTGGATTGCTCGCACCTCGCAGCCGGGACCTATTTCGTCCGCATCGCGAATTCGACACAGGGCCGGACGGTGAAGTTTGAAGTGGCGCGGTAGCCCCGCTTCGGTAAGCGTAATTGCTCATCGCCCCGCACGGTTGCCGTTCGGGGCGTTTCCTTTTTCGAATGTCCGGGAATGCGCCGCTATGCAACGTTCGTTTGCCGTTGCAGAATACCAGTTATCCCACACACCGCATTGTTCTCACCGTCGATCGGCCCGCTGCTTTATGGCTTCGCGCTCCTGCTGCTGTTCTTCGTGCTCATGAATGCCGACCGGCGGTTTCGTGAGCATGTGAGCCGCTCCATGCTCCGCCCTTTCAATTTTTTCGCGGACCTACGCGATCGCCGGCTGCTGCCGAACGCCCAAACGACCTTGCTGGCAGTGATCCTTTCCGGCTCGGCGGCGCTGTGTCTGGGCGCGATCCTTCGGCATGTTTATGCGCTGGAAGCGACCAGAAATGCTGCCGGACAAGTGCTGCCGGTCGGGCTGCGCTCCTGGGCGCAGTCGGAAGATGGGAGTTTCTTCGGCATGGTGCTCTGGCTCACGCTGATCGTGCTCACGGTGATTCTCTTTATGGTATTGGTGCTCCGGTTTATCGCGATCTTCAGAAAGGGCCGGATCATGATCGGGGACACGTACAATGTCGTTGTCTGGTCAGCGCTTCCCATTGTGGTGCTGTTGCCGTTCGATTTACTACTGCCCCGAATGGATGTGGAATTGAAGACAATCATACTCGCCGTGTCGATTTTGGTCGTGCTAATCCTTTGGGTGTATTACCGGCTGCTCAAAGGTGCGGGAGTGCTTTTCGATGTCTATCCGGCACGGCTGTACATTTATGGAACGTTCGCCTTGCTTGTCGTTACGATTCTTGTGCTTGGCTACCTTCAATCGCTTCATATCCTGTCGAATTTTCGATGAACGGGGATTCCGCGGATTAACGGGGATTCCCCGGATTGATTTTTGGGATTCTTCGCTTGTGATGGTTGCCGTAGGATTGCTCGAAGTGAGGTGATGAGAATCTGCGAACGGTTTTTTCAGGAAAGACTTTGCCCTGGCTTGGGTTCAAATAGCGAGCTCAATATCCTGCAATTTGTCTGGGAGATCCCCATTAATCCGCGTAATACAGGTTCTGAATGTATCTATCAAAATTAGAAATCATCGGGTTTAAGTCATTCGCGCAGAAGACTCTGCTGAAATTCGATGCCGGTATGACCGCAATTGTCGGTCCCAATGGCTGCGGCAAGACCAACGTGGTCGATGCGATCCGTTGGGCGCTTGGCGAGCAGAGAGCCAGCACGCTCCGCAGCGATCTGATGGAGAATGTCATCTTTAATGGGACGCGGACGCGCAAGCCCCTCGGCATGTCGGAAGTTTCTCTGACCATCGAGAACACGAAGGGTATTTTACCCACGGAATACCGCGAAGTGACAATCACTCGCCGATTATTCCGCTCCGGGGAGTCCGAATATTTGCTGAATAAGGCGCAGTGCCGCCTGAAGGACATTATCGAGCTCTTCATGGATACCGGCATGGGCGCCAACGCCTATTCGGTGATCGAACTGAAGATGATCGAAACGATCCTTTCGGACCGCACCGAAGAACGGCGCAAGCTCTTCGAGGAAGCAGCCGGCGTCACGAAATACAAAGCTCGCCGCAAGGAAGCGCTTCGACGGCTGGAGCAAGTCGCGCTGGATCTCTCTCGCGTGGATGATATTGTCAAGGAAGTGACGAAATCGGTCGCGACGCTGGAGCGGCAGGCCGAGCGTGCCAAACGCCACGCGGAGCTATCCGGCGAATTGCGGTCGCTCGAGATCGAACTGATCGAGCGCGAATTCGCCCAGCATATTGGGCGGATGAGTCCGTTGCGCGAGGAGCTATCCTCGGCGGCAAATCAACGCGATCAAATTACGGGCGAACTTTCGAAATACGAAGCATTGCTCGACGTACTCGAGCGCGAAGAGCACGATTTAGAAGCACAGCTTGCATCGGGCGACCGCGCTGTCCACGAAAAATCCGCGATCATCCAGCGGACCCGCGAGACGATTGTAGCTACCGAGGAGCGTCTCCGTTCACTCGCCGAACAACGTGAGCGTGCGACGACAGAGCGTGAGCGACTCATTCTCGAAAAGCAAGAACTGACCGAGCGGCTCTCCGTGATCGGCACCTCGCATGAGGAAGCGACTCGCAATCGTGCTGCGATAGAGGATGAGATGCGGGAGAAAGAGCAGATCAAGTCCCAGGCGGACGATGTGCTCCGCGCCAAACGTCAGGAATTGTCGAAGGCGCGCGATGAAGTCTATACGCTTCTGAATCTTCGCAACCAACGCTCGAACGAACTCGAGCGCCGGCGCGCCCGGTCCCACGAGATCGAACGTCGCCTGGCGCATATCGAAGCGGAACAATCCGGCATCAGCGGAAAGCGCGAGACACTCGAAACGCAAAGCACGGAGCTTGCCCGTGAACTCGAGACGGCCAATGCCGCCGTTGCCGCCGCCGAGCAAGAGGGGCTCGTGGCACAGGACCGAAAGGAGCAACTCAAAACCGAGTTAGACACGAAGCAGAACGAGTCCTTCGCATTGCAGGGCGAAATTGGCAAGAAGATCTCTAAGATCGAGTTTTTTACAAGTCTTGTGGAACAAGGCACCGGCGCTGGTGAAGCCGCGGAATACCTGATGGCTGAGCCTGGCTGGGCCTCACAAGAGCCGATCATGGTCGCCGACGCATTCACCACCGATGCGGCCTACCGCGCCGCGTTTGAAAGTGTATTAGGCGAAATCGCGTATTATCTCATCGTCCCCACAAGCCGAGATGCGTTCGAAGCCGTCGAAGTCCTTCGGCATTCACAAAAGGGCAAGGCGACTTTGGTCGCGCTCGATCGAGTGCCGGCTCCCACTGAAGCCTTGAGTCAGGGCGCGGTTTCCACTGGTGCGAGGCGCGCGCTTTCGCTTGCCAAGTTCGATGAGAAATATGGCAATCTTTTCCAACTCTTGCTGGGAAGCATCGTAATCGTCGATACGGTCGATCAGGCCTATGCCACGCTGGATGCGGATCGATCGGTCGAACGATGCGTAACGATCGAGGGTGAAGTCATTACACGTCAGGGTTTCGTCCGTGGCGGATCGCGTAAGAGCACCGAAGGCATCGTAATTGGCAAGCGCGAGCAGATCGAAGAGCTGGAGATTGAAGTCGAGAATCTGAAAGCGCAACTGGAGATTTGCGAGCAGCGCGTGGCAGAGCTCAACTCGGCATTTGAGGCGATCAATATCCGGGCAGCGGCGGCGCGAACTCGCGAGCGCGAGGAAGCGCGACGCGCCGTACAAGTGCGATCCTCCCAGGTCGAGTACGAACTGCGTCGCTCGCTCGAACAGCTTAACGCGCTCGGTGAGGAAGCGGGGCGGTTACGCAATGATCTTACTCCACTAACAGAATCACTGGCCGCGATTGCCGGTGAAGTTGCGGAGTTCGAGCGGCAGCATTCTGAAGCGATGGAGGGCGCCGCGCGTTCGCAACTCGCTGTCGAAACGGCCGAACAATTGCTCGCCGATGAATCGCGCCGCTGGACCGAGGTGCAAGTGCACTACGCGGGGCTTTCGAGTGAGATCACACGTCTGGAATCCGAGCGCCTGGGTGCCGAGCGTGCTATTGCATCGGCCACGCAGCTTGCGGAGCAACGCGTTCGCGAGCGAGAGCGCGCTGAGACCGACCACGTTGAGCATACAGCGAAGCTCGAGACGTTTCGCACAATGCTGACCGGCCTTGAAGCAGAGCTTGCCAGTGCTACCGGGCAACGCGACGAACTTGCTGAAGCCAAGCGGACCAAGCAAGCGGAAGCACATACATACCGCGAGGCCCTGCGCGAGGAACGCGCCCGTCACAATAAGACGATTGATATTACCCACGAACTTGAACTTAAGCTCCAGGAGATCGAGCAGAAGGTCCAGGCCCTTCGCGAGCGTGCCGCACAGGAGTTCGAAATCCTTTCGCTCGAACTGAAGTCGTTTGTCGAAGACGAGACCGGCACTGAAGGCGAAGCATTCAGCTTTGGAGATGCGCGCGAAAGTGTGCGGGAGCTAAAGCAAAAGATCAAGAACTTGGGAGCGGTCAATCTTTTGGCTTATGATGAATTCCAGAAGGAGAGCGAACGACTCCAATTCCTGACTGCACAGCGCAAGGATCTGAACGATGCGCAAAGGAATCTCGCAGAGACCATCGAAGAGATCAACCAAACCGCTACGCGCCAGTTTGTTGAGACATTCGAGGAGGTGCGCAAACACTTCCAGGATATTTTCCGGTCGCTTTTTGCAGAGGGTGACGAATGCGATCTCAATCTCGAAGCCGACAAAGATCCGCTCGAAGCACAAATCGAAATTACGGCCAAGCCACGAGGCAAGCGCGCTCAGTCCATCGACTTGCTTTCGCAAGGCGAGAAGACTATGACGGCAATCGCATTACTTTTCGCGATTTATCTCGTCAAGCCGAGTCCATTCTGCATCTTAGACGAAGTGGACGCACCGCTCGATGATTCAAACATCGATCGCTTCCTCACGATCATTCGCCGCTTCGCGCAAAACACGCAGTTCATCGTCGTGACGCACAACAAGCGCACGATGGCCGCCGCCGACGCGCTCTATGGCGTGACGCAGGAAGAGGACGGTCTCTCGAAGATCGTCAGCGTCCGCCTCAAACGCGAAGGGATGATCGTTCGTGGTAAAGGCGCCGAAGCGCAGGCAGTTTTGGCGGAAGAGTTGCTCGAAGCTGCATAGGAAGCCTGTATGCGTATCGCCTATTTCGATTGCTTTGCCGGTGTCAGCGGCGACATGACTGTTGCCGCAATGATCTCGGCCGGAATGCCGGTAGAGCATTTGCGCACCGAACTTGCTAAACTCCCGCTCACGGGCTACACCATCTCCACGCGCCTCCTCGAGCGGAGCATGATCTCCGCCGAGAAGTTCGATGTCAATCTCGAACATCATCATGATGAGCATGAGCATCATGATGAGCATGAACATCATAATGAAGGCCATGAGCATCACCACGATGACCATGGGCACCATCATGGCAATCATCATCATCACGAGCATCATGAGACTCATGTGCACTCGCATGGGATGAGCTATGCGGAGATCTATTCGCTCATTGGCGCAAGCACGCTTGCAGAACGAGTTCGCGCCCGGGCGCAAGCGATCTTTCATGCCATTGGAGAAGCTGAAGCGCAAATTCACAACGTGCCGCTGGAGAAGATTCATTTTCACGAAGTTGGCGCGATCGATTCGATTGTCGACATTGTCTCGGTCGCAATTGGGCTGGAGTATTTCGAGGTGGAGGAGTGTCGCTCGCGGGTTGTGCCGCTCGGCGCAGGAGGTATGATAGAGACAGCACATGGTCTTATGCCGATCCCGACGCCCGCGACACTTGAAATCCTGAAAGGGTATCCCACCGAGCTCGGTCGTGTCAGCACGGAAATGACAACGCCGACCGGCGCCGGGATTATTCGCGCCCTCAGCGGTGGGTTGCTCGCAACCAACGATCGCATTGAGCCCGTCACAGTCGGCTACGGCGCCGGTACGATGGAGTTCAAGGAAGTGCCGAATTTACTGCGAATTGTGATCGGTGAATTGAACGTGGCTCCGAGCGCGGGTGAAGCATTTCCCGATATTGATTATGTTATTCAGTTGACCACTGCGATCGATGATATGACGCCGGCCATGCTCGCTTCGGTCCAGGAGCGACTGATGGAAGCCGGTGCGCTCGACGCCTATCTTCGCTCGATTGTCATGAAAAAGGGCCGTGCCGCGCAGGAATTGGTGATTCTTTCGAGTGAGGACTTAGCTGAATCAATGCTCGGGATTCTAGCGCGCGAAACCACAACCCTTGGCGTTCGCATCGAAAAGATCGAGCGGCGCATTGCCCGCAGGAATGCCGTGCAGCTTAATCATGATGAATTTGGCCCGGTACGTGCCAAGGAGGTAGTGCGGAATGGCCGTCGGGAAACAGAAATTGAGCATGAGGAGGTGAAACGAATTGCCCGTGAGCATGGCTTATCAATGCGGGAAGTTTCCGAGCACTTCAGGCATGTGTAGAATTTGCCTTGCACATCCTGAGATTACGTAGCGTTCTTAGTTTGTTAGCATGCGCTCCCGGTTCCTGTCCATCGGATTTCTTTTGACGCTCGCGCTGTGTCCGTTTGGGACGCCCTCTGCGCGCGCGCAGTTTCTCGCGCTCCGATCGCCGTTCGAGCGCTTTACCGACTATCGTCTCATCATCGGCTGGGGTGCTTCGACGCCGCCAAATTCGCAGTGGGATGAGTTCACGCATTCCACTTGGGCGGTCACGAATAAACAGATCAACTTCAATCAATATGCTTCGATCGAGTACGGCCAGTTTCGATTGGGCTTTATGGCATACAAGTTTCCGACTTCCGTGTTGCCGTTCGTCGTATGGAATCCACAATTTCAAATCGATCGATTTGGGGTCGGCGGTGATTCCAACCGATTGGCGCTTTCGATTCGGGCCGAGAATCTCTTCGCTAAACGGGATGCGAATGAATACCTGGGCAATGGACAAAGCGACAAGAGCCGGTATCCCGATCGCAATTCTCTCTCGTTTCTCGTGACCTATTGGCTTGGCCACAATCTCGATACAAGTGACTATGCCCGGTTCCTACGAGAAGCATCAGCCGAAGATATGCGCGAAGATGTCGTGGCAGGTCCGGTGCTTCCAGGTTCTGGCAGCGAAGTGCGATACTCCACACGAAATGGCTTTAGTATCGGCTTTGGGCTTGGCTCCGGAAAGTATTCCGGCTCTGGTCCAATTTCGCGATATCTAAATTTTCTGAGCAATTACAATCCCTATACAGACAAAGGCTTTCCCGGCTTCAACCCGATGGCCCTGCTCCGGTATCGGCTACGCAATTTGATTGCACAACTCGATATTGCAGGCGATGATGTCAACATCGGAATCGTGCTTCGCAATCTGAGGCATCTGGATATTGAGACCGGATTGCTCCGGCTCGAGCATGTATTCCCTCGTTCTTCAAGAGGTCCGCACCGGCCGGAGGCATTTCTTTCGATGCGGTATGCTATCTCACTCGGCAAGCAAAGTGGCTTTTTCGAGTATGGCGATGCAATCCTGAACCAACTCGCGGATTCGGATGGCGACGGACTGACCGATCTCGAAGAGATCATGATCTATCACACTGATCCGAACAATCCGGATTCGGATGGGGATGGAATTCCGGATGGCGATGAAGTCCGAATCTACGGTACAAATCCGCTCAATCCGGATACCGATGGCGATGGGTTGAATGACGGCGATGAAGTTCATAAGTACCACACGAACCCCCGGCTCGCAGATACAGATGGTGACGGGCTCAACGATGGCGATGAGGTCCTGAAGTATCATACCGACCCTCTGTTGCGCGATACTGACGGCGATGGACTGGCCGATGGCGATGAGGTCAATAAGTACCACACTGACCCAACCAAACCCGATACCGATGGCGATGGACTAACTGACGGTGAGGAAGTGTTGACCTATAAGACCAATCCGCTATTACCCGATACGGATGGCGACGGTTTGACCGATGGCGAGGAAGTCAAAAAGATGCACTCGAATCCGCTCAACAAAGACACGGACGGCGATGGTGTTCCCGATGATCAGGATGGATGTCCGCTCGAACCGGGACCCAAGGAGAACAACGGTTGTCCGTTGGTTGCCTTTAAAGTCGGTCAGCGTATTGACTTGCCTCGCGTCGAGTTCGAGACCGGGAAGGCGACCTTGCTCGATCAGTCGTTCCCGGCGCTGAATCAATTGCTCGGACTCCTGACCAAGTATCCGACCGTCCGCATCTCGATTCAGGGACATACGGATAATACGGGTGATTCCACATTCAATCAGCGCCTCTCGGTATTGCGTGCAGCGTCCGTCAAGAGTTGGCTGGTTGATCACGGTATTCCACCATCACGTTTGGAAACCGCCGGATATGGCCAAACCCGGCCGATCACTACAAACTCTACCGACGCCGGCCGCGAGACCAATCGGCGAATTGAGTTTATTATCATCGAGTATAAGGAATAAGGGACACTCGAAAGTCACTCAAGTCGATTCCGCGAGGCTTAAAGGACTGCTGAGACCGAATCGAAACCCATCATCTTTTCAGCCTCACGGAATCACGATGCAGACAACTTACCTGACCACAATCATCTCGCGTCGTAACACGGCTTCTCCCGCCTGAAGGACATACTGATAGCTGCCGGAGGCAAGCTGTTTGGTATCGATCGTGAGCATGTGGAATCCCGCATCCATTTCCTGATCTGCAGCCTTAGTGACGAGCCTTCCGGTCCCATCATAGACTAACAACCGGACGTGAGATGGGATATCGAGTGTGAAATGGACCATTGTTACATTGTTCGCGGGATTGGGGAAGATCGGATCCATTGAGAGAATATTCGTTGCAGGATTCTCGACTCCTGCTCCCGCGCTCGCTGTAAAGCTACCGACCATGCCAAAACTGAAGTGGATATTGCAGTGGTAGGCGTAGCTCCCTGGGGTCGTCACGGTGTAACTAAATGTCGTAACACCACCACTCGTCATTTGGAATGATGATGCGCCAGCCGGGACGCTGGTTGAGGAGAGCGGATGATTTGTAAAATCACCGGACCAGACGATGACGTCGCCCACATTTACCGAGAGCGTCGATGGTTCGTAGGTCAGACTACCGCCCACTCCGAAATTGATGGTCCAAGTCTTCGCATGAGCAGTTCCAGCTGTTGCGAGTAGTGTCAAAAGTGAAGCAATATAGTAAAGTCGTTTCATAAGATTCTCCGTTCATGGTGGTGAAACACTGTCAATTCCAAAACTCATTTTCACTGGTACGAGCCCGAAATGCTTGCCGAAAAATTAGTCGATCTTTGCGGCAGGCGGGTCGGCAATGAAGCTCCCTGTCATTCCCTGATCGGAATGCTTATCGCATTCGTAAGTATAGTTACCGGCGACGGTGACAATGTAGCGGAAGAGTTTGCCCTTCTCAATATGCTCGAACGTCGCTGCCCCTGACGGGGCCTTGGTCAGCGTCAGCGGGTGGTCCTCGAAATCGCCTTGCCACAGGATCGTATCGCCGACGGCGACGGTCAACGATGCCGGTGTGTACTTGTTATGCAGTTTGCCGCCGAACGAAATCACATGCGTCGTTGCTCGCAGCGTGCCGGTTGTCATCGCGATTGCACAGAACAGTCCGAGGACGATTCCAATATGCTTCATGTATCCTCCTCTATTAGGTGAGTGTGTCCAATCGTAAGACACTTCAGAGGCCGATGGAATTACAAGCTCTGCAATAGATAAAATGTGCATACGAGGAACGGAGGAACAAGGCATGGAGCCGCGCTCGTCGGAACCTACAAGATCACGAACGTGTCCTGAATCGCGCTTTTTAACCAGCTTCTAATGACTTCCTCCATGTCTTCCAGTCTCATTACCGTGATTCGCTGGACAGCACGAATTGCCGGCTTACTCATCGTTCTGGTTGTACTCACGTTGGCCATTGGGGAGGGACTTCCGAATCCGACGGCGATGACGTTCCCTGAAGCAATTATGTCGGTCTTCTTGCTCTTTATGCTAGCAGGAATCCTGATTGCTTGGAAACGCGAGCTTCTAGGTGGTGCTATGCTGTTGGCCGGATATCTGGGTTACCGTGCGCATGAGCTATTGAATCGGCTGCCGATGCAATTGTTCTCGTTCCTGGACCTATTCCTTTTGCTCGGGCTGGTGAATATTGCGCTGTGGCGACTGGCAAAACGCGAGCGGATGCAATCCTAACTACATCAGCTTTTTGCGCAAACGGGCCACGGGCACATTCATCTGCTCGCGGTATTTCGCGACCGTGCGCCGAGCGACATCGAACCCTTCGGTATTCAGCAACTGGACAATTTTTTCATCGCTGAGTGGCTCGCGCCCGTCTTCGGCATCGATGATATCCTTGATGCGGGACTTCACGACTTTGTTTGCGACGGCTTCGCCTTCGCTATTTTCGCCACCTTCACCCGCGTGAGTCGGGATGGCCTCGCTGAAAAAGTACTTGAGTTCGAATACGCCAAAATCCGTTTGGCAGTATTTGCCATTGACGACGCGGCAAATAGTAGAAATGTCCATGCCGATATCCTCGGCAATGGTCTTGTAGATGAGTGGCCTCAGGAGCTTTTCGCCATGTTCGAAGAATCCCCGCTGATGCGCAATGATGGACTGCATGACTCGCATCATGGTTTCCCGGCGTTGGTAAATCGCCATGATGAAGAACTTAGCGGCCTCGAACTTCTTCTTGATGAAATCCTTGGCTTCCGCATTCAGATGCTGTCCATGTTCCGGCGCTTGCTTTCGGATTAGATCCTTATATGCCGCATTGACTCGAAGTGGCGGAACACCCCGCTCGTTCAGCGTAATGAGAAAATCTTTCCCATCGGGCGTCTTTTCGATATAAAAATCAGCCGTGATATACTTCGTGCTCTCCGAGAGTTCGCCGCTCGGCGCGCCCGGTTTCGGATTCAGATGCTGAATCAGTTCGATCGCTGGCTTCAGCTGGGTCAAGTCCATGCCCAGGTGTCGCGAGAGAGCCGCGAACCGGCGATTGACGAAATCATCGAATCGGTCGTGCACGATCCGTCGCGCGACTTCGCGCGTTGGATTATGGTTCGGCATGACTTCGAGCTGGACGGCCAGACACTCCCGGAGATCCCGCGCCGCACAACCGGCCGGATCGAGTTTCTGAATCTTGTGAAGGATTGCTTCCGCTTCGGGTAAGGTGTATTCAACACCATAAAACACGCCAGCGTCTTTTGCAACTTGTTCGAGCGGTACCCTCAAATACCCGTCCTCATCAATCGAACCAACGATTTCTTCAGCCAGAGCGCGGTACTTGTCAGGCAAGTTCAGCATCGCGATCTGGTTATAAAGCGATTCTGTGAACGATTCTTGTGCTGCGTGTGGCACATCTTCGCGGTCCTCATCAAACTGTCCGGCCGTCGGCGTCTTCCAGCCTTCGGTATCGTCGTTCATAAAGTCCTCGAACGAATAATCGTTTTCGGCGGCGGAAGTCTCTCTTGCGCTGTCTTCTTGCATGCGCTCTTCCCGATCGGCGGCACTGACCGCGGAGCGTTCATCCATCGATCCTTCGAGCGTCCCACCGGCAGCTTCCGCAATGGGCTCGGCCTCTACCCGCTCAGCAATTTGTTCTTCCGTCGGACCTTGCTGGGCCGATTCTTCTTCCTCGGAAGCCTCTTCGAGCATCGGATTCTCTTCGAGCTCGCTCTTGATGCGCTGCTCCAACGAAAGAATCGGGAGTTGCAGCAGCTTCAAATACTGCACCTGCTGCGGCGTGAGCCGCTGCTGGAGCGATTGACTTTGTCGTAACTGAAGCATGGAAGTGCAATCCTTAAATACGTTGGTTCACGGTCGGCAAACTTGCCATGCGCCTTAGAAGCGCGAGGCGGCCATCCACTAAAATGTGGGGAAGGCGATTAGAATTCCTCAATTATTGTGAGATCCAGCTAATTCCATGCCAATCGTGGAAAAACGGGTAATCGGACTGAAAATCCAAGGTATCGATCTGGCTCCGTTCCTCTCGTTCTCACCGAGGGGTGACTCAAGTCATGGTTTTTTCGTGACTTTTATCGGTAAGATCATGACTTCTGGCACTTGTAATATGAGCCTGTGATCGCCATCTTTGCAGCAACCGCAAAAATCCATTTTTCGGGGCTTAACTTGATCCTTCCATGACATCATACGTCCGTCACCATTCCATTCCAGCAGCAGTGTTAGTCATTGCATCAGTAATGCTCGTGCTCGTATTACCGAGTACGGGGATTGGGCAACCGAGGACCACGCCCGTATCCGAAGCGTCCGCTGTCCGCGGCGAACAGACTGTTATGACGCCAAACGCGCGGCACGATATTCCACGAACAATTTCGTATCAGGGTGTCCTCCGTGGAGCAAACGGGGCTTCCGTAACCGATGGAGAATATGCGATAACGGCGCGACTGTATTCCGACGCCGATGGCAAGAGCCTGGTCTGGCAAGGCACGTATCGAGTGACTGTGGAAAATGGAGTCTTTAACTTGACGCTAGGTACCGGGGCGTATCCATTGCCCTCACTTCATGCAATGGACGCGCCCATGTGGATCAGTATTCAAGTCGGGGAATCCGCCGAGGCACAGCCGCTTGCACCGCTCTCAGCCTCACCCTATTCCTTGAATGTGGCCGATAGCTCGATCACCTCGAAGAAGATCAGCACCGATTATGTGAAGTCCATTTCCGTCAATGGTCAAAAGCTAACGGGTCAGGGCCGTGATGTCAGTATTGTGACGGGTGATGGTATCCTCGCTTCCGTCGATCCGGCCACGAATTCAATTATCCTGAAATCCGATGCGCTCAATGCATCCAATATGAAAGGCGCTGCCCCGCAAGGCAATACGACGGTTACCGGCACACTGACCGTGACGCAATCGACCTACCTGAACACGCAGAGCGGTCAGACCTACCTCGGGACCAATAGCGGAAGCAATCCAGGGATCCTGAATCTGTACCAGGGCTATGGAAGTCACATGGCGATCCTGGAGCCTCCGGACAGTTTAACCAGCAATCCGGTAATCAAACTGCCGAGAGACAGTGGCAAGCTTCTGACCGAATCACGCAGCCTCACGGCGGGCGCGGGGCTTACTGGCGGTGGCGACCTGAGCGCAGACCGGACGCTCTCACTCGATCTTGGACATGCCAATACATGGACGGCCGTACAGACTTTCCCGGAGGATTCCGCACAAGGCAACAACCTCATGGCGGTACTTAATACCAGCCCCAGCACTCGTATCACGCGGCAAGGCAACACATTCAACGAGCCGGGTCTGCTTGTAAGGTTGGACGGTTCGGGGAATCTGGTTCTGGATGATAGCCTCGTTCTAATGACGTGTTGCCATCAACATAAGGATTCTGTTAGAATCCCATCGGGCAGCGGTACGCTGGTCCTCAACGGACAGAATACCTGGTTGGGTGATCAGACCCTTCCGCAGGATTCGCTGCAAGCGAACAACCTCATCGATGTGCTCAACCATAGCACGCGCCGCGTCAACCGGCCAATTCTGGATTATGCCGCACTGGACGCCATGAATGTTACCACTCAAGGCAATGCCTTCAACGGGCCAGGAGACTTGGTGCAGTTGGATGACTCCGGGGGCCTGAGTCTACCGGGCAGCATGAATGTTGTTGGCACCTACAAGATTGGTGGGGTTACTGTATTGGAGGATGTCGGGACTCTAACACTCGGTATAGACCATAGTGTAAATCTCGGACTTTACAACACGTGGCTGGGGGATCATACGGGGCACTCAAATACCAGTGGATCCATGAACACTTTCGTCGGGGAGGATGCAGGATACTCTAACATTGACGGCGATAACAATTTGTTTATCGGCTATAATGCTGGTGTTTTGAATACTTCGGGAGGCGGTAACATGTTCTCCGGCTCTTTTGCAGGACAGGAGAACAGCACCGGCAGTTTGAATACATTTTCGGGTGTAAATGCCGGCCAATTGAACTCGACTGGCACTGGCAATACATTTACAGGATGGGACGCCGGATACGCTTCTCTCACGGGAGACTACAACACATTCTCGGGCGAGGGCGCAGGCTGGTCTAACGCCTCGGGTTCAGACAACACCGTCCTTGGGCATAGGGCCGATGTTGGCGTCAACAATCTGACGAATGCTACCGCAATCGGTTCGCATGCTCTCGTGAATCAGGACAATTCACTGGTGCTTGGCTCAATCTTTCAAGTGAACCAGAGTGGTACCAGCACCAAGGTTGGCATCGGAACGACGACACCCGCGCAGGCACTCGATGTCGAAGGCAGCGCCGGCTCAGGCTTATATGGTAACATTCAGTTCTCACATGCGCTGATGCCGAATGGACTTCCCGGCGCGAATGGTGAGATTCTAACTTCGACCGGTGCGGATAACCCGCCCGTATGGTTGGACTTTTGCACTCTCTTGACTGCTGCGATTGCCGGTGGCTACTGCACAGGGCTCACCGGGCTTGTTGGGAATGACTGGCATCTTAACGGCAACGCGCCCACCAATCCAGGCATCGATTTCCTGGGTACGACGAACAACACGGCATTTGAGATCCATGTCAATCATGCCGGCTCAGCCTCTGGTGGCAATCAGCGTGTCATGCGATACGAGCCGAATGGAACAAGCGCCAACATTATCGGTGGCTTCAACGGGAACAACGTCGGCGCGAACGTCTATGGAGCCACAATCTCCGGCGGTGGCGCAAACGGAAATGTTAATATAGTTGCCGACAACTTCGGGACAATCGGCGGTGGATGGCATAATCAGGCCGGTAACAGCGGTGGCAACACCTCTTATGCGACCGTTGGTGGTGGTAATCAGAACACCGCATGGACAGGTGGTTCCACAGTAGCGGGCGGTGAGATCAATGCGGCCAACGGATCGGATGCGACCGTTGGTGGCGGCGAGCATAACACCGCCGGAGGATTTATTTCCACGATCGCGGGCGGAAATGGGAGTGTTACGAATGGCGCTTATTCATCGGTTGGCGGTGGGTTCAAACATGTGGCGAGTGGCTATGGCTCAGCTGTTGCCGGCGGTGCAAATAACACGGCGAGCGGAGAGTTCACCGCGATACCCGGCGGCCAGGGTCTGACTCTATCCGGCGCAGGAAGTTTTGGTTTCCTCGGCGGCAATAGCAATCAAGATTACTGGAATCCCTACGGAAACCACAACATGAGCGTGAGCGCCGCAAACACCACCGTCCTCGGGAACACCGATCTCTGGCTTGCTAACAACGACGCTGTAGCTCGCGCTCTTTACTTCTTCGCGCCAAACCCGACGCCGGCGGGACCCTTCCCCGGCACCACAAAGTTCACGGGGTTCGTTGCAGGTGCTCAGACGGCGAGCGTGATCTATACCTTGCCTCTCGCGGATGCGACATTCGCTGGCGAAGTGCTCTCCTCAAATGGCGCAGGGAGCCTTAGCTGGCAAGATCCATGCACACTCCTCGCAAATTGCCTCTCAGGGTTTGGTCTGACACCAGGTTCAGGATGTTCGACGAACCTCTTCACCAATCTGAACGGGATTACTACGACCGGCACGGCTCCCGGATGCTGGAATACCGGACACGGTAATAACGCCCTCTCAATGGGTGTCAATCTGACTGGCCGCGACAACACGGGCATCGGCGCGAATGCAGCGATGAACAACACGGATGGCAACTGGAATACGGCTATCGGAACGAACGCGATGCCATATAATCAGAGCGGCGGCAACAATACTGCCGTCGGTTGGTCATCGCTCTTCAATAATACATCAGGTGGGAACAGTGCTCTCGGTGCACACTCGCTGGAGAACAACACGTCGGGTGATCACAACACGGCGGTCGGCATAGGCGCGCTGCTTGGGACTACAACTGGATCCTCCAACAGTGCCTTAGGCGCTGGCGCGAATGTTGGCTCGGGTGCCCTGAGCAATGCGACCGCGATTGGCGCGAACGCGGTTGTATGCAGCTCGAACAGCCTTGTGCTCGGATCGATCAGCGGTCAAAACGGAGCACTCTCCAGCACGAACGTCGGTATTGGCACGTGTTCGCCGCAGCAGGCGCTCGACGTTGCGGCGAGCCCAGGCAACTATGGCAACGTCCAATTCTCCGGCGCGCTTATGCCCAACGGTCAACCGGGCGCGAATGGCGAAGTGCTGACATCGGCGGGTCCGAATAGTGCACCAATATGGCTGAATCTCTGCCAGAGCGTGGAGAGCTGCCTCGCGAATAGTTCGCTGTTGCCGTGTCCGGGAACGCAGTCAGGTGATCTGCTCGAATGGGATGGCACAAAATGGTGCGTCTCGCCAACGATGACCAACAAAGCCGGTGCGCTCGTCGATCAGAATGGCACGGGCGTCAATCCGAATCTTGGCCATGCCGCTCGCATGATGTGGATTCCCAGCCTGGCGGCGTTTCGAGCCGGTGACATCAACGCCGGGGATGATGGCAATAGCTGGGGCAATTCCGGAACTGACTGGGATGATCCCAATATCGGCTATGGATCGGCGGCGTTCGGTCAGGGGACGAAGGCAAGCGGAAATCACTCCTTCGCTGCCGGCTATAGTGTTTTTGCTACGGGCGTTCACGGCATTGCGTTTGGAGCGAATGGAACGACCGCGAGTGGAAATAATACGATCGCCTTAGGATCGGGAGTCTATGCCTCTGCCGACAACGGCGTGGCAATGGGGTGTGGGTCGTATGCCCAGGGATTGTACTCCACGGCAATGGGGAATAACTCCTTTGCAAGTGGCATGCACGCTACGTCGATCGGCGATTGGGCGCGTGCGCAAGGACAGACATCCATCGCCGCAGGTGAACAAGTGACTGCTGCGGGCAACTATTCCTTAGCGACCGGCAGCGGGATCAAGGTCGGGGATTATAGCTTCGGATTCAACGGCTGGACAGGGTTCCTGACAACGGATATATCGGCATTCGCAAGAACGGCCTATTTTGGTAATGTCGGTCTTTGGATCGGCAATACGGACGGTACCGCGCGCGCCTTGCGATTCTATGCGCCGAATACAAGCTTGACCTATACCGGTGCATCAACACGATACACATCCTTTGTGGCAAGCGCGTCGCAAGTCAACGCGAACATTCAGTACACACTTCCGACGGCGCAGGCAACGTCGAATGGCCAGGTCCTCACCAACGATGGAACTGGCACGCTGAGTTGGCAGCAGGCGAATAGCGCGTCTGGGGTGCCGATCGTACCGGCTGCCGTGGGAGACTTAGTCGTCGTGGCGGGTGGCAACGCTGTTGGTAATGATGCCTTTGGAACAGTGAACTTCAGTTGCAGCGCCTATGGGGCGGGTACGCTGACCGTCACATATGGCACAGCCTACACCGGTGCGAATCCCGTGGTCGTGCTGACCCCGGCGAACGATCAGGCCGCCTTCAGTACGAACGGTCTCGAAAAATACTGGGTCGAATCATTGCCGGGCAAATTCGTAATCCACATGTTTATCGGGGCGAGTTTTGGATCCGTTGCTGGAGCAACGTTCAATTACGTCGTGATGCACTGAGCTTAGCAGTTCTACACGCGCCCGAGGAGAGTTCGACGGATAAGCCAGCGGCAGATGTCGCTGGCTTTTCGTGGTTCATCGAGGGCGTGACACCTGAACTTTTTCGGGTTAATTCTGAAGGATTCGTTGTTTGGGGCGCCGAACAATCTTTTCCTCTAACAGCCTTAGCATTACTATGAGAACCGAACGCGACTCCCTCGGCGTCCTCGAACTTCCCGATGACGCATATTACGGTATCCAAACCCTCCGCGCCGTCCAGAACTATCCGATCTCTGGGCTCAAACCACATCCGACCTTTGTGCGGGCCTATGCGCTCCTGAAGAAGGCATGTGCCAAAGCGAACGAGCGCGCTGGGGCGCTTAAGCCCGAGCTCTCGAAAGCCATTTGCGATGTCTGTGACGAGATCATCGAAGGCGGCTTGCGGGATCAGTTCGTCGTCGATGTCTTCCAGGCCGGAGCCGGCACGAGCACCAACATGAACACCAACGAGGTGATCTCGAATCGTGCTCTTGAAAAGGCTGGCAAACCCCGCGGCGCATACGATCAGATTTCGCCAAACGATCATGTCAACATGTCGCAATCAACAAACGACAGTTATCCGACGGCCATGCGACTCTCTGCGATGCTGATGATGCGGGAGCGCATGTATCCTGCCATCGAGACTCTACGCGTTGCGTTCGAACAAAAGGCCACGGAATTTGACGATGCTGTGAAATCCGGCCGCACCCATTTGCAGGATGCCGTACCGATTACGCTCGGACAGGAATTTGGCGCATGGGCAACGATGATGCGCCGGCACACGAAACGCCTGATGGGTGCCGAGAATGATGTTGCCTATCTTGGAATTGGCGGCAGCGCTGCGGGATCAGGCCTCAACACGCCGGTCGGCTATCGGGGCTTTGTGGTTGAGGAGCTTCGCACTTACACGGGACTCGAAGTAAAGGAAGGTGTCGATCTTTTTGAACTCATGCAATCGCTCGCGCCATTCGTACACCTTATGGGTGCCATGAAGAATCTTGCGCTTGATATTATCAAGATCTCTGGCGATTTGCGGATGCTTTGCTCGGGACCCATGACCGGCTTCGCTGAAGTAACACTGCCGGCGGTCCAACCCGGATCGAGCATCATGCCCGGAAAGGTCAATCCATCCATACTGGAAATGGTATCGCAGGTCGCCATGCAAGTCGTAGGCTGCGAGCAGGTCGTTTCTTACGCATCGCAAGGGGGCCAACTCGAACTCAACGTAATGATGCCCGTCGTGCAGTTCAACATCGCGTTCGCAATCGAGATCTTTTCGAACACACTCGAAGTCATGGCGCGCAAGTGCATCGATGGCATCGTTTGCGATCGTGAGCGTATGCGACACTATGCAGAAACGAGTGGCAGCCTTGTAACTGCACTCGCTCCGGAGATCGGCTATCTCAAGGCGGCTGAACTCGCAAAAGCATCCCTGAAGAAGCGCAAGACAATCCGCGCACTCGTGCTCGAGGAGGGGCTGATGGAAGAGAAGCACCTGGACGCAGTTCTCGATCTGAAGAAGATGGCGAAAGGTAATTGAGCTTCGGCACTTTCAGAGCATACCGCTCCGGCTACTGAAGGTATGCTCTGATTGCCGCTCCAATCACTTCTTCGGCGGCTTGGACCGCAGCATCGTTTCCTGCATTGCATGTGACCATCACTGCAAAGTGTTTGCTCGGTGCGACCCAGACATTCACAAAGTTCATCGTATTGGACCCGGCATGATTCAATGCAATCCCGCCTGCCCATGACCGGTTCGTAATGATCCAGCCATCTCGATAGTCCATACTATCCGACCGTATGTAGGCAAGTTTGTCAAAGAATCGTCCCAGATTCAAACCGGGCAGGTGCATTGTTGAACCTGGGAGGAAAAGTCGAATAAACTTGCTCCAATCCTCCAGTGACAAGTGGAGGCGTCCTGCTGGATTCATCAGGGCGGGATTATCTGCGGAGAGCACGTTATCGATTGGTATTAGCCTGCCCGCCCTGTCCTCGTGCTCCCATGTGTTGTCGTTCGTACTACGAGTATTCATCAGTCCCCACCCTGCAGATGTAATTCCCAACGGTTGAAAGACGAGTGAATCCATAAGCCGTTCGTATTCTGTATTCGCCGCTCGTTCTGCCATCGCCGTTGCGATAACATAACCGGCATTGGAATAACTGTACTTCGACCCAGGCTTAAACTCCGGCGGATATGCGAGAAGCGTTGTGAGTAACTTTAACCGCTGATCTCGAAGGGGTCCTCGATAGGCATCGAAGAGTTTGCGCGAGAGTGCCTGTGGCCAATCATGCCATAGGCCTGCACGGTGCTCGAGGAGCGTCTCGAGTGTAATGGTATCATAACCCGGTAAGATCTTACCTTGAAGTTCGGGGAAGAGTTGGCCGATCGTCGATTGGTAAGTCAGGGCATGCGAATCAACGAGCCGTGCGATCATCGCAGCAGTGAACGCTTTCGTATCAGACCCAATATGCCAGAGATCGTTCAGCCGTTCACGTGCTGTGTCTCCCAGCTTCCTCAGACCAGTAACATCAACAAGCGCCAGCGTGTCTGCAGCAATCACGGCAATGCCCATTGCTGGTAGCGCGTGCTTCGAACAAGCGGTTTGCAGGGCTTCACGCACTGTTATTGACGCCGTCGTTTCGGACTGAGCATGCATGTCCGTAGCAAACACAAATAGAATCGCACCAAACAATACCAACTTCATGGATTGTACCTTACGGTTGAGTCTGCGTCCTTTTACTTTTCCTATTGTATAATCGTCGGCAGCCCACATTACAATTTCTAAACTTTCTATCAAAAAAGCGAAAACGAAATTATGGCACGGTCTTCGAACAATCCCATCTCAGTTCATTTACATTTCTCAAACACGTGCAACGGGCGATTCTCTATCGAAGTCACCTTGACGATTTTGACATCAAGAATTATACGTTGCATTGGCGATAAGACGGGCTTCCGCGTTGCCAAGTATTTCACTAATTATTAAACCGTTATGTCACTCAAATCAATCAAGCATCTTATCACTGCTTCAGCGATCGCCTTTTTTGCTACTATAGGTGTATCCAGTGCCTTCGCACAAATGGGCGGAGTCGGACAGCTTCACGACGAAGTAACCTGGCCGCAGACCATGACCGTTACCGTTGGAGGCGCGGCGAATGCCAACTGGCAGGAGTCCGGTAGCTTTTCCGTCGATGGCCTCAGCTACGATCAATCGCATGGACTTGCGAACCCGCAGTTTTCAGTCGGTGTGGAAATCCCGATCCTGAAAGACATGATGTTCGCACCGCGTATTTCCTATAACGATTATAGCGTACAATTCGACCAGGCCGAGGGTGGTATTCAGGACCCGCTTGTCGTCAGTTTGCTCACCGTCGGCTTAGACGCGATGTTCAAATATAGCTTCAATAACTTCCACGTCATGGCCGGTGGTGAACTGGCAACGCCAGTCAACGCGACCTATGCGCACAGCTCGCATATCGAGGACGCCACGCATTCCACAGTCGAAATTCCACAGAAGGAAGACTACCTGGGTGCCCTCAAGGGTGGCGTTGGCTATGACATCCCAATCAATAGCGGGAACACCATCTGGCTGACCCCGGAGGCCTTCTACACCTACCACCTCAACAGCGCGACCCGCGTCAACGGTAACGAGCTGAAGGTCACAGCGCTTTCTGGCGGAGCAAGCTTGAAGTTTGCTCTCCCGTAACCCAAGGGGTTTGCGGAAAGACAAATAGGCATAACGAGCGCCGCGAACAAATCGCGACGCTCGTTCTTTTTTGCACCGTTCATTTTAATATTTGAGTTTAGAATTCATAATGGCACCACTTTCTTGAAAAGAAAACTACATTTCACTTCGATATTTGAGTTTAATTTTCATAATAGCACCATTTTCTTGAAAACTCCCAAACCCGTGTTCCCGAAAATTCAAAAATTCTATCGAATAATCTCCACCCGCCGCGACGCACTGAATCCGCCGCTCGAAAGCCGAAGATAGTACACTCCCTCCGGCATCGCGGACACGTCGAAGGAGCAAACTCCCCCTCCTGCGAAGCCAAGCGGAGTAGGCTGGGGGGTGGTGGTGGCGTTAACCAGGCGCCCCAGCATATCATACATCTCCGCGCGCAGCCCTGCGGGATTGCCGCTCACCCGGACCTCGATCGCATCCCGCGCCGGATTCGGCACGACGCTTACAATCTCGAACGGCGACTGGCCCGACATATAGCGAAGTAGTGTGGAATCGCCGCAGCCGGTGAAGTCGATCTCCACCGAATCCGGGCCGGCCACCGAGAGCGCGGCGCAGTCGCAGTTCAGGCGCTTGCCAAAGAGATGCGCGGAGTCGAGATAGACTTTGGCGGAGGACGCCGCAAGCACGGTGCGGAATGTAAGTTGAATAATTGGATTCGGAAGCTGCACCGTATCCGCATCCCGAATCGTGAGCTCGAGCACGCCGCCGCTCGAACTTGAATCGACAATCGTCCAAGAGGCAGGCAACTTCAACGCGCTGAGATCGAGCGACGGATCGAACCGCAAAACGAAATGCGCCGAGTCGATGCCGACCGATGGATTTTCGGCCGATGAGTAGTTGACAGTCACCGAATCGCCAACCGGTATCTCGATTTTTTTCGAGCCGTCGGCGAAAGCAAATCCTGTCTGGAAATACTGCATCGAATCGATGTTCAGCATCCAAAGCGTCATGCCTGTAGCATCTCGATTAATTATCGAGACGTACGGGTAGCGCATCCAAAAGCGGTGATCGTATAGGGGCAACTCGCGAGTGTCCCACGGTTGCCCGCAAAGCGGTACCCATGAGCGTGCCTGATCCCGGGATAAATAACAGCCATCCGCCATTTGCACGATCAAGTGTGCGGAATCGCCGCGAATGGTACCGGTTGTTCTGGGGTCTGAAAAGCTGGAAGGAAATGAGGAGACCACCGACCAGCTATCCCAAAGGTCATCAGTTCGAAGTATGTTGGCGTACATATCCGTAATCGCGAACTGAGTTTGCGTACCGGCGATTGCCACGGGTTGCCAGCATTCGCTGTCAATTGCTAAAGGCACCCAGCTCCGCCCGCCGTTAGTCGTGCGAAGCCATGGCGCTCGGAATCCATCTTGACCGCCTTCAGCGACTATACCCCTCAAGTCATCGTTGAACGCAAACCCATTATACCCAAAGCCTGCGTTCAGCACCGGCTGCCATGTCGAGCCTTCGTCCCAGGAGACTAAGAGGTCATGGGTACTCCCAAACGTGGACCAGGTCGAGAGAAACAGACCGCCATTAAGTTTGTCATAATAGATGCCATTGCCATAGCTATGGCTGCTCGCAAGGAACGTCCACGACTCGCCCTGGTTCGTCGTCTTATAGACGCCCTGGTTGTTTTCGGCAAACCAGCCGGTAAGACTATCCTTGAATGTGATATCGTTAGCCCAAGATCCAACACCTACAGGAATGGCACGCCAGGTAGTACCCCCATTGGTAGTCTTGAACATAACCTCCTCGAGTAGTTGGGCGGTGGTCACGCTGTCGATGCCATAAACAAATCCAACGCGCGGGGGGCCGGGCAAGTCCAGAAAATACACGGTGCCATTCGGCGCGGACCAATGCGCCGTTACCATGACAGGATGCCATTGTGCCTCCGCAGTCTGTAGCACACCGACCACGCTCAGCACGAGGCTGAGCGTGATCGAGCGATTAAGACAGTGCGGAACTCTCATCTTCCCACAACGGTAAAGAAGAAGTCGCGGTCATGCTGAGAGCAGCCCGAACCCATACCGTTGTAGGTGTGGACGAAGAACGAGTTTCCGGCTATCCTTGAGACGGTTGCATACCCGCATCCTTCTCCACCGTTCTCTTCGACGGTCACGTTGATAGCAGCAGTCGTTAAGGTTCTATTTGTGCCATCCGAATTGTAGCAGTCAATACGAATCTGGTACAACCCGAGCCCGAGATGCTGTATGAATGCGCCTGTCGCAATCCCGAAGCTGTTCGGGACGTATATTGGTACGCCAATCGCACTGGTGCCCGGCACATCCCCCCACGCATTAATCACATTGTCCTTGTATGTTGCGCCTTGAATAGGATCGTTGCGAGGCGGACCACCCGTTCCATTGCCGAGCGAATCGTGGACGATGGAATGGCCGTTATCGGAAACTTCGAAGGCGTTTGAGCGGTGGGCGGAATCGGCAGATGTCCCATTGCCGACAACGAAGGTCCATAGATCTCCGATCGAAGGAAGGGTATCCACGAGGGGACTAATATGATATTGAGTCCGCTTAAGATTTGCGTTGTACTTGCCCACAACTGTCTGAAATTCATACGCTTCAAGACCAATGCCTCCAGGAATCGCCGCACCCTCGCCCGTTGCGTGGTTCTCGTACCCCCCGCCAACAGCGCCGTAATGGCCGTTGACAGTATTCTTATACCCACCACTGATCGCGGCCATAATTGGGGAAGCATACAATGCATCGAGGAGTGATGAATCAATCCACCGCCCGTCCAGCCAGCCGATCGTATCCTGCACACCGCCGGCGATCACGCCGACGGAAGCCGGCGAACTGCACCAGCAAGAGCTGACCTGCTGCCGGTCGATGAGATTCCACAACCCGCCCCCGATCGTACTGTAGCGGGCTCGTATGGTATTTGTATCTCCACCAGAAATTGTGGAGGCGAAGGCGGCAGTGTCAATCCGGTTTTTGATGCCGCCTCCCATCGTGCCAACCGGACTTAGAATAGCATTGAATTGTCCACCGCTGATGGACGAAAGAAACGCGTTCGTGTCAATCCTATTGTTCCCGCCACCGGCGATGATGGAGAGTCCTGTGGTGTCAGTCATGATCCTGTTACCGAATCCACCTCCAACCGTACTCAGTGGCGAAGCGATCGCATTGCTCTGGCCTCCAGCTATGGTGCCGCCCACTGTATCGATATGATTACTGTCACCACCCGAGATCGTCGAGTAATCGGAGGAAGCACCGATCACGTTCTTGCGTCCCCCGGCAATGGTACTAATGCTCGAAAGAATCATATTGCTATCACCACCTGCGATGACCGCATGGTCCGCGCTCTTCCCGATCGCGTTCTTCTCGCCTCCGCTCACGGCTGCATACGTCGCCGCCGAGTCGATCAGATTATGCGAGCCACTCCCAATCGCAGAGTACCATGCCGAGTTGATCATGTTGAACTCGCCATCGCCAATAATACTATAAGCCGAGTTATGGATCGTGTCGGCATGGCCAGCGACAATCGCACCCGAATATTTCGGATTGGACCATGTCGGTGGATCGTGCCAGATGGCGTTATCATATCCGGATCCGATAAACGCCATAGGCGTTCCAATATAGTTATGCTGGCCGTTGCCGATAAATCCTTCCCATGCATCCGAATCCAGCAGGTTCCGATAGCCCCCGGCAATGCCGCCGAAGCTCTCATTGATTTCGATATTGCCGAAGCCACCACCGATCCAGTTGTGATCCGTCCACAACGCAATTCGGTTCGAATCACCGCCACTGATGGCATTATACGGACCTTGAATATAGTTATTCCGCCCACCCGCGATCACGCTGAAATCAGACACACTATCGAGTATGTTGGGCTGCAATATCGAGCCACCCGAAAGTATCGCCGCGCCGCTGAGTCCCGGTGCGATGGTGTTCGCGCTCGAACCGCCAACGATATTCGGCGAAGTAGTGCCTTCCTCGTACCGCATGACGCGTTGGTTACCGCCGGATGTATCAAGCGTGTTATTGTGGATGTGTATCTCGAAACCCATACTATCGAGCGTACCGATGAAGTTCGTTGGTGTGGTAGTGCCACTGTTTCCAGTGAGGCTCCAGAAATTGCCACCTCCCGTGCCAGTATCGACATCTTTCCATTCGAGCGCGACGGGATATGGAGTACCCGCGCCGCCGCTGCCAAGGGTCTTCACCGCCAAGACGCGACCGACCTTTGGCGAATCGATGGGAAGAGTATAATCGTATGAGTAACTTTGTGCACCTGCTCGGAATGAACTGAAGAGTGCGCCAGTCAAATTATAGGTTAAGGAAGTGTTCGCAGCATAGAATTTCAGCTTGCGCGCTCGATTGTCCACGTTTCCGAGCATGAGATCGACGTTACCGAAATATGCTATTTGCGTCGAGTCCGAAAGATTGGTAATCTTGGGTGGCGATGTTGTCTGGTCAGCATTGAAGCCGAAAGAGTACTTGCCAAGTTTGAGATTTGCACCCCCTGCAATAGCCGATACGCTCCCGGTTATGGTATTTTGCCGACCTCCACTGATAACAGCGTCTGTGTCCCCTTCGGATGGGAAATTGCCAATCGAGTTGAACTCTCCGCCTCCAATCACACTGAGAGAAGTCGTCCGATCGATCACATTTGTGTCGCCTCCGCCTATGACCGATGCGTCGCCGTTGATCCGGTTCTGATGCCCACCTCCAATGAAATTCCATCGGTGATTTCCATTGTCTCCAGAGGGGAGGAGGTCCGGATCAATATCATAAATCGTATTATCCTGCCCTCCCCCAATAGTGTTATGGGTAATGACAGGATTGAGTTCGTCGCCATCCCAGCCATCAAAGCCGAGCTTCTGGAATCCGTAAATTGTATTTAGCTGGCCTCCACCAATGAAATTGTGATGGACGTTGGTATCTCCGCCTGGTACGTTCGTTTCGATGTAATTATCCTCACCACCGGTCAATGTGTTCTTCCCCCCGCTTGCGGTTCGATTCTTAATCGTATTATTAAACCCGCCACCGAGGAAATCCATGGTGCCTGCCGAAACATTTCCGCTGCCTCCGTTTGCATTATCCCAAGTTTGGACCTTCGCACCCTTGCTGTTAATCGCCTTGTCGAGCGCGAATAGCAAACTCGAAGAGACGGGATCGTAGGTTGCTTCGATTCCATTACCTGCAGCGATGTTGAGGGAGGTTCCGTTGCCTGTCACCTTCTGGCCGTTGATGCTGATCGAGCCGACGTAATCCGTCGCCAACTTCGCGGATGTAATTGAGCTGTCTGCAACATTCATCGCAAGCGGCACGGCACCAAGTCGTGTGCGGTGAAGTGGCACTCCACCGTTCACCCCGACCGAAACCCTCAGAGACTTGTCCATATCAGATGCTTTCGGCAGCGCTTTGCCAGTGCCTAAGCTAAGATTGAACACTCCTTGAGTCACTTGAGTCACGAATTCGTCCGACCAAATCTGGCTGCCTCCAATTTCGGCGGTCCAGAGTGAAACGGCAATACGGAACGACCCGTCTCCCGGCGAGCCATCCGAATTCGTGATTGTGCCTTGATAGCTAATGATCGGGCCACCGCTGGACTGCGCATGGGCCGTGTGACTCAAGAACAACGAAACGAGTAATAGCACGCAGAGTCTCTTCATAGGATTTCCTCCTAATTATTGGGAGCGTTTGACACATCTATCCTCCATGAGACGAACCCTGCGACAAGAACAACTCGGCAAAGAGCACCTTGTTACAGGCATTTCAACAAAACTTGGCTACAACGATACAAAGATCCAACAATTCTATCGAATGTGCCTCCTTACCGCACTTCTTCCCACACCTGATCGCTCGATCGGTTCTTGAGCAGCACGGCGAAGCCATTCTTGATCCAATCGAAATAGACATGCCGGTAGCCATACTTGCGGTAACGTCTCCGGCGCCGGGGTCGCGCACCTCCACGAGGCCTCGAGCTTCCCGCTTGACGGGCCTGCTCCAACAACCGTTTTCTCATTGCCTCGAAATACCACGGAATAATCTCGTCTTTCCAATAGGGCGAAAGAAAAATGTCGTATTATTGCAATTGGCCGTTCGATTGCGATGTGCCTGGGGCGTCCGGTATACTGATTAGCCGCGAAGCAAGGCATCTCATTGAAGCGGTCCCGTCACGGTTTCGTCGCCGATCTTGCTGCGGATTCTTTGACCGCCACGACTTGTGCGTTCTGCCTTAAGACGTGTCATATCCTGAGTCTGGTCAGGTTCGAGTGTCCCCGCTGTCAAGACGGTTGATATTGACATTCCACTATTGAACCAACGAGCCATGAATATCTATTTGCGTTCTTCGTTGCTTGGAGCATGCGTGCTGCTTGTCTCTTTGCCTGCACTGCGCATATCCGGTCAGACTCTCCCCGGCACCGCCGTTGTGTCGCCAAAGCCAGTCTTGCCGGAACAACGAATCGGGACGGAGGTTAGGACGGACGTACCACACCTGATATCGTATCAGGGATTGCTTCGAGCGGCGAGTGGATTATCTGTTTCCGATGGAGAGTATACCATCACGGCTCGGCTCTATTCCGATGCGACCGGCAGCCATGAGGTTTGGCACGGCACATACACTGTGAAGACGCAGAATGGCGTCTTCAACATTTCACTCGGATCTGGCGAATCCCCCCTCCCTCCGCCGGCGAAACTGAATGTTCCACTTTGGATTGGTATTCAGGTCGGGGAGACCACCGAATCACTGCCACTCGCTCCGCTCTCGGCTTCGCCCTATTCTTTGAATGTTGCGGATAGCTCCATCACATCTCAAAAGATTAGCACCGACTATGTCAAGTCCATATCGGTCAATGGCGAACGAATATCTGGGACGGCTCGTGATGTCAACATCGTGACCGGCGATGGACTCCTTGCCACGGTTGATCCGGCCACGAGTTCGATTCTTCTGAAATCGCAGGGAGTTGTGCCGACCACTCAGAAGGGCGCCGCGACGCAAGGCAACACCGTCGTCAGCGGCACGCTGACCGTCACACAAGCGACCTACCTGAACACCACGAGCGGCGAGACTTATTTGGGCAGCAACAGCGGTGGCGTACGCGGAGTGCTCAACCTCGCTCCTGGCTCGGGCACGAACTATACGGCGATCCAGGCGCCCAGCAGTATGTCATCGACGGTCATTTACACGCTGCCCGCTTCGCAAGGCTCTTCGGGGACGGTGCTCACCAACAATGGCAGCGGGACCCTGAGTTGGACCGCCGGGGGAGTCACTGGGAGTGGCACTGCCGGGACGATCCCGGTCTGGACCGGAGGTACCTCGCAGGGGAATTCTCATCTTACCGATGATGGCACGACGCTCAATTACTATTCGGGGCTCTTTACCGTCGATGGCTCCGCAGGCAGCATTGCCCTTGCCGGAAGTCTCTCATCGACCGGAGATGCAACGATTGCCACTGGACCATTCACGACCAATACTTTCGGCAACGATGGCAATGCTGTGAATTCGATTGGAAACGGTTCCAGCACCAGCAATGCATTTGGCAGCGGAGGCTTTGGTACTACTAACGAGATTGGGCTGTATGCCGATGATAATTGGATTGGGTCTCAGGCAACCCGTAACTTTATAGGGCAAGGCGCTGGCAGAAACGATATTGGAAATACCGGAGGTGAGATCAACGCGATCGGCGCGGCCTCTTCGACCAATTACATCAGAGGCACAATCCACATCAACGACTCGACGGCCATGCCGACCTATATCGGTACCGCCGGGTCTGGCATTGTCAATATTGGCAATACGACTGGCGGAACGACTATCGAAGGCGCAACGCACATTAACGATGCGACAGCCGCTACCACCAACATCGGCACAGGCGGAACGGGCATTGTCAACATCGGCAATACAAGCGGAGGAACGACCATAACTGGTCAAGTTATCCTCGCCGGTCTCTTCCCTGGCACTCCCGCAAAGTATCTTGCGCTCAATGCTTCGAATCAAGTCGTGCTCGCAAGTGGCGGCGGGATCACTGGCTCAGGAGTGGCGAACCAAGTCGCCTACTGGAACGGAACGACCTCGGAAACTGGCAACTCCAATTTTACCTGGGATAATACGAACCAGTTGCTGAGCGTCGGCAACGGGTACCAGATCGGCGCAAGCACGGTGTTGGCCGATCCAGGTACGCAGAACATCTTCATCGGTGTCGGAGCGGGTGTGAGCAACACGGCGGGCAATGAGAACATGTTCTCTGGAGTCGATGCGGGTCACTCCAACACGTCGGGCGAACAGAATACCTTCTCCGGGTTCCAGGCGGGTTATGGCAACACGTCCGGCTCAGACAACACATTCCTGGGAATCTACGCCGGGTTTCCGAACACGACGGGCTACAACAATACCTACGCAGGTGCCCTGGCCGGTTTTGCCAACACGACGGGCATTAATAATGCTTTCTTCGGAGAGGAAGCCGGATTTGCCAACACGACAGGCTTTTATAATACATTCTTAGGTCAGGGCGCCGGTTTCTCCGAAACGAGTGGGTCGGGTAATGTCTTCTCCGGAGTCGATGCCGGATTTTCCACCACAACGGGTACCCAGAATACCTTCACAGGTATGCAAGCGGGTTACGCGAACACGACTGGCCAGTTCAATACCTTTACCGGCTTCAATGACGGATTGAACACAACCGGAGTCGATAATTCCTTCTTCGGTGCCCTTGCCGGAGGTACCAACTCATCGGGCCATGACAATACCATCATGGGGTATAACGCGGATGTCGGGAGTGCCGGCCTCTCAAACGCGACCGCCATCGGCGCAGGTGCGGTCGTCGCCAATAGCAACACGATCCAACTTGGTAACGGCAGTGTGACAAAGGTTAATACATCCGGCGCTATCCAATTTTCCGGCGCGCTCATGCCGAACGCCTCGGCCGGCACGACCGGGCAGGTCCTGACTTCGCAGGGACCGGGAACCCCTCCAATCTGGGCTCCTGGCGGCGGCGGAATTACAGGCTCTGGTACGGCGAATCAGATTACCTACTGGAATGGAACGAGCTCCGAAACCGGCAGTGCAAACTTCACATTGGATACAACAAACGAGTTGCTGAACGTTGGCAGCGGCGATAATATTAGGAGCGGCTATCAGATCAACGGAAGCACCGTACTTGCGGACCGCCCGAATTACGACATCTTCGTTGGGGTGGGCGCCGGAACAAGCAACACGACAGGCGCGAACAATACCTTCCTGGGATACTTGTCTGGTACCACAAACGCCGATGGTTCCAACAATTCGTTCTCAGGCTATGAGGCTGGTTACTCGAACACATCCGGTTACGAGAATACATTCTTGGGTTCACGGGCCGGTTACAGCAACACGACGGGATATGACAATGTGTTTACGGGACACTGGACTGGTCTTTCCAACACGACGGGATTTAACAATACGTTCTCCGGAGACCATGCCGGTGCTGGCAACACGACAGGCAATTATAATACGTTCTCGGGCCAGCTCTCCGGCACTGCCAACTCGACAGGCTCCTATAATACCTTCACCGGATCCCAGACCGGGGAGGGCAATTCCTCGGGCGCATTGAATACGTTTACGGGATACCAAGCCGGATATTCCAATACAACCGGCAATAATAACACCTTCGAGGGGGGGGCCGTCGGGTATTACAACACGACAGGGTCTTACAACATCTATATCGGACTGACGACCGGTTACAACAGCTCCACGGGCTCGGATAACACATTCGTTGGAAGCAGTTCCGGTATTACGAATACCACAGGTGGCCATCTCACGTTGCTCGGCTATTCATCGGATGTCGCAAGTAGTGGATTGACGAATGCCACGGCTATCGGCAACGGTGCGGTGGTCGCCGCGAGCAACACAATCCAGCTTGGCAACGCGAGCGTGACACTCGTCAATACGCATGGAAGCCTGCAATTCGCCGGCGCACTCATGCCTAATGATTCGGCGGGCACGACCGGGCAAGTGCTGACCTCGCAGGGTCCCGGAGCACCGCCGGTTTGGACATCAGGCGGAGGCGGCATCACCGGTTCCGGTGCAGCGAACCAAGTCGCATATTGGAATGGCGCGAGTTCGGAAACCGGCGATGCCAACTTCACTTGGGATGGCACACATGAGCTGTTGAACGTCGGCAATTCCGGTCTTGGCGGCTACCAGATTTATGGCAGCACCATCCTCTCGAGTCCGTGGGGATGGTATAACATCGCTTTGGGAGCGGACGCCGGAGTTCACAACACCAGCGGCGCTCAAAATACATTCCTGGGTGGTGGAGCGGGTAACCAAAATACGACGGGCCACGATAATATGTTCTCTGGATCGTACGCTGGCACTTCCAACACGTCTGGCTATTCCAATACCTTCTCGGGACCATACGCCGGTGAGTCCAACACGACAGGCAATTCCAACACGTTCTCGGGACTTGAATCCGGTTTATACAACACCACGGGTTCTAACAATACATTCGTCGGAGAATACGCCGGCTCAAGTAACTATGGCGCCGTTCGCAACACAACAGAAAGCAACAATACGTTGCTGGGTGCTTCGGCACAGATTGGACTTGCGGGCATTACAAATGCCACAGCGATCGGCTACGGAGCAGTCGTCGATACCACGGATGAAATCCAGCTTGGAAACGGGTACATGAAGTTGGTCAATACCTCGGGTGCTTTCCAATTCTCAGGTGCGCTGAAACCAGGTGGATCGGCTGGCACGAACAATCAGGTGCTTACTTCGACTGGCGCGAGTAGCGCTCCCGTCTGGCAAAATGCCACGGCGCTACTTGGCTCGGGACCATTGGTGGTCAGTTACGCGTCCGTTGCGTCCGGCAGCAGCCTTACCGGCAGTTCTGGGTCGCCGTATGGCTACGCGGTCGTCGACGTGCAGGACGATGGCACAAGCGCCCCGGCAACACTGACATTGCCTACCGGCGCTCCGAATGGACAGGTACTCATGGTAACAACGGAGGACGTGCAGGGACTCATGATCACCTCCAGTGCAATCAGCCTCATCTATCCGACACAGTCCGAACGCTTCATCTGGACGGGTGGCGGTTCGGGTTCATGGAAGCGAGAGACTCCATAGGAAGTAACGGGTGGATGTGTAATGCATAGCGGGTGGCTGGAAGCGGCGGCTCGCTATGCATTCTTTACCGGACTTCTTCCCACACCTGATCGCTCGATCGGTTCTTGAGCAGGACGGCGAAGCCATTCTTGATCCAATCGAAATACACATGCCGGTAGCCATACTTGCGGTAGCGGCGCGGGGACTCATAGACGAGCAACGCATGATCGAACCGAATGCTGCCGATCGAACGCAATCGGCGATAGAGATCGAAATCTTCGCCAGCGGCCATGCCGGGATTGTATCCGCGCAATGCTTCGAAGGCTTTGCGGCGAACGATCTGGCACTCGCCGCGGCCCATGCCGAGTCCAAATGCATTGCAGATCTTCACATAGCGATTGAAATACGCATGGAACAGCCGGTCACTTAATCGCCGCTCTTCGGGAAACACTTCGACACGCGTGGCAATCGCGGCGAGTCCTTCATCGACAGCAAACCGCTGCTGCGCGCGTTCGAGAAATTGCGCGGCATCGGCCAGCAGCGTATCGGCATTCAGGAAGAGCAACAAATCGGCACGCGCAAGTGAGGCGCCACGGTTGCGCCCTTCGGCAATCGTTTGCCGCCACGCGCCTTCATGCGTCGCAATGGAATCCGCGTAGGCGGTGGCAATCCCAATCGTGTCATCGGTCGAGCCTCCATCGCTGACGATAAGTTCAAGCGCGAATCGCTGCCGGATCTCGGTAGTAAATTGCGAGAGACACCGTTCGAGTAGTTTCTCTTCGTTCTTCGTCGGAATGACAATCGAAATCGCAGGCTCCGCCTGTCCCGATCCGGGAAGTCCGATTTGGATTGGCTGCTGCCGCGAAGCGCGCTTGGGTGTCATCGACATATCAAACACTCCAAAGAGAAGCTCATTCCAACTGTCATTGCGAGCAGTGCGAAGCACGGTCCCGTGGTATCGAGGGAAGCAATCCCTTGCCGCGAAGCCAAGGGGCTTCCCGAGCGGGATTGCTTCTCTCCACTTCGTTTCGCTCGCAATGACATCATCAAATTCTTGTTTGCTATAACGACTCAAAACCTACCGTCATCTCAGCCTTCCATTTCTTGTTGCCTGGCAGATCAATTGTCCATATAGGCATCAGAATCGATCCTTGAAAGATCCGCTCGAATCCCGACTCGCTCGTCGAAACTGTTTCGATCGGGAAGCGGATGATCTGGCTTGCGCTCGGCGCGTGCAATGCAATTGCCAGCCGCAAGTACTCATCCACTAACCGCAAATGTCCTCCCTGAGTCGAGCCGCTGCTATTCATCTGCGGCTCGGCAAGGCGCACACCGTTCGATTCGAAATAGCGGTCGGGCGCCGTTGGCGCAAGCAGATTGAATGCCCATTCGGACGCAAAGCACAAACGAACGGGCTCCGGCGATTCGTTCGTAAGCCGGTAGGTCACAATTATCTGACCATCCTGCAATGCCAGCGTTTTCACCATGTGAACAGAATGCTGGTCAACCGTACCGGATCTTGAGAGTGACAGCACATCGCCCGCATAATTCGACTCAAATCCCGAAGTCACGAAATCGCCGAGTTCTTGATGTTGATTCGTCCGCAATGCCTCCGCGGTCATTCCCGGCGCGAAGAAATGCTCGATCAGCGAACCTCGCCGGTAAGCGTCATAGATCAAAAGCTTTTCGAGTCCCGGCTCCTTCGACTCGACCATATCATGGATCGACTTGGTGCCTTCTTCATGTGGCTGACGTGCCACCTCGGTCAGTTTGCGATGATAGGCTTCCTCACGGCGCGAGATGACATTCATCGCATGGAATTGCCTCGGCTTGAAGTCGATCTCCGCGATCATCCCGCCGAGCGATGGCTTGACGTAGAGCGATAGCTCCCGAGATTCCAGAACGATCTCATCGGCGCCATCGCAATCGATATCGCGGGATTCCATGCGAACGCCGGAGAGTTGCTCCGCTTCGTCGAGCAACCGGTCCGCGCGGACGAGCGCGGAGTAATTCGCATGTCGTAAGTTCGGCAAATACGCGCCGCCAAACACGCCATGCCAATAGGGATCGTTACACTGCGAAGCGAGCAATTCGTGCTCGGCCTCGGCAATGTCAAGTCCAAGCGCGCGCACCGCGGCACACCGCTCGCTCGTGCGCAACATGTGTTTGTGCAAGTGATTGACTTCGGGATACTTCGCGAGGAACGTGCGCCAGTATCCACCACGCACAAATGGCATCACATGGTCCCACCGCTTCTCATGATGTAGTGAGTGCACGAAGTCTTCGTGCTCGTGCGTTCTGCGCGCGGTTGGCAGCGACCACTCGTTCATCTCGGCATAGCTTGCGTTTGGCAAATACACGCGGCCGCGCGGCGGAAGTGCGTCGATCACTTCCCCGGGATGCATCATGCGAATCCAATCGGAATTCTCATCAAGCTTGCGGAATAGCTCTTCGAGCCAACCCGCATGCTCGCCTGAACCATAGACATGATCGTAGGTGCGCGGCCACACGCCGAACTTCTCACCATCATCGGCAAAGCTGACGACATTCGTGTCGTTTTCGCTGGAGGCATCCCGCAGTACGCGGATTGTCTCATCGACTGCAGCAAAGGGAATCGTATACCGGAGCGCCTTCGAGATCGGAAAGACCGCGAGCGTTTTGCCCAAGTCTTCCGTCAGATAGTATCCATTCAAATCCTCCTCGCGCAACCCCGCATGGAGGAAGTGTGTATCATCGAGCAGCACGTAGCGCATGCCGGCATCGTGCAGCGCCGATGCGAGTGGCTGCTCCCACACGCGCTCGGCCAGCCACATCCCACGCGGCTCTGTGCCGAAGAGATGCCGGATGCGCTGCGAGAGTAACGTGATTTGCTTTTGCTGATCGTTCGCGGGAATCACCGAAAGGATCGGCTCGAAGAATCCGCCGGAGATAATCTCCATCTGTCCACTCGCGACCATCGCGCGCAATCGCTTGATGTGTTCGGGATGCTTTGCCGAAATCCAATTGAGCAGAATGCCGGTGAAGTGCGTTGCGAAGCGAATGGGGTAGCGCGCGGCCAACTCGAAAAACGGCCGGTACGATTTCTCGAAAGCCTCTTCGAAGACATGATCGAAGTTGCCGAGCGGCTGGTGGTTGTGAGTGGTGAAGGTGAAGATGACCATGGGTCCGAAACTGAGAATAGAACCTGGATTACGCGGATTGAGGGTGTCGCAACCATGGTTGCGACAGATTACACGGACGATTTGCCGGATTTGTGAGTGGTAAACGCAAGAAGGGCAATGAAAAGTCTGTGCCGATCCAGCGTCAGATTTCTGAACTACTTGTTGAAATCCACGCGCACGAGCTTCTTCTCATCGCGCTGGAAATCGGGATAGCCGATGAGATCGAGGGGTTTCTCCGCAACGTGGGCTACGAACTTCAGTCGTTTCGTCCGGTTGATTTCTTCCGAGAGATCGCCGCCTTTGAGTGAAAAGAGCACGCCGCCCGGCTTTAGCAACCCGCGCGACCACTTCGCCATATCCTCCAGCGGCGCAACAGCGCGAGAGACGATCGCATTGTAAGCGTGAGAATGCTCCGGTACTTTCGCAAATTCTTCCACGCGCGCGGCGATGGCTCGAATGCCAGTGAGCCCAATGGCTGAGATCATCTCGTTCACGGCCATGATCTTCTTCTGTGTGGAATCGACGAGAGTAATATCAAGCGTAGGTACGGCAATCTTAAGAGGAATACCGGGCAGCCCTCCGCCCGTCCCGATGTCGAGCACGCGCTTATCCCGAAAGTCATAATCACAAATCGCTGGCATGGCGAGCACCAAAGAGTGAAAAATATGCCGGTCGAGAATGTGATCGGTATCTTTGCGAGAGATGAGATTGATCTTCTCGTTCCACTCCGCGAGGAGTCGCGCATACTGCTCCAACAGCGACTGCTGTTGGCTGTCGAGTCGCAGTTGATTTTCCTGAATTACGATTTGTAGCTCGGTTATTGTCATCTTTGCAAGATTCAGGAACAAAGTTCTCGCGGCATGCCTTCCATCTAAGTCGCGCCTATGCTATTATAGGCACCTATCCTTGTCATGCACCGCGGAACAGAATTACGAACGCCAAATCGGTTCGAACGGACCTCGCTCGAAGCCTTCGAAGATGGCTGGGAAGCACCCGAACTGCGGGAGCTTCCGGTCATTCAAACAGAATTCCTGCCGGACCACACGAAGTCGATTCTTGCTAAGAATGACAGCCCGGATGTGGGCTTTCAGTATTCCATCAATGCCTACCGCGGTTGCGAGCATGGCTGTGCCTATTGCTATGCGCGGCCCACGCATGAATATCTCGGCTTTAATGCTGGCATTGACTTCGAATCGAAGATCATGGTCAAACATGATGCGGCAGAACTGTTGCGTTCAGCATTCGATCGGCCGTCATGGAAGCCGCAGGTCGTACTCATGAGTGGCAACACGGATTGTTATCAGCCGGCCGAGCGAATCTACGGCATCACGCGGCAATTGCTTGAAGTATTTCTCGCATATCGCAATCCGGTCGGGATCATTTCCAAGAACGCATTGGTACTTCGCGATCTCGATTTGCTTTCCGAATTAGCTTGTATGAATCTGGTCTCAGTGCATCATTCGGTCACCACACTCGATCGCGCACTTGCTCGCAAACTCGAGCCACGGACATCGACTCCGGAACGGCGACTCGCTTCGATGCGCGCGCTTACCGATGCCGGCGTGCCGACTGGCGTGATGATCGGTCCCGTCATCCCCGGACTGAACGATGAGGAAATTCCGGCGATCCTGCAGGCCGCTCGCGATGCGGGAGCCAGCAGCGCCGGATACAATATGGTGCGGCTGCCATATTCTGTCAAACCGATATTCGAGGAATGGCTCGATCGCAATGTCCCGATGGAAGCGAAGAAGGTGCGCGCACGGATCGAGATGGTGCGCGATGGGCGAATGAACGACCCAGATTTTGGAAGCCGCATGCGTGGGACCGGTGCGTACGCGGACTATATCAAGGATGTCTTCAAAAAAACATGCACACGTCTCGGCTTAAACCAGGATCATGCCGAACTCACCACGGAGCATTTCCGACGCCCGGGAGAGATGACCCTGTTCGATTGATGGTGCGCCGCTCAATCGGTTTTGTCGCGAGCGGTGTTGTGCGCATGTGACCAAATCGATTGCGATCGTGGGTGGGGGAGCGGGCGGCATCTTTGCAGCACTCGGAGCTGCACGAACTGCTCGTGAGCATGCGCAACATATTGCGGTACATCTGTTCGAACGCAATGCACGTCTCGGAATTAAGATTCTCATCTCGGGTGGGGGCAAGTGCAATATTACCCATGCAGGTCCAACGAATGAGGTACTGCGGGAGGGCTTCCCGCAAAAGAACGAGCAACGATTCCTTAAATTCTCGCTGCACACCTATACCAACAATGATGTGCTTGCGCTGCTCGCCGCGCATGATGTCTCGTGTCACGCACGGGAAAATGGTCGTGTCTTTCCCAATTCAGGTCGAGCTGATGATGTGCTCGCCGCGTTCGAAGCGGAATTGCAGAACGCGAATGTCATACTCCATTTGAATTCGCGCGTCACCAAAATCGAATCTATTGCCGGTGCGTGGGAAGTCGTCACCGATAGGCAGTCATTGAAGGCTGACGCATTGATACTGGCTACCGGCGGCACGAGCTATCGCAAAGTGGGAACGACCGGTGATGGCCTGACTTATGCCGCTCGGCTCGGACATACGATCGTGCCGAATCGCGCGGCTCTTGCGCCGATCTATTTGAAGCATCCGCCGGAACAAGATCTGGTCGGTATCGCACTTCGTGATATTGAACTTCTGATTGTTCGTGACAAACAGACACTCAGCGCGTTGCGGGGCGATGTCCTATTGACCCACCGCGGGCTCTCCGGTCCTACCGTGCTCGGTATTAGCCGCGAAGCCGCAGTGCATGCCGAACGTGGTTCGATTGAATTGGCTGCGAACTTGCTGGGCATGAATGAAGAGCAAGTGCGCACCACACTAACCGACCTTCAGGGCACTCGCTCGCAGCAGCAAATCAAGACGTGGCTCGAGGAGTTGCTTCCAAATCGATTTGTGCCGCACATTCTCGCGCAGGCCCGACTACCAATCGACCGGAAGTGGCACGCACTCACGCGGGAAGAACGGGTCCGGTTGCGCTCGGCACTCACACACTATTCCTTTGGCCTGGTTGCGGATATACCGGTCGATCGCGGCGAGGTCACGGCCGGCGGAGTAAGCCTCGCGGAGGTGGCACCTGCAACGATGAAGTCGTGGCTTATTCCGAATCTCTATTTTGCCGGGGAGATGCTTGACATTGCTGGCGAGATTGGCGGATACAATCTTCAGGCGGCATACTCGACCGGTTGGGTGGCCGGATCAGCAGCGGCGCAATCCATTTTGGAGCACGCATAAAAAAAACGGCAGTCCCCGTTAAGGGCCTGCCGCCGTGTTCTGCTGCTATTGCTTCTTCAATGACTCTCCTGTGAGTGAGGTCATTCCGGGCGGATGCTGCTTATCATCCGCGCCGCTCGGTGAGAGTTACACTTAGTTCATTTGATCCTTGCGAAGTGAGGCATCACGCTCGAGTGTCGCCTCTCGCATGACCACTGTGAAATCCTGTTCGATCTGCTGAGTGTGCTCGCTTTCCGGTGTCGTGATGAGCACGTCCTTCGTCAGGATCGAATCGCCTTCGAGGTGTACCCAGTATGATTTACCGGGCTTGAGGATCACGAGATATTTTCCCGTCTCCTTGTTCGATGTACTGCTGGTGATCTCGCGCGCGGTATCTCCGACGACGCGGACACTGACGCGCACCGAGGTCGGCTTCGCGTTATCCTCGGAACGAACAGTGCCTTTAAGTACGACAACTGCGTGCGAAAGTTGCGCGCGCGCGGTCGTGCCCTGCCCTGTCATAAAAATTATAAGGAGTCCTGTGAAAATGGCAGCGTGAAGAGAAATTGGCTTCATGTATGGGCGAAGGTGAATGGTGATTAATGGAGCTTCCGGTGTGATGGCAAAAATACGATGCGTCGATTACGGTGTTATGACGGGAGAGTTACCCGTTCATGGCATGATTCAATGTTCACTAAAGGCTGCAAATACGCTGCTGACACTCCATTACGTCCATTTGAATGCCAGCTTTCCGGATCACACCAATTTGCGTTTTATCTACTTGTCTTTGGCAGGTTCCCAATCCAGATGGTGGGCAGTCAAGTGAACACCTGGGAGGTCGGACTGTATACTCTGGCATTTCTGTTACTATATCATTAATTCTTCGTATTATTGTTATGATACCGCGTTTTAGTATCCTTCAGGCCGCGACCCTTGCATCGCTTGCCCTTGTGGGTTGCTCCTCATCCACGAGCACGACCCGCACGCCAGCCGCACCCGTAAAGGCCGCGAGTGCCATCGAGATCGGTCGGCTCCGCACCGCGCTCGATGCTGAATCCTTCGTCGCACGTACTCTCTATGTCGAAGGCGATATCACGCTCGATCAAAACGGCGAATCGAATTCGGCCACCTTTGTGATGCGAAGCAAGCGACTCAGCGAGACAGGCCGAATCGATTCATTGAGTATCGAGATCAAAGGACCCTTCGGTATTAAGGTGGCGCGTTTTCTTGCGGCGCCGGAAGGTTACAAGTTTTATGACGTCCTACATGGCGAAACGATGAGCGGCAAGACAGATGCGCATGCCCTGGAAGGGTTGACACATCTCCGTGGCCTTTCACTCGCAATGATGAGCGATCTTGCGTTCGGACTCGCGCCGGGCATCGATGCCGTTAGCGCCGAGGATTCCGTCACACTATTAACCTCCGGCACTCTCGAACAGCTCATTGTTCGGCGCCCGGAGGATGTATCGGAAATAATCGATCTGGAGAGTAGTAGTCATAGTGCCGCTTCGCCGGTCCTTGTCGATCGGTATCGACGGTGGAATGGCACGGCAACGGATGGGCCACCAGCGGTTGCAATTCGTTTTTCAAATCGGACACTCCTCGATGGCTTCTCGATTCCGAAACACATTGAAGCGAATGCTGGAATTGACAAACTCACGCTCGATTACACGAGGATCGAACTGAACCCCAGTCCGATCACGGTGAAAATCAAAATGCCCAAGTAAATCGTGCTACGCTCGGTACTCGTTACTTTCTTTTGTTGCGCGAACCATATTGTTGAGTAAGGCATGATCGAAATCCTTCGTCTCAGTAGGCGTTACGGCGACACTCTTGCCGTAGAGGACTTGTCGCTTCGGATCGAGACGGGCGAGATCTTTGCGCTGCTCGGACCGAATGGCGCAGGAAAATCGACGACGGTGAAGGTCTTGACGGGCCTGATCCGACCCTCGACCGGACTGGTCCGCGTTGCTGGCTTTGATGTCGTCGAGAATCCCATCGAAGTAAAATCGCGCACCGGGTATGTGCCCGAGAATGCTGTACTTTATGAGAGCCTCACGGCCGATGAGTATCTCGATCTCATCGGTGAACTTCGACACATGGAGAAGGAACGGCTTCATGCTCGCCGGGATGAGTTGTTCGCACTCTTCGATCTGCAATCGGAAGACCGAAAGAAACTACTCTCGGAATTCTCCAAAGGGATGAAGCAGAAAGTCCTGCTAATCGCTGCGCTCGCACATAATCCGGAAGTGTTGATTCTCGATGAGCCGCTTTCAGGCCTGGATGCCAGTGCCGCGCTGATTTTCAAGGAAGTGCTTCGCCGCTACGCGCACGAAGGCAATAAGACAATCTTCTTCTCCTCGCATGTTCTCGATGTGGTCGAGCGGCTCTGCGATCGTATCGCGATCATCAGCAAAGGGCGTCTCATCGCAATTGGTACCGCGCCGGAATTGCTCGAACAAGCCGGGGAGCCTTCGCTCGAACGTGCATTCAATCGGCTTACCGGCGGCGCGGACATCGAGCGCTCGACCGAAGATGTCTTGCGCGCGTTGCAGGAATGATTCAGCACGGATTGCGTTGCCGTCCTAACACACATCGGAGGAATTATGCCAGCAGTGTCTGTATCGGCATCCATTGATATTCGCAAGATCGAGATCACCGAGGTTGTTCGTATCAGCGATTGGCTCGACAAGTATATTCGTCTCGAAAATCCGGCGCTTACCGATAGCGAATTACTGCTCGATGTTCTGGTCCGTTCGACCAGAGAGTACGAAGGGGATTTCGGAGTGTTCGAGCAGTCATAGACTTAGCCTTTCCGAAACTGTGCCGTTTTCCACTCCCGAAAGAGCGGCTTGCACTTGTTCCTCTGGTATTTGCCGGTGCTCGTGACGGGAATATCGCTGCCAAAGACAATCACCTTTGGCGCTTTTGCATGTGGGAGTTCGGTGCGACAAAACGCGATGACATCATCGGCATTAAGGGACGCACCCTCATTCGGCTGCACATAGGCACCGACCTCTTCGCCATAAAAATCATTCTCGAACCCAACGGCAATCGCAGCCTTCACACCGGGACACCGAGCGAGCACTTCATCGATCTCGAGCGGTGAAATGTTGACGCCGCCGCGAATGATCAGTTCCTTCAATCGTCCCGTGATAAAGAAGAACTTGCGCGTCTGATCGTCGAGCTGATAAAAGCCTTCATCACCCGACCGAAACCAACCATAGTTGAACGTCTTCTCATTGGCGTCAGCATTTTCGTAGTAGTACTTCATCACGTTGACGCCGCGAATGGCGATCTCGCCTTTCTCGCCTGCCGGGAGTTCGTGTCCCCGCTCGTCCGCGATCATCATATTGTTCTGGGGTATCGCCACACCGATGGCCGGAAATCCGAAATCGCGCATCCAGTGACGATGTTGTTCCGGCGTGAGATCGATTGGCAAGAAGCACGAGTAACAGGTGGTTTCGCTCAGGCCATAGCCGTGCACGATGGAAATGCCGAACGTCTCTTCGAATTCCTGCGCTAACTCGACTGTGAGCGGGCCGGCGCCGCAGATGATATGCCTGAGAGTGGAGAGTGGAGAGTGGAGAGTGGAGAGAGCGGACTCGTTGCTCTCATTGCTCTTATCCAAACGATGAGTCCCGTTAGTCCTACTATATTCCAGCAAGAAGGCCAGCAAGGTAGGCACAACGCTTACCACATTCACCCGCTCGTTTACGATTCGTTCGAAGAAATGCTCGGACTGAAATTTCTGGTTGAGTATGACGGTGCCACCAAAGTACATTGGGGTGACGAGCGTTACGACCGTGCCATTGACATGATGGATCGGCAATACACACATCATCCGCTGAGAATTCGTCATCGCGTGCCACTCGGTAATGCCCCGGGCATCGCAGAGCAAGTTGTATTGCGTAAGCACGACTCCTTTGGGGTTGCCCGTCGTGCCACTGGTATAGACGATGAGAGCCTCGTCGCTGATCGTGACCGCTTCCTGGCTGGTATAGAACGGAGATGCCTGATCGACCGAGTCCTCGAAGCTTCCCGGAACATCCACTCCACACAGCAGGACAGAGGCAACAGTGGGGACCGACGCGAGAATCGGCAGGATACGCTCGGAGTAGTCCGATCTCAAAAAGGCAAGCTTCGCCTGACTATTCTCAAGGATATACCGGATGCGGTGGTCGTCCTCTGAAAGACTGACCGGGACGACACAGACTCCCATAAGCCACGCGGCAAAATACTGGAGAACGGTATCCGAATGATTGTGGCTGATCGTTGCAACCCGATCCCCTCGCCGGATGCCGTGCGCATGCATGACATTGGCGCATTGCGAGACAAGCGCGAAGAAATCCTTATATCCCAATTGCGTTCGGTTGCCGGCCAGATCATAGAAGATCAAATACGGTTTTGTGTCATAATACCGCGCTTGCCGGAACAGCAATTCCCCAATATTCTGATAATCGATCTTGCCCGGATCCGGATTATCAATCGAACGGGCGTGCGCAATTCTGGCGGTCAAATCATCCGATAACATGCGAAACGCAACACATCCGTGGCGTCGGGGGTGTCCGGATTCTCAACCACGCTTAACACGTTTGACCTTTCGCTTCCCTAACAGAGCTTTGCGAAGTGCGAGTTGAGATGGACGGTCCTTTGCGCTAACCAATGCTTTGCTTTTTGCCGAAGGCGAACCTGGAACGAGCACGGTTACCGCATGTGCGTTGTGGACGACTTTCAACTTCACGGGCTCACCGCGTCGAGCAGCGGCTTTGGCCTCGGCAACTGCTCGCTCCGATACCCGTTCGCCGTTGATTGCCGTTACCGTATCGCCCTTTTCGAACGGCGAATGCACGACCGTGTCGCGCGGTGTTGCTGTAATGATCGCCGTACCGGCAGCATTCAATGCCAGGTCCAGACCCAATTGACCGTTGGACTTCATCGCCTCGGGTAATTCTTTTGCCGCCCCGAGTTTGTCCAGATAGGCCTCGACCGGTAGTGGCTCCGTGCCGGCGATGTAGCGTACGTAGATCGTATCCAGCGGCGTATCGGAGAATTTCTCGATGGTGTTGATAAACTTCTTATCATCATAGGTTCGCCCGCTCGATGCCTCTGAGGACATGCGAAGGAGGACGTTGTCAAGCGAGCGTTGCCCGTGCGTTCGCGATCGAATCTCGATGTCCATGAGCAGTGCTGCCAGAGCACCACGTGCGCGCAAGGCCTCGCAGTGTGACGGTTCGTATTTAGCCGCACGTTCGGACAGCGTTTCGAGCGAAATATGATCGGACGATTCCGCGCATGCTTCCCAGCGGTCGATGGCATCGAAAAATGCGGACGGGGTCAGATAGCCATAGCGCACCAGCAAAAGATCGGCATAATAGTCTGAGAGGCCTTCGTTAAACCACAGCGAGCGCGCGGAGAGCGGCAAGGCAAAATCAACCGGACCGAGTGCCGAGATGTGGAATTGTTTGCCGTTCCATGTCTTAAAAAATGTGGATGCGATCAGGTGCTCGTCGTTCTCTCCGTTCGCGGCCCAGTCGGCGCCTGCGATGGTAAAAATGCTCGATCCGGCATGTGCAAGACCGAACCGTTCGGCACGACCGGAACCTGCATAAACTGCGAACATATATTCCCGAAACGGCACCTTGCCATAGAACGAAGTCTCTGCAAGTACGACCCGTCGCGCCCGCATCGCAAAGGAGTCGATCGGAAAGCTCTCATCGCCGGCGGCAACGACGAGATAATTTACACCGCTTTCAGCGAACGAGGAAGTCTTCAGACCGGGCGCAACGATCAGTGGCGCATCTGCCAGCGATTCGTAATCTGATACTTTATAGACCAGTTGATGAAATCGAGCTTCGTCAGTAAAATCTCCATCGCTCGCGGATTCGAGCGTTGTCGCCACCAGCCAATCCTTCGGCACCGTAAGAATGATGGTCGCAGGGATGTCCTTGTTATCATTCACATACCCGAAGAGTGCCTCTGTATTCGCGAAGACTCCGTCTGCGTCAATCTTTGCAATGCCAACGAGGGGCGTAGTATTGTCCGAAGCTGAGTTCTCGATGCGGTATCGAATCTCACCGATCGACGTGGCATTTCCGATCTTCCATCGATCGGTTTTCACCCGCTTGATCGAGAGCTCGTGCCCGGCCGTGTCATACGCGGTCAAATCCTTAATGAACCGGCCATAGTGAAATTCGCTGTAGATTCCAGGCACCCAAACCGGCATCTGAAAGGTCAGGGTGTCTGGGCGCAGATCCAGCAACTGGATCGTGATGGCAGCGTAGTGCTCCGCGGCATGAGTGAGATCCACGCGATACACCAGCCGCTGGGCGTTCGAGACCAATGGCCAGGTCGCGACCAGCCAACAAAGTAGTAGGGCTCTCGCAAGAGCCCGTGAAATAGCTTTCGACATAAGGAAAAATTATCCGAGGGGGCGCTTCGGAGAGCCCATTAAGATGAAGGTCAAAGGCCGTGCCATACGCCACTATGAATTATGGGACGGGAAATTTTGTCTTTGCGGATTATTCTGAACTCATCCACCACATTTCGTCGGATTTTGCTCGGCTTAGTCTTGCTCGAGCAAATCCGCGCATACATCGTTCTGACTCAGGCGCGCTATTCCGGCCAGGGTCTCGCGACGGAGTATTTTCGACTCAACACGACCAGTGACTTGCTTTCCCTGGGCTTTGCGATCCTCATTGTTGCACTGACCTGTTGGGGCATGCTGTTCCCACGACGAATCGGGGAAGGTCGTACGCTGACACTTGCGCTGTTTTCGACCGTGATGCTCTGGCTCGACTATGGCGTCCGCAGAAGCGAGGCCAGCGACTTTTCGCCTGAGGCCGCAGTGGCACTGTTACTCTCCATGTGTCTCTTACTGGCCGTTCTACTGACGCACTCCAGACCGCAGCTTTCCGTTTGGGCAAAGTCCTTTCGGATATTGCGCAACACGGGAGTGATCCTGCTGTTATTCGTCCTATTCGCGTTTGGATATGCCTTTGTGTTCCCGACCTATTCGGGTACGCAAGAGATTATCGGGTTCAATGCCGATGCCGGTGTGGTCCTCGGTGCGGCGGTGTGGCGTGGACATGGGTTAGGTGACCGGCCAAGTCCAGCGCTTCAGGAGCGCCTCGACGTTGGATATGATCTTCTGGTCCGGCGGGCCGTGCCACGGTTGGTCCTGACCGGAGCGAGTGCGCCCGGCGAGTTAGCCGAGGCAGAGGTTGCCCGGCAAGATCTTCTGAAGCGTGGAATCGATGCCTCGCAAATCATCATGGAGACGACATCGCATACAACTCTGGAGCAGGTCCGCTATATGCGCGAAGAGTTGCAGGGAAAGCAAAACTGGTCGCGTTTTGTCCTCATCAGCGATCAGTATCATCTTGCGCGCGTGAGTGAAATGTGCCGGTTCAATCGGCTGAGCACAATTGCCTGCCCATCACGGATTCGACAATCATTTCTGGACCTCCTCTATTATCGTCTTCGGGAGAGCGTTGCGCTCATGGAGTATTGGCTCCTGGGGAGATAGAAGGTCGCCGGGGCCTAACCTGCTGCCATCACGGCAGGGGCATGTATGACATGGTTCGCCTTGGTATCCGAAAACAGATACTCGATCACCTCGGCTGCGGTATAACTTCGCTCGCCATTTTGCAGAAAATGCCCAACGCGGTGCAAAGAATCACCGGCGGTAACAAGACCCTGCTCCACATAACCCGATAGTTGCTCTTGCGCCAGACCAACATTCGCCATGAGTGCATTGCAAAGACATTTTCGTCCGACAGTATCCTCGGCCTTGCCACCCTTCTTCACGTAACTATTGACCGGTTCGCCGGGACAACGGTATCCAATAGTCCCATCGGGGCGTTTGTAGGTCGATCGTAAAAACCCAAGTTGGCAAAGGCGCGGACGTTCACCGTAAAGTTCGTTATCCGAAAGCGTCTCTTCGAGTTGGACAATCTTGAACGGAAAACCGGTCGGTGATGCCGCCGGATCGGTAAAGACTTGCGCGTTACCATTTGCGACCTGCTCGAGCGTCTGCCGCTTGAGCGTTTCCTCCAGGCCGGACTCTTCGCAAAACGCGAATGGGGTTCCGATTTGAACGCCGGTGGCACCGGCAGCCAGTGCTTCCTGCAGTGCAGTCGGCGTTCCATAATCTCCGGCGAGCCAAAAAGGAAGACCCAACTCCCGGAATTTCTCCAGATTGGCGGCATCGCGCGGCCCATAAACTGGCTCGCCCGATTCGGTCAGACGCAATGGGCCACGGGGCGGCGCATTGTGCCCGCCGGCAAGCGCGTTCTCGATCACGAAGCCATCGATGCGGCCGTTGGCTTTTTGCACGAGCATCTGTGCAAGAACGTCGGATGAAACAATGGCCAGGAAGTTTGGACGACGTAGCGGAGGCAATGTCATCCCAAGCACGGCTTTCGGATCGAGCGACATTCGCGTTTCCTCGTCGGAGGAGGCGGCGCCATCTACCTGGATGCGCATGGTAGTCGTCTCGTGATTGGCGAGGCGATCCAGAATTCCGGGAATTTCGCGCGGGATGCCGGCGCCCATGAGCACATAGTCCACATCCGCAAGCATGGCACCATAAAGCGACGCCAGATTTGGGAGTTGGACTTTCTCCAACAGGTTAATGCCTACGACGCCGGTGTGGCCTTCCTTGGCAAGATACACCTCGCAAAAATTCGCGGCGATCGTGAGCGCGAGCAACTCCGCCCCAGCGGCGAGCGTGAACATCGGGACGCTGTGGACGGCACGGCGTCCCGTGGAACGCTGCTTGTTGAAATGCTGCTTAAGGATGCGCTCCGCAATGGCGGGGACAGGAAACTTGGCCAACGCGCGACGCAAATGACCACCGATATCACCATCCTGGAGCCGCTGAGCGAAGACGACGTTCAGCACCGTTCCGGACACGACGCCGAGCTGCCCCTGCCGCGAAACAGCGCGAGCCAGGCGCCAACCAGAAATAGCCACGCCCATCCCGCCTTGGATGATCGGAGGGTGAGTCCCTGCGGTATTCAATAATTTCCTTTGAATCGTGTAATAGAGGACACTGCGCGCATTTCCGCTACTGAACAGATAAACCCAACACACGACGGGGCAAAGTCATTTCCCGGTTGAGTGAAGCGCCCTCTAAACCATGATTATAGGCGATTTTGCTGTCTTAGCTGGGGGCTGCAAGTCTCATTTCTTAATCTCTAGAATCTCTCAAAATCAAGGCTCAGACAGCTTCATCCCCTTCCCGCTCTGCATCCAGCCGTCGCCACGAAGCACGTACCAGTAGCACCCAGGCGAAAGTGAGGTGGCATCGAGCGGATTTCGCTCGGGCCAGCGGGATACTCTCGCTCCAATGAGCGAACGAGGCGGCCCGTGTTTCGCATCCATTTCATACAACGAAGATAATACGTCTCTCCAGGTTCCGCAAGGTCACTTCTCACTACCTCCAAGAACCAAAAGAGGCGCCGCCCCTCCGATCGCCTCTCACTCAAACAACCACCGCAAGTCATACTCGATGCCGCATGCATCCAAAATGCCCACGACCTCATCCTCATACTTCTGCTTTCGGTGGTGCGATTCCTGATTGTGGATGTATCGCTCGACCGAGTGCGTTGCGGACGGGCTGACGCTAATCGCGCAATATCCGCGCTGCCACTCGAACTTCTGGTGCAACTCGTCGTAAACCCACTTCGAGGAATTCGTCTTAATCAGGCGGAGGATGTCTTTCAGCGCCGCCTCGCGTGTGATGAGGGCTTGCAAATGAATGTGGTCCTCCATGCCGCCCGCCGCGATGAGTGTATGATGCTGATCGCGAAGAATCCCACCGATGTAGCCGTAGAGCCGGTCCTTCCACTCGGGCTTGATAAGCGGCTCGCGATACTTCGTGCTAAAAATCAGATGAACGAAGAGAGATGAAGAAGAGAGATGAATATGATTGTGGCATCGTGGGAGGACCTCCTTTCGATGCAAAGATACGAAAAATACGACATGGGGCTCACGCCGCCAGGCTAAGACCTTTCGCTGCTCCGCAGCTACGCATCAGCCTCGAAGCGGCGGAAGGATTTAGCCTGGCGGCGCAAGCCCCAGGGATCCAGATAAAACCAAAAGCGGCGCCGGTCTTTCGATCGACGCCGCTTCTGAAACAACTATTAAAGCCGATTATCCTTCGACTTCGTCTGTCGGCTCTGGCACGACTTCACCCGGCGCGGGTGGCGCGGGCTCCATCATTTCCTCGGGGAGATCGAAGTGACCGAGCTCCTTCGGTGATGGTGCTTGCTCGACGAGTTTCGCGAGATCGACTTCGCCAGTGCCTTCGGCCGGTGTGGTCTTCTTGCGGCCACGACGTGGCTTGCCATCGGCGGGCTCTTCGCGGCGCTTCTGCATCTCTTCCAACGTCTCCTTCGGAATCGGATGCTTCGCGTTGAACTCTTCGAGTGCCTGGCGGTCCTGCGACTTAAGCCACTCGGTTGCCGATAGCACGATCTTGTGGTTCTCTGCATCGAACTCGATGACGCGCAGGCTCAGTGTGTCATCGATGTGGAAAGAATCCGAAATCGTTTTGATCGGGAAGAATGCAAGCTGCGAAATTGGCACGAAGCCATCGATGCCCAGTCCCGACGGGTCTTGCAACTCGACGATAACGCCCTTCTCGATAATGCGCTCGATCTTTCCTTCGACATCCTTGCCTTCACCGTAGATCGTCTCGAGATTCTCCCACGGATTATCGAGCACCTGCTTGTGACCAAGCGAGATACGACGATTCTCGAGATCGATCCCGAGGATCATCACGTCGATTTCCTGGCCCTTCTTCAGGACTTCACCTGGATGACGAACTTTCTTCGTCCACGACAGATCGCTGATATGGACCAGACCATCGACACCCGGCTCGAGTTCGACAAAGGCGCCGAACTGTGTGATGTTGCGGACGATGCCATGATGCTTCGATCCCATCGGATACTTCTCGAGGAAGAGGGTCCAGGGATCGGGCTCGAGCTGCTTGAGTCCAAGCGAAATCTTCTTCGAATCCTGATCGATGTTGAGGATGATTGCTTCTGTCTCGGCGCCCAACGTGAGCAGCGATGATGGATGCTTCACATGCTGCGTCCACGACATTTCGCTGACGTGGATGAGGCCCTCGATACCCTTTTCGAGTTCGATAAACGCACCGTAGTCCGTCATCGAAACGACCTTGCCCTTGACGCGCTGGCCAACGGCATAGCGCTGTTCGATCTCGGCCCACGGATGCGGGGTGAGCTGCTTCATGCCGAGCGAAATCCGGCGCTTGTTCTCGTCGTAATCGAGCACGACCACGGTAACGACCTGATCGAGCTTGACCACTTCGGATGGATGCTGCACGCGGCCCCACGTGAGGTCCGTGATATGTACGAGACCATCGATACCACCAAGATCGACGAACGCACCGAAATCCGCGATCGCCTTGACCGTGCCTTCGAGCACCTGTCCGCGTTCGAGCTTCTCGACGATTTCCTTGCGCTGATCGAGCAAATGCTCTTCGAGCAAGACCTTGTGACTGACGACGACATTCTCGTTCGGGAAGTTGATCTTCACAACGCGAACATCGAGTGTCTTGCCGAGGAACGCATCGAAATCGCGCACCGGCTTGACATCGATCTGGCTGCCTGGAAGGAATGCCTCGACGCCGAGAACATCCACGACCATACCGCCTTTGATACGGCGCATGCACTTGGCCTGCAGGATTTCGCCGGTCTTTTGTGCTTCAATGATGCGCTGCCATGTGCGGGTAAACTCCGCTTGCTTGCGCGAAAGCACGAGGCGGCCTTCCTTATCCTCGATCGACTCTAAAAATACTTCGACTTCATCGCCGGTCGCGAGGTCCGGTGAAAGATTGAACTCACTCTTGGAGATCACGCCTTCGGACTTGAAGCCGATATCGATCGTGACTTCTCCATCCGTGATGGCAACGACGCGACCCTTGATGATCTCGCCATCTTTGAGCGGTGAAAGCGCACCGCCATACAATTTTTCGAGTTCGGCGTGCTCTTCCTTGGAGTATCCACCGCCGAGCTTAATGTTGGGATCGATGATCGTCAGATTGCCGCGATCGCGTCCACCACCCTGGTTCGATCGTATCGTAGAGGAGGTCGTGGGCCGCAGTTTCTTGCGCTCTTTTGCTTCAGTTGTTGCCGGAATCACAGCCGCCGGCGTCACATCCGGAGCGATCTGTGCTGTGGCTGGTGCGGCAGGTTCTGCAATCTCCGCGAGTTCTGTCTCCGGATGATGGTGACCGTTAGTAACTGGTGCCTCGAGAGTGGCACTGATTGTGTCAGTGGTAGCATCCGCCGCTACCGGCGAAATTTGTTCGTTAATGTCTGTCATGGTGTCTTCTAATCTCCGGGCACGAAATGGTTAATAATCCGGAGCGCCCGCACGGCCCGTAACGCACATGCCTCCGACTGTAAATGACCCCTTTTTCAAGGGCGGGTCACAACGGCGTCGCCTAATAAGTAGTGCCCTCACGACGCCGGGATGGTTTTAGGGTACTTCACCTCCGCCTTTGTAATGTGCGGGTTTGTCCGATGGTTTTCCGCCTGCATACGCTAGACTAATGTGGGAAAACATATTTATCGACTATTCCCGCAAGAGCGAAAACCGAAACTGCCCTCTCGCTCGATTCGGACTACTTCCTTCCGAAGTGGTTAGTCGGCAGGTGTATTTTTCAAGGGGAATGAACGCTGAAACTGTTGCAGCCTTGGGGCGGTCCCTTCCGCGGGAATGGACGTTTTGTACGATCTACAATGATCAGGGGTTGTAGCTTATCCCGCCCTCGAGTACATCGAACTGATGAAGGACCGGCAGCGATGGGTGAGAGCCCGTGCTCGGCAATCTTACCCCAGGGGTCCATTTCCGCCGCGGTACTGAGGGCCGGGGCTGCCGCCGCAGGCGTTGATTGTTATGGATTGATTTGTGGGATTGGAATCCAAATGACTTGACCGGGAGTTGAACAGTTGTGAAATCTTTCTCTTGCCCGTCAATCGGCAGCATTACTGCATGCCTCTTCCTGCTGCTTGCTCCAATAGCGTTTCCCATAATCGCTTCGGCGCAAACCTCGATCATTGCGATCGTTGACACCACCTTCGCTCAGGCAATGGGTGGAAAAGTCGAGACCGCGCTTGGCGCATACGATGATGAAGCAACCGACTTCTACGTCTATTTTGGAAGCAAGATCACAGTTTGCGGTAAAGTCGGAACTGCGGACCCAGCACTCGAGAGATTTGGAGTGATTCGTTTGAATCCAGAAGGCACATTCGATTCGACCTTTGGCACAAATGGTCGCGCTGTTCTCTCGTGGGGCCCATCCGACTACCCTAATCGCATCTACATGCAGCCAGACATGACGGTACTCGCCGCGGGCGTGAGCGGCCTGACGGATCTTGCCGGCGACCAGGTCCCTGCACTCTTCAAAATTAAGTCGAACGGAGAGCCCGATTCAAGCTTTGGTACCAACGGGCGCGCCGTTCTCCGACACGATGCGGCATCGCGCGGTGAATTCAGAAATTTATTCCCGGCTGGCAACGCCTTCATCGCCTGCGGTAGCATCACTGCCAATAGCGCGAACGGTTCAACCGGGTTCTATGCGGTTCGCTTCGGTCCGGCCGGATCGCCCGACTCCGCGTTCGGCACGAACGGTATGGGCTTTCTTCCGTCGAACGTCCATTCCGTGAGCGGCTTTCTTTCGAAGAATGCGACTGTCATCTTTACAGGCGTCTTGGAGACCGGAGGGAAATCCGTGATCGCTCTCGGACGCCTGACGGCATCCGGGCAACCGGATTCATCGTTTGGCGTGAACGGGGTCAAGAACACGGGGATCGTCTTGACCGCAGACACAGAGATTGTCTCGGCGATTCAACAAAACTTCGATCTCCTGGTTGCCGCGCCACTACAAGGTGCCTCGCAGACACGACCGTTCACGCTGGTTCGCTTTACTTCCGATGGAGCGATCGATAGCTCCTACGGAACGTACGGCCTCTCAACAATTCCGATCGCTCCGTATGCGACGGCTCGAGGCATTAACATCGCGAACAACGGCAAGACGGTCGTCAACGGCAGTGTCGGAAGGACGATCGAACAGTCCGCGACCGCTCGTATCGATCTCGAGGGCGTTCCCGATCCGACCTTCAACCGCACGGGTATGGCCGTGATCGATTTGGATCACGGTCTATATTCGAATTACTTGATTCAGTTCGTCGGTATCGGCGGAAAACATTACATGGGCTTTGGCGGCACAAGGCAAAATGGCAAATTAAATTTTATGGTCGCCCGTTTCAAGGACGATACTGTCCGCAGTGACGTTCGAATCGCTCAGCCGGTTCGAGGTTCGTTCCAGTGCTATCCGAATCCTGCTTCGAACGAGGTAACCATTACCGCGGCAAGCGGGTCAATTCAGGGACTCTCTGTTCTCCTCAATGCGCTCGGCAGATCGATCGTATCGAGCGAAAGTCCGCGCGTTTCTCTTGACCCTGGGGCGCGATCGCTCGACGTATCCGACCTTCCAAATGGATTGTATTACTGCATCATCGAATCTTCGGGAATCCGGTCGATGCAGAAGTTCATCGTCGCACATTAACGACAGAGCGCCGCGTCCGCCCGCATCACGAGCAGTCGGGCAGTTAGCCGGCCTAACTCAATCGTATACGTTCCGGACGCGAGGCCATTCGTGAGTAACAGGTATCGATCTGTCCCTGCCGAAAGGGTCTCTTTCACCACGGTGGCGCCCCGGGCATTGACGACTGTTAAGCTCTCGTCGCTTCTCAATGTCGGGAAATGCAGATTCGTAGCATCGGCTGCAGGATTCGGAATGATGTCGAGCGAGGACGCGTCCGCAGCTGACTCGTCCACTCCACTCTGCGGATCGACCTGGAAATTCGCCATCATCCCAGCGTCCGCATGCTCCAATTTGTGACAGTGAATGACGAACAGGCCGGGATACTTGTCGAACTTCATCAGCACATTCACTTTCCCAAACGGATCGAGGCGGATGACATCTTTCCATCCGCGCTCATGGACATCGGGCGGATTCCCATCGCGGTCGACCACCTGAAACTGCCCGCCATGCACATGGACCGGGTGTGTGTTCGCTCCTTCACTCTGGAACGTCCATTGTTCGAGATCGCCGAAGGGGACATGGGCATCGATGCGCGTAAGGTCGTATTGGAGATCGTTGATATGATGGAGCGCCGCGAAGGTCCAGACACGGGTTCGCTTTGCATCGGCCACAGTATGTGGAATAATGGCCGGGAGTGTCGTCGGGATCGTCCCTCCGGAGGTACCAGTCTTGCTGATTTGAAATTCCAGCAAGTTGAGTTCGGCCCCTTGCGGCACGGCCCCGGAGCCCGGTGCATCGCTGAACGTGAATGACAATGATTTGAGCGTCACAGACTGCCCCTGAGCATAGCGCGAGAAATCAATCAGAACGTCCAGCCGCTCCGCCGGTGCAAGGTTCACGGAAGTAACGGATGTCGGCGCATCGAGGAAGCCGCCGTCATTTCCAATCACGATAAACACGCTGCCATCCGAGAGCGCGAGTTTGTAAAAGCGGCCGTTCGATGCGTTGACAATTCGGAAGCGGTACAGTGTCGGCGCAATGGCGAGGAACGGGTTTGGCGTACCATTGATCAGGATCGTATCACCAAGCCAGGCGCTCATGATGTCTGCTCCGGTCGGATTGTAGATGAGTTGACGGTTTGCGTCCACTCGCTTATCCTGGACCATCAATGGGACATCGTACTCGCCGGATGGGAGTCCCATCGCCAGTTCTTCCGCGTCTTCAATCAGGAAGAAGCCGGCCATGCCCATGTAGACCTGCCGGGCTGTCGCCATGTGCGGATGAGGATGATAGAAATTGATACTGGCACGCTGAACGATCGGGAAGGAGACGCTATAGGATGATCCCGTAGCGATGACATCGATCGGGTGACCGCTCGCGGCGGCCGGAGCATCGACGCCATGCCAGTGGAGCACGGTTTCTTCCGCTAACTGATTGTGGACCGTTGCCGCAAACGTATCGCCCCTTCTTATTTTGATCGTCGGCGAAGGGAACGAGCCATTGATGAGGAGCAAGTTCGTCTCGACATCCGGATACACGCGGAACGTACCCGGTGCAAGTGTCAAATCGCCACCCGTAATGACAGGAGGAATCCGGAGCGGCTGAGGATCGAGCGAGAGCGCACGTGGATGGCTTTGGACCCACGCGAACAGCTCCGGCGACACGGCGGCGGCAATCCCGGCCTGAGCCGCGCGATGCAAAAACGTGCGACGAGTAATCATCCTATTGTTTCAGAAGCATCTCTTCGATCTCCGAAGTCCCGGTCCGGATTCGAATTGGATACGCTCCGTTCGGTAAACTGGAAAGGTCAACGGTGCTATTCAAGGGATGCTGTTCGATGTCCTCGGTCACCAGGACTTGCCCGAGGAGATTTGTGATCGTGATATGCAAAGGACTTTCCGACCCAGCCTGTATGGTGACGCGGCCATCCGTTGGGTTTGGATAAACTGCAATCGAGCCTCTGGAAGGGAAGAGCGAAACGCTACTTTGCGCGGGAGTGAACACCTCGTTCATATTCAAGAAGCCAGTGCCGTCTCGCCCACCCATCACATAGACTCGACCGCCGCACAGTGCCCCGCAGAGCCCCGCACTTCCATGCAGCGTGCCCGATGTTGAAGGGCTGGTCCACATGTTCGAGACGGGATCGAACAGTTCGAAGGTATTCAGATAACTGAATCCATCGAATCCGCCAAAGGTATAAATCTTACCATCAATAACGGCAGCGCACAGTCCTTGTCGCTGCGTAAAAGTACCCGTGACCGTCGGAACAGACCAGGTTTTCGTCGTAGGATCGAACACTTCCGGTGAAGGCAGCGAGGCATTCCCTTGCCCGCCGATAGCGTAGATTTTCCCACCGATGATTGTGGCTGTAAGATCGGAGCGCGGGGTGAGCGTTCCGCTGGTTACCGGTGTCGACCACTCATTCGTCGTTGGGTCGAAAACTTCCAGAGTGTTCAGCACACCGTTGTTCATATCGTAACCACCCAGCACAAACACCCTATTATTTAGGAAAACAGCGGCGGAACGCCACCGTGGCGTATAGGTCCCGCTCATCATAGGTGCGGACCATGCCTTCGAGACGGGATCGAAAATCTCGACGGTGTTCAGCGCCCCCGTGGCGTTCGCACCGCCAAACGTATAGATCTTCCCATCGATCGCGACCGAGCAGAGTCCTCTTCGAGGTGTGAATGTTCCAGTCGTGGCTACAGTGTCCCAGGAATTTGTCGAAGGGTCAAACACTTCAAGCCGGTTGATGTAGGATTGTCCGTTGAATCCACCGATTGCATATATCTTGCCGCCCACTACGCATGTGGTGAACGCTCCACGGGGAGTGAACCCGTTGGAAGAAAGGTCGGCCCAGCTACCGAGTAGATCCTCGGCGGTGGCGGGTTGAGCGCGGGTGTAAGCGGAAAAAGAAAGCAGGAAGAAAAAAAGCAGGCAAGCTCGCATTATCGATACGCAACTGACCCCAGACAAGAACAATTCTGATGCGAGATATGCCGTGACTCAGCGCGCCGAGCCCACGGGTTGGAGGTTTTTCTCTAGAACCTTGTATAATTGTTGGCTTGTGAACGGCTTGGTGAGATAATCGACGCAGCCGGCATCGAGTGCGGTTTGCCGATCCGTCTGTCCGGCAAAGGCAGTCACCGCAACAACCGGAATGCTGGCCGTGCGCGCATCGCGTTTGAGTTCGCGCGTCAGATCGAGCCCGGTAGTGAACTCACCGAGATTGATATCCATCAGAATCAGGTCGGGAAGCACTTGTGCGAGTGATTGCCGTGCCTGAAAGATATTGGTTGCCCGGATCACATTGTATCGCGGTCGTAGTAATGCTTCGGCAAGCTTCACGGATTCGGGCGAATCCTCCACGAGCAGGATGGAGCGCATGACTTCTGGTTCTGTCTCTACCACTGGTTCTGTATCTACCATTGGTACAGGCGAAGCTACCTCCACGCCTTGCGGCAGATTGCGGGGCAACTGCACCACGAACCGGCTTCCGGCACCGGGGGCGCTGTGCACTTCAATCGAGCCGCCCATGGCCAGTACGAGGTGACTTGCAATCGTCAATCCAAGGCCTGTGCCTTGATGGGTCCGGTCGAGGCCTGTCGATACTTGATGAAATTCTTCAAAGATGTTTGGCAATCGCTCCTCCGCGATCCCAAGACCGGTATCCTCAACAACCAGTCGAAAGTCGCCGCTCAAGAGCTCATCGCCAATCTTAAACGAATGAAATCCCGCTGGTACGTTTTCCAGGCAGTCCGATGCGGTGAGAATCCGGATAGTAACATCACCCTGCTCGGTAAACTTGATTGCATTACCGACGAGGTTTGTCACCACACGCTCGAACTGTTGCGGATCGATGAGGGCCATTGCGTTTTGGAGCGTCGGTGTAAACCGTAGGCGGAGTTTTCGGCGCGCCGCGAGCGGTTCAAGCAATGCACAGGTGCGCTGCACTTCCGCATTCACATCCACCATCAACGGCGAGAGGACCACGCGGTGGGACTCGACTTGGGCCAAATCGAGAATGCTGTTGATCGTCCCAAGGAGGCGTGTTGAGCTCGACTCGATAATGGACGCATAGTCTTTCAATTCAGGATCGGTCACACGCTCGGCCAGGATTCCCGCAAACCCCAGGATTGCCGTCATGGGCGTGCGGATCTCGTGACTCATATTGGCGAGAAAGCTCGATTTCAATTTACTCATTTCCTCGGCATGTTCCTTGGCGCTGAGCGCTTGGTTACGCTCCTGCTCGAGTTGAGCTTCGAGGGTTTTCCGTTCGGAGATGTCCTGCGCGCTTCCGACAACACGTACCGCCCAGTTCCGATTGTCACGCTCGATGACCCCACGGTCCCAGACCGAAATGTAATATCCATCCCGATGTTGAATGCGATATTCCATCTCATATTGCTTCTCGTGCCGCAATGCATTCTTCACAATCTCGCGAACACCAGGAAGATCTTCGGGATGGATTCGGCTGAGCCACCAATCGAGCTTGCGAGTAAACAGGTCAACATTGGGATCGAACCCAAGGAGCGGAAAGAGTCCCGGCGTATCGATGAACTCGCCGGTCTGAATGTTCCACTCATAGATGACAGCCGTGACCGCATCGGCAGCCAGCCGAAACCGGTCATTGGCTTGTCCCAGATCGCGCTCGGACTTAACACGTGCGGTAATATCATGCGTGGCTCCAACGAGACGAGTTGCTGTTCCCAATTCATCATAGGATACGATGCCTCGATCCCAAACCCATACCCAGTGACCGTCCTTATGAAGCATTCGATATTCTGCTTCGCAAATCTTACCGTTCGGAAACTGCTGAATGACCGCCCCGTTTGCTATGGCGAGATCTTCGGGATGAATGCGGGACTGCCACCACGTGAGCGTTGCCGTCTCCGGCTCCGCGATCGGGTCATATCCCAATAAGGCCAGAAGACTGGCCGACCGTCTGGACTCGCCGGTAGTCAAATTCAAATCGTAAATCATCGAATTGACCGCTTTGGAGGCGAGTTGAAACCGCTCGTTCGCTTCCTTCAACTCTTGCTCAGCACGAACCTGTGCCGTTACATCCTTCAAAAGTGCGATACGCGCGGGTTTCCCATGATATTCAATGGGGCCGCTATTCACGTCCACATGAATGAGGCTTCCATCTTTCTTCTGGTGGAGTTGGATGCCACGCACGGAGTTTCCTTCCTTCGCCATGAGTGGCAGAAGATCTTTGAGCCGTTCTCGTTCCGAAGGTGGGCGAATGTCCCAAATTGTCAAACTCGTAAATTCTTCCAGGCTGTAGCCATATTGCCGGCAGGTCGCAGGATTGACCTTCAGGATTCGGAGCGTTTCCGGATCGATCACCCACATTGCAAGGGGACTACTTTCGAATAACATCCGGTACTGTGCTTCGGAGGTCACCAACTGTCTCGATTCCTCCCAAGTCGCGGTCACGTCTTTCCCAAAAACTGCGACGGATTCGATCTCATCTCCACTGCGAATCGGGTTGAACGAAAATTGGATAATCGATCGGCCCGCGGGCGTATCGTAGGGTCGTTCAACGGAGAATTGCTCGCCGGCGAATGCGCGATCGTAGGCATCATTCCAAAACGAAGCCTCGCCCGGTGGAAGAAATGCTCCGAGGTCCATCCCCTGGGTGAGTTGGACGCCGTAGATCCGTTGCATGATCTCCTCCAGGATCGAATTGAAAGCAACCAGGCGGCGATCCCGATCGACCGAGCTAATTGCCTGGTCCGAATGATCGAGGACTGTTTTCAGTCTCATGTGAAATCGGGATAATTCTGCATTCGAATTTTGGAAAGGCATTTCTTCCAACATTCCCGATGAAATGTCAGACTGCATTTCCGGCTCTTTCTGATACGGTCGCTGCAATTTTGGCGAAAAACAAAGCGTTTAAGTACAAGTTCTCAGCTTAAGGGATATCTTCCAGGCAACCGTCAAGTTTTCTTACCATTGCTTTTACACCAACTCGCAAAAGCCGGTTCCCTCAGTAGGTTTTTCCGAACGCAGATGTGTGTTCGATAGTTAGTCGGTCAGCAGCACCAGTAGCTCAATGGATAGAGTACCGGTCTTCGGAACCGAGGGTTGGGGGTTCGAGTCCCTCCTGGTGCACATCGCGAGTCAAATATAAGACAGTCCCAGGATCACGTCACACATAGTTGTCAACATAAGTCAACTCATCCGGTGACAGGCGGCATAGGCCTTGTAGTTTTCCGAGTTATTTCGGAATATTATCATGAGCTACAACCGTAATCCCTATCTCTTATCCATACTCTGCGCTATTGGACTTTTCGTCGTGGGATGCACCAGCTCCCAAAAGTCTACGAATGGCTCAACCTTTAATAAAACCGCTACGGGCAGTATTGTCCAAGTGACCGAGGATGAGTACCACATCCACATGCCGACCGCATTTCCGGGTCCAATCGTCTCGTTCCATATCACGAATATGGGGGAGCACAATCATAACTTCAAGATCAAAGGTGGTAGTGTCGAGCAACAGCTACCAGCCGAGATCCTCCCCGGACAGAGCGCGGATTTAACCGCGCATCTCGCACCGGGACAATATGATATCTATTGCCCCTTATTGGGTCACTCCGATCTCGGAATGCGCCTGACCGTGACTGTTACGCAGCCATAGGTTTGGCCACAAGATCAGCCATACGATTACCAGATCTCTGGAAATTGGGTCGGGTCGCTCTCGCGCATGAGCGAGTATGCGGCTTCGAGGACGTCTTCGACTTGTGGTTTCGAAAAATAATCGCCGTCTGTCGCATAGGCCGGACGGTGGTCTTTCGCGGTGAGCGTCACCGGCTTCGCATCGAGCCAGCGATATCCATCCTGCTTTTCGAGAACCTCTCGGAGCATATACGCAGAAGCTCCGCCGGGGACATCTTCGTCTAAGAAGATGATACGGCTGGTCTTCTTAATAGACTCCAGGATTCTGCCGTGAATGTCGAACGGCAACAAGGTCTGCACATCGATTACCTCGAGCGAGACTCCAAGTTTTTCGAGTTCGACCGCCGCGTCCATCGCAATGCGGCACGACGCGCCATACGTTACGAGCGTAATGTCCGATCCTTCGCGTAAGATTTCCGGGATGCCTAGCGGTACCGTAAACTCACCAATGTTTGCGGGGATTGTCTCCTTGAGACGATAACCGTTTAACACTTCCACAATGAGCGCTGGATCGTCCGAGCGGAACATGGTATTGTAAAAGCCGGCGGCTTGTGTCATGTTTCGCGGCACGAGCACGTACATTCCACGCAGCGCACTCAGGATCATACCCATCGGCGAGCCGGAGTGCCACACGCCTTCTAATCGGTGACCACGCGTTCGGACGATGACCGGCGCCTTCTGTCCGGATTTGGTCCGCCATCGTACTGTTGCCAGATCGTCCGAAATTGTTTGAAGTGCAAACAGTAAATAATCGATGTACTGAATTTCGACGATCGGTCTCAGACCGCGCATCGCAGCGCCAATGCCCTGACCGACGATGGTCGCCTCGCGAATGCCGGTATCGGTCACGCGGCTTTCACCGAACTTCGCCTGTAAATCTTCGAAGCCTTTATTGACATCGCCGATCACGCCGATGTCCTCGCCGATGGCAAAGATGCGCGGGTCGCGTGCCAAGGCATGATCGAAACAGGCCTGCATCACCTGGCGGCCATCCACCTTGGCTTCGTTGCCAGTGTATTCTGCTTTGATCTCCGGCACCCGTAACGCGGACTCCGAACTCTCGCTATAAATGTGCGACGTATACTCGTCGAAGTGCCTGGCATCCGCCTGACATTTCCATGCCAGTAATTCTGCGGCGATAGCAGGATTCTTCACGAGGCGGAGCACTTTCCCGACTGCGCTGTATACGTCCTTATCGAAGGGCTCTTTGATCGCGTTCAGCGAATCCTTGATGGCAAGGACCTCGCTCCCGCTCTCGACCTGCGCCGCTATGCGCTCGAAGATTGCGCTCACTTCCGCAATGCCGGTTTGAATCGGTGCAAGATATCCATCCCACGCGGCTTGTTTGGCTTGATCGACGATCTTCTTATCCTCGGCTTCAATCGAATCAACTTCTTCCGCGCTTGCAATGCCGGAGTCAATAAGCCACTGGCGCATGCGCTTGACGCAATCATGCCGATCCTCCCACTCGAGGCGCTCTTTCGATTTATAGCGTTCGTGCGAACCTGAAGTCGAGTGGCCTTGTGGTTGAGTCAGCTCCGCGATATGAAGGAATACCGGTGTATGCTCCTTGCGGGCGCGCTCGGTGCCTTCGCGATAGGCCTTCACCAACTCTGCATAGTCCCACCCGTTGACTCGGTAAATCAGATAGCCTTCACCAAACTCGTTCGTCTCGAATCCTCGGAGTATGGCAGAAATATCTTCTTTGCACGTCTGGTATTTAGCTGGCACACTGATACCGTAGCCATCGTCCCACACACTAATTGCCATTGGGATACGCAGCACACCCGCGGCATTGAACGCTTCCCAGAATAATCCTTCAGAGGTCGAGGCATTGCCGATCGTGCCGAACGCAACTTCGTTACCGTGATCGGAGAATTGTTCGAAGCCCTCCTGCAATACTGGTGTCTCGCGAAAAAGTTTTGAAGCATACGCGAGTCCGACCAGGCGTGGCATTTGTCCGCTTGTCGGCGAGATGTCCGCGGACGAATTCTTCTGCTTCATGAGGTCTTTCCATGAGCCGTCCTCTTTCAAACTCCGCGTAGCAAAGTGGCCATTCATCATCCGTCCGGCCGATGCAGGTTCGGCCTCGATAGACGTATGGGCATACAACTGTGCGAAGAACTCCTGAATAGTGTAGAGGCCCGCAGCGAACATGAACGTCTGATCGCGGTAGTAGCCGCTACGCCAGTCGCCGTTTTTGAATGCGCGTGCCATGGCAACCTGCGGGACTTCTTTGCCATCGCCGAAAATCCCGAATTTCGCCTTGCCGGTCAGCACTTCGCGCCGGCCGAGCAGACTCGCTAATCGACTTTGATGCGATATTCGATAATCGTTGAGAATTTCTTCGCGCGTGAGTCCGAGCTCGCGCCAGGTTTCCGTCTTTGTTTTCTTGTCTGACACCGTATGGCCATTAGAGCCATTTTTGGGGAGGTCCGTCGTGTCAGATCGTTTTGCCTTTGCGGCCTTGGTTGGCATAGTTGCCGCGTAAACAGAAGGGGGAGAGGTTTTTATCCCTGAGCAATGCCAGAATTGCGCGCCGAACGCCCGGGTTCTGCAAGTTGGAGGGTTTGGATGGCTTCAACAGAGACTGAATCTTGATTTTATGAGATTGCCAGAGATAAGTCAGATTGTTTCCCCCGATTCAATCTGCCGCATGTCCGGTCAATCTCATAAAATCAAGATTCAGCCTCTAGGTCGAGAGTCCAGGCCGTCAGGCAAGGACTGGTTCTATCTGCCGGTACTTCTTCATCCACGTCACCTGCCGCTTGGCATATTGGCGGGTGCGGATAACAATTCGTTCGCGGGCCTCCTGAAGCGAGAGAAGGCCTTCGACAACATCGAACATTTCCCGATAGCCAATTGCACGCATCCCATAGGCTTCGCGCGTGACGCCGCGGCGCATCAGACGTTCGGCTTCGATGGGCCAGCCTCGCGCGATCATCCGATCGACTCGTACTTCAATTCGATGCCAGATTTCCGGGCGGGGATGATCGATGACGTGAAACTCCGGTTCATACTCGAATGGCTCTGGTTTGCGCTCTCGAGCGACACCAAGCGGCTCGCCCGTCGCATAGAAATGCTCCCAGGCCCGCTGCAAGCGGATCGGGTTCATCTCGCGGAGAATCTGATCGAATAGGACAGGATCGACTCCTCGAAGACGCTGGTGCATTTCCTCGAATCCATATTCCTCGATCTCGGACCGGGTCCGGTCTCGAGCGGCATCGAGTTTCCCATTGAGGGGCTCGACAGATATGATCCCATCGAAGAGGGCATCGATATACAGCCCGGTCCCTCCAACCACAATTGGTGTCTTGCCACGACTCATGATGTCGCGGATTGCTTCACGCCCCAGGCGGGAATACTCGGCGGCACTGAAGTGATCGTGTGGATCGAGAAAGTCGATCAGATGGTGCGGAATGCGCGAAAGGGTATCTTTGTCCGGCTTTGCGGTACCGATATCAAACCCACGATAGAGTAAGAATGCATCGGCATTGATAATCTCGACCAGCGGATCCGCTTCGGCAATCCTCAGGGCAAAGTCTGTCTTGCCCGCTGCCGTAGGACCTGTAACGACCAAAATTGTGCGTAAATATGTCACGGGGAGAGCATGGGTAAGGAGGTAACGAAGGAAAATCCCGTTCTCAGTTGTGAAAAACCGTTCATACTGTTTCATCACACAAAAAGAACGAGATTTTTGAGTATTATTTCCAGTCACCTCCGCGGTGACATTCTACCGGCAAGGCATATTTTAAGAAAGGCGTTTCGTAAGAAAAATATCGAGGGACCTCTCTAAGATGTCAAGCGGACCAGCCCTCTTTCCCGATGAGTGGGACAAACGCAAAATCAATCAGCTCCTCGGCCTTCAACTCGTCTCCATTCTTTCGGATCAAATACATGCGTTGCCGACCCATATCGCCAATGGGAATCACCAAGCGGCCACCATTTGGCGAAAGTTGTTTGGCGAGCGATTCCGGTACGTCCGGGGCGCCGGCAGTGACGAGGATGGCGTCGAACGGTGCGTATTCGGACCAACCGCGTGTTCCATCGCCAGCTCGGGAAATCACTCGATATCCGAGTGATTCCAAGCGTTTGCGTGCTACTTCCAGCAACGGGATATGCCGCTCGATCGTATAGACACGCATTCCCATTTGTGCCAGTATCGCCGCCTGATAGCCAGAGCCGGTGCCGATTTCCAGGATCTTCTCGCCGGGTTTTAGCCCGAGAACTTCTGTTTGATATGCTACGGCAAATGGCTGGGAGATCGTCTGTCCCTCACCGATTGGCAGCGCGGAATCTTCATATGCCTGACGCACGAATGTTGCTTCTAAAAATCGCTCGCGTGGGACTTTCGAGATTGCATCGAGCACCCGTTCATCGCGGATGCCTCGGGCGCGGAGTTCTTCGACCAATCGTTCGCGGGCAATTGAGACCATCCCGCCATGTTTCTTCGCTTGCAGTTGCACGTGTTCTTAACTACGAATTCAAAATGCTATACTAATATCCATAGACGATCCCGCCATCTTCGATCGAGAGCCATTCTCCTTCTGGCACGAACGAACGCTCGCGAGTCGATGGCGTGGAGAACCGGTCATCCAGAGGGATTTCGAACCGCACCGCCGTCCGCGCATCAACCGGCCCGATCAACCAATAGTCGCAGCAACCTTCATGTTGCTTGCGGAGTCCGAGCGCATCGAATACGCGCCGTAGCAATGCTTGCGAGGAATCGCTCGCGGTCAGCAGAAGCCAGGAGATCCGCCGGTAACTATTCGATTCTGCTGGCGCGCCGGTCGGAGTGATCGGAGCGCGACGGCTTTCGCCTGCGCCATCGCGCGGCACAAACACCATGTCGAGCGGTGCAATGCCGCGCAGACCAAACCCGGAGGAGGTCAGCGGTCCGTGCGGAATCGCCAGCGAGTCGAATCGCGCGAGCACATTCGAAACATCATCGACCGCGAAACTTACTCCTGCAACATGATCGCCGTATGCCGCGAGCGCGCGAGCCTTCCAATCACTCGTGTCCAATTTTGAGCTGGAGACGAAATCGATCGACTCTCCACTCGGCAACCGGATCGTGACCGGACCATAGGGCGCAAATTCTTCCGGGCCAAACGAAAACCCCTGCAGAAGAAACGAGCGCATCGTGCTATCCAAATTCGCCGTAAGATAGGTAATGCGCTCCAAACGGATGGAGGAGGTCTGCGCCTGCAACCGGCCAGGCGTGACCAGCGAGGAGACCGGGAACACCAGTAAGCAGATTGGGAACATCCGCCCAATTTGCTTCAGAATGGCCATTCTTGCTTTCAGACAATCACTCAAAGGCACTTTTTTGCCCGGTTAGCTGTACTCAACGCGCCTAACTTAGCTTCTTCTTATGCAAAGGAAACTTTGAACAGGGATCCTCGCGGGAGAGTTAAGCGAATCGCGAACAAGATAGTTTGACAAATTGCCGCCGATGATGGGCCATCGCGGGCGAGCGGTCATCAAACGATCACTACCCAACGAACAAACGACGCCTATGCGCATGCAGTCGAAAGATAAAGAAATCCTTCCGGGCACCGAAGAGCCGAGCATCAAGATCGGCACACCGCTCAGCCGATTGCAGGTCTCCCTCATCCAGGAATCGCTCCGCGAGACCGGATGGAAGCATTCGGACTACTTCCACGGCAACCACACGCCGGGCGGCATCCGTCCAACGTTCAAGATGACCGTCTTCCAGGCCAAAGCCGGACTCAAGCGCTCCGAAGTCGTCCAGAAAATCCAGGGCATCGTCGGGAAGTTCAAAGAAGAGAAGGCGTAAGCCGCGCGTTTCCCGAGGCGAGCGCCAGCCCCAGCGGGGCGAAATATTTCAAGCCCCCGGCGTAAGCCGGGGGTTTTGCGTTTTTGGTTGAGATCATGAGTCCCGTTAGGGATGGAATATAAACGCGAGGAAACCGAAACCTCCGAATTTCCTTTCCAGCATGCGCGATTAAACCCTGATTCAACATGCCGGAGCCTCCCCACCCTGTTACAATCGAGAATCCGATCATCAACTCGCCATACGTCGAGCCGAATCGGCACTTTAAGTTTGAAGATTACGGCATCACCGACACGATCGAGGATGGCCGTCGCACAAGCTCTTACTTCATCCCAATCGCGAAGGCAAAGAAGAAGCAAGGATCGAAGCAGCTCATACTCGACACAGAGTGGACGCAAGACCGCATCGAAGAGAACAAACTGGTCAATGACATTCGGCAGCGTGTTGCAATGTGGAGGAAGGGCGGATATGTTGGTGTCACGCCGGTTACGGCGCAACTGATCGAGTATTGGACTAACCCCGAGCGCGATAAGAAATTATTCTTCTGCCAAAACGAGGCATTAGAGACCGCGATTTACATTGCTGAAGTTGCCAAGAAATTCAACGATGCATGGATAGAGAACCGGCTTCGCGAAGCGAACGACAGTTCTAATCCCGGACTGCCGAGAACGGCATTCAAGATGGCTACCGGTTCGGGTAAAACGGTGGTCATGGCGATGCTGATTGCCTGGCAAACGCTGAACAAGCGGGCCAATCCGCAAGACGCTCGCTTCTCCGACACGTTCCTGATCGTCACGCCGGGCATTACAATCCGCGACCGGCTGCGCGTGCTCATGCCGAACGATCCGGAGAATTACTATCGGCAGCGGGACATCATTCCCGCGCAAATGCAGGACTGGCTTGGGCAGGCGAAGATTCTCATTACGAACTTTCACGCTTTCCAACTCAAGGAAAAGATTGCGGCCGGTAAGATTACGAAGTCTATTCTCTCCGATGGCAAGCCGGGACTCTTTACCGAAACGCCAGACCAGATGGTGCGGCGGGTGTGCCGTGAGTTCGGAAACAAGAAGAACATCATCGTTCTGAACGATGAAGCGCACCACTGCTACCGGCGCAGGCCCGATGATGAGGATGAAGAGAAACTGACCGGGGACGACCGCACGGAAGCCAAGAGTCGCGAAGAAGAAGCTCGAATCTGGATTTCCGGCATCGAGGCGATTCAGGCGAAGATCGGAGTAAAAGCGATTTACGATCTCTCCGCAACGCCGTTCTTCCTTCGCGGTTCGGGCTATCCCGAAGGCACGCTCTTCCCGTGGGTTGCCTCCGACTTCTCGCTCATCGACGCCATCGAGGCGGGAATCGTAAAAGTACCGCGCGTGCCGGTGGCCGATGACTCCATGACCGGCGATCAACCGACGTATCGCGATCTCTGGCTAAGGATTAGCAAGGACCTTCCGAAGAAAGGACGCAAAACCGAAGAGGCCGGAGCCGAGCCGAACCTTCCAGTTGAGCTGCAAGGAGCTTTGCATAGTCTCTACGGGAATTACGAGAAGTATTACCGGCTCTGGGAGCAGAACACGGAGGCTCGCGCACGAGGAATCACGCCGCCGGTCTTCATCGTGGTCTGCAACAATACCAACGTTTCGAAATTAGTATTCGACTTTATCGCCGGTTGGGAAAAGAAGATTGGCGAAAAGAACATCGTGCAAGCTGGTCAGCTTGCGATATTCCGGAACGACGATGGCAATGGCGGCTGGCTTCAGAGGCCGAACACCATCCTTGTCGATAGCCATCAGCTTGAGTCTGGTGAATCCATGAGCGAGGAGTTCAAGAATATCGCTGCGCGCGAGATCGAGGAATTCAAAGCGGAATACCGGGTGCGATTTCCCGGGCGCGACGCCGAAAATCTGACCGACGAGGATTTGCTCCGCGAAGTGATGAACACCGTCGGCAAGGCCGGCAAATTGGGCGAGCACATCAAGTGCGTGGTGAGTGTATCCATGCTGACCGAAGGCTGGGACGCAAACACCGTAACGCACGTGCTTGGCGTTCGCGCGTTCGGCACGCAGCTACTTTGCGAGCAAGTGGTTGGGCGTGCGTTGCGGCGAATGAGTTACTTCCCGAATGACAAAGGCCACTTCAATCCCGAATATGCGGAGGTCTATGGCGTCCCGTTCTCATTCATTCCGACGAGCGGGGCGACGAAGGACCCGAAGCCGGGTCCGATCCCGACACGCGTGCGGGCACTCGAAGAGCGGTTGGGATGCGAGATCACATTCCCTCGTCTGCTCGGATACCGCTACGATCTGAGCGGTGAACAGCTTCACGCAACGTTTAGCGAGGAATCACGGCTATCGCTTTCCACGGCTGACATTCCGACCATTACCGAGAATGCGCCAATCGTTGGAGAAACCAGCATTCACACACTGGAGGACCTACAGCGCCGCCGGCCAAACGAAGTCGCGTTCTTGCTTGCGAAGCTGACGCTCGAAAAATATTTCCGCGATGATGACGGAAACGGCAAACCCTGGCTCTTCCCGCAATTGCTCGCAATCACGAAACGATGGCTCGATGAGTGCGTGATCTGCAAGGACAACACCTTCCCTCAACTGCTGCTCCTCATCGAGTTCGCGCACGATGCCGCCGACCGAATCTACAAGGCCATCGTGGCTTCGAATGAAGGCACGGCAACGCTCAAGCCGATTCTGCGTCCATACGATACAATCGGTTCTACGAAGTATGTCGATTTCGACAGCACCAAACCAGTGTACCGGACGCGAGAAGACAAATGCCACATCTCACACGTGGTAGCGGATACGGATTCCTGGGAGCAGAAGATGGCGCAGTCGCTCGAAGACATGAAAGAAGTACGGCGCTACGTGAAGAATCAGAGTCTTGGTTTTACGATACCATATACGATCAATGGCGGAGGTCATGATTACAACCCGGACTTTATCGCATGTATTGATGATGGGCAGGACGATCTTCTGAACCTGATCGTCGAAGTGACAGGCGAAAAGAAGAAGGACAAACTTGCGAAAGTCTCCACAGCGAAGACGTTGTGGATTCCGGCGGTCAACAATCACGGCGGATTTGGCCGGTGGGCGTTTATCGAAATAGACGATCCCTGGAATGCGAAGAATACGATTCGAGAATTTTTGAAGAAACATGGCTAAGAAACCGACCACCCCCACAAAAGTCGAATCCATTCGGCACAAGGATAAACGGACGAACATCCCGACCGAAGAGCTGCGCGATTTCGTCACCGAGGACGAGGTGGCGCCGAAGACCATGCTCTATCCGCGCGACCCATCGCTCGATCCGCAGCTCGTCTGGAAGGGCAAGGACGAACAGGACCAGCAAGACCTCGCCGTCCCGGTCGTGCCGATTTACATTCAGGAGAAGATCCATCCGCAAGCCATTATCGACGCGCTGCCACGCATCGAGCGGGCGGAAGACGCGCCGAACCTCTTCGGCGATTTCAACGGAGGGCCAAAAGACTTCGAGCAAAAAGTCGAGTTCTACCAGCACGAGCAGAACTGGACCAACCGTATGATCTTAGGCGATTCGCTCCTCGTAATGACTTCGCTCGCCGAAAAAGAAGGACTGAAAGGGAAAGTCCAGACCATCTATCTCGATCCGCCGTATGGGATTAAGTTTGGCTCCAACTGGCAGGTGAGCACGCGCAAACGCGATGTGAAAGATGGAAGCGCCGCCGACGTAACACGACAACCAGAGCAAATTCGCGCATTTCGAGATACATGGAAATATGAGATTCATTCCTATCTCGCATATCTTCGTGATCGGTTGGTGGCTTCACGTGAACTTCTCACGGAGACGGGTAGCGTTTTCGTACAAATTGGTGACGAGAATGTTCATCTCGTCCGTTGCGTACTCGATGAAGTATTCGGAAGTGAGAACTTCGTCGGTGAGATCGCCTTCACAAAGACAGGTGGCTTCGGCTCGGAGTACATAACGGGCGTATTTGATGTGATTCTGTTTTATGCTAAGAACCGAAGCACGCTTAAGTATCGGAAGCTCTATGTCGCTAAATCGGATACAAGGAGCGGACTGAGCAATTATGGGTTGCTTCTATTGAAAGATGGTACAACGCGCAACCTGTCGAAGGAAGAGAAAGAAGATCCGTCAATTATCCCTGCGGGATCAAGATTGTTTGGAGTGCATGCGCTGACCAGCGGCGGCGGTACCACCCTGCACCAGCCATTTGAGTTCGAGGGCACTGTGTACAACCTTAAACCAGGAGACAACTGGAAAGCAAGTTATCCTGTAGGCCTTAATCGCCTAGTCCTTGCGCAGCGTGTTGCCTCAACTGCCAAGCGAGTCGGCTATGTCAGATACTTCGACGATTTCCCCCATGTTGAAATCAATAATCTGTGGACAGACACGAGGGGTGAAATGGACATTTCTTATGTGGTTCAGACGAGTACGAAGATATTGAGCGTTGCGTCCTCTTGACGACCGACCCCGGGGATCTCGTTCTCGACCCAACGTGCGGAAGCGGCACGACGGCTTATGTTGCGGAGCAATGGGGCCGGAGATGGATCACGTGCGATACGAGCCGCGTGGCGCTGGCGCTTGCCCGCACACGCATGATGGGGGCGAAATATCCCTATTATCTGCTTGCCGATTCACAGGAAGGAATTAAGAAAGAGTCCGAACTGACGGGTAAGATGCCGCCGGAATACAAGACGGACGGCGACATCCGGAAGGGCTTCGTCTATAAGCGTGTGCCGCATGTTACGCTTAAATCCATTGCGAATAATCCGGACATCAAGGACGGAATGACGCGCCAGCAAATAGACGCTGCGATTGCTCGCCACGCCGACAGCGAAACGCTTTACGATCAGCCTTACGAGGACAACAAGCGGGTGCGCGTGTGCGGGCCGTTTTCGGTCGAGAGCCTTTCGCCGCACCGTGTGCTTTCGACCGCGGAGGACGATCAGTCCGGCACGATGTCGGAAGAAGAGGCGAAGAAAGAACAAGACTTCGGGCAGATGATCTTGGACAATCTCCGCAAGGCCGGCGTGCAGAACACACACAAAGCCGAGCGGCTTACATTCGACCGTTTGGATACCTACGCCGGCGCTTGGATTCAGGCTGCGGGTGAATACACGGATGCCGATGGCAAGACGCGGCGCGTTGCCGTCTCGATCGGCCCGGAGCATGGGACCGTGGGGCCACAGCAAGTGAAGGAAGCCGCGAAGGAAGCGGTGCAGGGCGTTGGGTTCGACATGCTGATCGTCTGCGGCTTCGCGTTCGATCCGCACGTTGCCGAAGAGACGAAGCGGTACGGCAAGCTCGTCGTCTGGCCTGCAAAGATGAACCCCGATCTTGCGATGGGCGATGAGTTACTGAAGAAGACCGGCGCGGGAAATTTGTTTATGGTCTTCGGCGAGCCGGATGTCCAAATCACAAAGCAGAAGGACGGAAAGCTTGTTGCGGAGATCAAAGGCGTGGACGTGTACGACCCGACGACCGGGGCGATCCGCAACTCCTCGACGGACGACATTGCGTGCTGGTTCATCGACACGGATTACAATGGCGAGAGCTTCTTCGTCCGCCACGCCTATTTCACCGGCGCGGAAGAACCCTACGATAAGCTGAAGCGCGCACTCCGCGCGGACATAGATGAATCGGCCTGGAGCACGCTCTACAGCACCACGAGCCGCCCATTCCCAAAACCGGAAACCGGAAAGATCGCCGTGAAGGTGATCAACCATTATGGGGATGAGGTGCTGAAAGTATTTCCAGTTTAGCCATCAAAAAAAACTTCGTGAATTCTTTGATGGGCACCTTGCGCGCGGGGTGAGGAATGTTGTATGTTGTTCAGCAAGTGATAGGCACCAAGCTGGGGGAAAAGGATGAAGGATGAAGGCGGAGCAGGCCAGTTAGCTCATTGACAACTTAGGCGATTTCACGCAAATGGAGAGGGCGTTCATTAAATGACAATTCAAAAGAGAGAAAATCGCTTCAAGGAGAAAGAAGCGATGAATGCATTCTGGCGGAGGCACACTCCGTGAACTTCAAACGAACGGAGGCTGAAAACTATTGGAGCGCCTTCTCGATCCTCGCGGTCACATCCTCGACCGGCCCGAGTCCATCGACCGGCAGGACTTTGCGCTTCGTTTGGTAGTAGGTCTTGACCGGCTCGGTCTGGGTGTTATAGACATCGAGGCGGTGTCGAATGGTCTCGGGGGTGTCGTCCTTGCGTCCTTGTTCGAGTCCGCGATTGACCATGCGGTTGATCAGCTCCTGGTCCGGCGCGGTGAGAATGACGATGCGGACATCGGCGATGCCGAGTTCGGTGAAGAGATTATCGAGCGCGCGGGCCTGCTCAACGGTGCGTGGGAATCCATCGAGCAGGAATCCTCTGGACTTCTCGCGATTGGCTTCGAGGACTTCGCGGACGAGTCCGATGATAATATCATCGGGCACGAGCGCGCCTTTTTCGACGAAGCTTTTGGCTGTCCGGCCAAGAGCGGAGCCTTCAGCGATGGCGCTGCGAAGAATATCGCCGGTGGAGATGTGGACGAGGTTATGGCTGGCGGCAAGTCGCGAGGCTTGTGTGCCTTTGCCGGCGCCCGGAGGACCAAAGAGAATGATATTCATGGGGTCGATAACAGAGGGCATAGGGTATAGGGTTTAGGCTATGAAAGCAAAATAATACCCTAAACCCTCTACCCTATACCCTATGTTACGATACAATGCGTCTCTTATCTACGGCCTTCATCGTAGGGTCCCTGTTCCTCTCCGGTCTGGTTTCTGCGCAACCAAAACCGGTTGCGAGCAAGGACACCCTGAATTTCGGTCCGGTCGTGCTGCGCGATTCGAAAGTGCTTTTTCTATCGGTCCGAAATACCGGGAGCGTATCCATCGCATACGGTGGATTTGTCGGACCATTCGGCGCTGATTTTAGAATGACGCCTGTCAGCTATAAGCCAGTGCTCGATCCGGATAGTGCCATCGGATTCAACGTGACCTTCTCACCCCAGACGATCACAGCGAATCATATCCATCGGGACTCCGTCGAGTTTCAGTTTAGCGGTCTGCCGAATATCGTCGTGCAACTGGTTGGCGAGGATCACGTCCCAATAATGGATACGGTGGCGATTGACGATACATTTCTTGGCTTTGCGGGTCAGATCATCCGGATTCCACAACGTCTAGTTGGATCACTCGCCGGAGCACTCGACTCGATCTATGGCTTTAGCGAACTGGTGACCTACGATCCGCAAGTTCTGGCATTCCAGCGAGTGTTTCCGGGGGCATGTCTCAAGGGATGGCAAGTTGCTGCGTATCAAACCATACTCGGTCAGGTCCCTATCCGAGGTAATTCCGGCGGAACGGGGATGATCGGTCCGGGAGAGTTCATCACTCTGCAATTTCAAGTCATCTCTACAGCGAAGACATTTCAATGGACTTCGATTCGGCAAGATAGCCTCGTCTTTGGTCTTGGCTTCGAACCATTGATGTCGAGCGATCCTGGGAAAGCGACCGTGATCGATTCGTGCACGAGCGTCACCGGTTCTGCCCATGCTCCGGGAACGATGATTATGCAGAATGTTCCGAATCCATTTTTCTCGGAGACGACCTTTACGTTTCAGGTTGGTTCTATGCCTGGCGAGACTGGAAGTCATGTCAGTATTCGGCTATATGACTCGCGGGGTCAGTTGGTCGCAAACCCGGTGGATCAGGATTGCCCGATGGGTACGCATACCGCCACAATGCCGCGCGGTAATCTTTCGGCGGGGGTCTACACGTGTGTCTTTGAGGCGGGTTCGTATCGGACTATCCGAAAAGTCGTCGTTATGCCGTAGTCGGGCCGTCAAGCCCGGCATTCGAAACCGATAATGACGGTTGCGAGTTGGTAATAACGATGCCTCTCACTGGTCGCACAATGTTTGCAGGAGTACGTTCGCGAATGTCGCTTCGCTCACTTTTTTCTATTTGTATTTACGCCGTGATGCTCATCACGGTTTCCTCACTGCGCGCACAAATTCCGGATGATGACCGGCAAGCGCCGCCACTCAGTCCGCAGGAATATGCGCAGAAGCTACGTTTAGCTGAGGTCTATGAAGAGACCCATGATGTACAAAATGCAGCGCGCGTTTACGAGGAGTTATATCATACAAATCCTTCGGACCAGATCGTGTTCGAAGGCTTGACGCGCTGCCTCGTCTATCTCAAGAAGTTCGATGAAGCAGAGAAGATCGTTTCTTACCGGCTTGCGAAGGATGGCTCATCCGATGTGCTGCTGCTCTGGGCGCGGCTCGAAGCACGATTGAACAAGCGCACTGAAGCGCTCGATGCATTTCATAAGGCAGAGGAGGCAATGCACGCGACCGATTGTAGTCAGCTATTTCCGATTGTCTATGCCATGATGGATGTCTCCTACAATCAGGAGGCGATGCAAGTGCTCGATCGAATGCGAAAGCTTGCGACCAACGATGCAGAGGTATGTTCAAGCCAGATTGCCGGACTCTATCTCCGATTAGGGGATTTCGATCGCGCGGCGACCGAGTTTGTCGGAATTCTGAAAGGGGGAGAGGCGAACCTCGGGATGGTTGAGCAGCGGCTCGCAGAATATACCACCGACTCGATGTCGCGCACGGCAGTGTTGGGCTCGCTCGAGCGCGCAATTCACGCGGCGAGCTCGGATGGCGAGCCAGCGGTTGCCAATCTCCGCCTGCTCTCCTGGCTATATCAGGAGAAGAAGGATTACGCGAAGGCGCTTCAAACGATGACCCAACTGGATGGCCTCGCAGCCAACGCAGGCTCCGACCATACAATGCAAGGATTTGAACTCCTGCAATTTGCTGATCGGGTTCGGAACGAGGGTGCTCTGGACGTTGCCGTTAAGGCGTATCGAGAAGCGCTGAAGCGGCTCGAATCCAGCAGCAGTGCCCGGAATAATTACTTCATCCAGCAGGCTCAGTTGGGGTCATTGAAGACGGAGGATGCCTATTACTCTATGCTTGGCTCCCCAAAGGATTCCATGCGGACGCTCATCATTGGCTACGAGGACTTTGCTGCAAAACCCGCAGCGGGCGGTATGACCGAACTGGCGCTCGATGCGCTGACACATGCCGGACAGATTGCTTTCCATGTTCTATTCGATCTGGACCGCGCAACGAAGGATTATGAGTCGGCGATTACGCTCTCTCATGGCGTGAGCGAGCCGATGCAGCGGGCGGCATTTGGTCTTGTGGATATCGCATTCGCGAAACAGGAGTTTCCGCTCGCCGAGCGCCGGTTGCAGACGATCGAGCATGCGCTGGCCCAACGTGCGACACCATCGGACAAAGAAGTGCGGAATCACATTTTGTATGACCGCGCGCTTTCCAATTACTATCAGGACAATTTCGATACATCACTGGCACAAGCGCAATCCGTCGCGAACGATGCCGGAAGCGATTTCGCGAATGATGCGATTCAGCTTTCGGGATTGATCGAGGAGAATGTTAATCCGGCGAACCGCCCGGCTCTAGCTGCTTATGCGAAGGCTGCTCTTGCAGAGGTCAGCCGGCGTTACGATACGGCTCAACTCGGTTATGCGAGTGTTGCGCAGCTATTTCCAAGTTCTCCCCTGGCCGATGATGCCACGATCCGATCCGCCGAGGTACTCGTGAAGTTAGGGAAAGCACAGGAAGCGGTTGGGGTGCTCGATACGATGCAAGAGACGATGCTGAAGAGTCCGCTACTCGATGTCGCCGCATTTCGCGCTGCCGAAATCACCGAAAAAGATTTACATGACAAAGCGCACGCGCAAAAACGATACGAAGATTTTCTCGCGCGCTATCCTTCTTCGACGTTTACCGAAACCGCCAGAGAGCGAGCCCGCAAGTTGCGAGGTGATGCATTCTGAACCGTGAGTTATACGGATGATGCGAATTCCGCGGATTGATTGTACGGATTGTATTGCTTCCGCTTGAGACTATGAGCAAGATTCCGAAAATCTATCCTGAACATCTGCCTTCGCATAACCCCGGTTCGTTCTCCCCGTTGGCCGAGCGGCTACGTCCGCAAACATTAGAGGAGGTTGTTGGTCAACGATCGCTGCTTGGTCCCGGTAAGCCGCTTCGTGTCATGGCCGAGCGGGGCAAACTGCACTCGATGGTCCTGTGGGGTCCGCCCGGAACTGGCAAGACAACGATCGCCAACATACTCGCTCGGACCGCTCGCGCGCCATTTTTTTCGCTGTCGGCGATCAGCGCCGGCGTCAAGGATTTACGGGAAGCCATCGAGTTGGCGCGTGAAGCCAACCGTACTTCCGAGGAGCGAAGCGTGCTGTTCATCGATGAAGTCCACCGCTTCTCGAAATCGCAACAAGACGCGCTGCTGGGTGCCGTCGAACATGGCGATGTGACACTCATCGGCGCCACGACGGAAAATCCATCGTTTGAAGTGATCTCGCCGCTCCTAAGCCGTGCGCGCGTCTTTGTACTCGAAAGCCTTTCGCGCGAAGACCTCGAAACACTGCTCGAACGCGCATTGAAAGAAGACGAAGAACTTCGCGAGTTGCATCTTGAACTTGGCGAGGACGCTCGCCGCACGCTGATGGTACTCTCCGGCGGCGATGCACGCAAAATGCTGAATGCACTTGAGCTTGCGGTTCAATTAGCGCCCCCGCCTTTTGAAGGCGGCGGCACGGGGGTGGTTTCCGCCGAATCCATTGAAGCCGCTGTTGGACGCAAGGCATCGCGCTATGACAAAGCCGGCGAAGAACATTACAATATCATTAGCGCCTTTATCAAGTCGATGCGCGGCAGCGATCCGAACGCCGCGCTCTACTGGCTGGCGCGTATGATCGAGTCGGGCGAAGATCCGGAGTTCATCGCGCGCCGCATGATTATCTTTGCGAGCGAAGACATCGGGAATGCCGACCCGAACGCGCTCTTGCTCGCGACCGCATGTTGGGATGCCGTTCGAGCTGTTGGATTTCCCGAGGCGACGATTATCTTTGGACACGTCGTGGCATATCTTGCGTCGGCCGTGAAATCCAACGCGACATATATGGGTATTTCTGCCGCGCTGGATGACGCGAAAAACAATCCTGATCAGCCTGTACCGTTGCATCTCCGCAATGCGCCGACAAAGCTGATGAAAGAACTCGGCTACCATGCAGGCTACCGCTACGCGCATTCCGAAGAAGGACATTTCGCGCGCGGAATGACGTATTTGCCCGAAGGCTACGAAGATAAGGTATACTACAAACCGACCGAGCAAGGCCGCGAGAAGACGATTCTCGATCGGCTCAAGGCATTATGGCCAGGGAAGTACAAAGTCTGAACCCGGATTCCATTAGTGAAATCAGAAAAACAGGCGTAATCTCGGGTTCAGACATTAACGCAGCAAGGCTACACGCCGCACTTCATGCACTGGCTGGCCGTCATCGCTTATGCCGGATACATCGAAGTAGTAAGTGCCTGGCGCATTTTGCTGGCCGGATGCCGATGCACCATCCCATGTCCAGTCCTGCACAAAGTTCGCCTCGCGCAATGTGCGGCCAAGAATGTCGGTCACCTTTACATGGAGATTGATCACTCCGTCCGAGTGAATCGTAATGGCGCCGTAAGCAGGGTTGGGATACAGCCAGAAATTAGTGGTGGATGACTGCGAGATTACGGAAGAGGGCGTTAGCCTAACTCCTTGAACCGCAATCGCGACTTCTGGAAGAATCGGATGATTCGGCATACTCACAATCAATACATCCGACCTAAAGCCGATAAACGTGCTCTGAAACGAGATTGGAATATCGAAACTCTGTCCAGGTGGCAGCGCGATCGGCCATTGGTTAAATGTCGTATCGAGGTGGAAAGCCTCACCGTATTGGAATTTAATCGATTCAATTTGAACGGTCGAAGCTTGAGCGTTTTGGATGCGGGCGTGAAGGAAGGCGCTGTCACTGGTGTATTGCATGGCAATCACCTGTGGTGCGTTTGTTAGATAGAAGGTCGAATAATCCGGCGCTGGCCCCAGAGCCGTCGCGTAGATAGTCAAGCTAAATGTGCAGGAATCTCTCGAAAATGTGACTGTGATTGTATCGCTTTTTAGCTTTGTTGGTTGAAAAATCACCAGAAACGGGAATGGCCTGGTGGAATCGACTGGCAATTTTCCATTCTGAATATAGAACGACGAATCATTCGGCGAAGACACAGCGACTGAGTCACGCCTCGTGAATGAATCGAGTAGGATCAGGGTGTCCGTGGTCCAGCCTCTATACATCGCAGACATGAAATGTGACCCGAAACCGTGACAACTCAGTGTAATCGTGTCATTTTGCTGAGCAGCAGCCCGACCATTTAGGGCCGCAACGATGAAGAATGCCTGAAGAATGCAGAGCGCGAGCGATTTTGAACTTTTCACTTCTGCAAATTTACAATGGAAAGTGCGCTCGTGCTTCATATCAGCCTCCGAGGCTTGTCAAAAAGGAGACCAAGTTGTTCACCCCCTCAAGCCGCAGCTTATGCCGGATCGACTGCCGGTGGTTTTCCACAGTCCGTACAGAAAGACAGAATAGATTCGCAATCGCCTTTGTGGGAAGGTCCAACTTGATCAGCGCAGCAATTTTCAGCTCCGTTGGAGTCAGTGACGGGTAGGCGGCCGATAGCCTTCCAAGAAAATCACGATGAATCTGGTTGAACTGGTGCTCGAATGTCTCCCAGTCACGATCGGTCCGAATGTGATCGTCAATTTTCTCAAGAATCGACTTTGCCCGGCGGGAGGATTTCATGGCCGGCTCGATCTCCAGCTTCAAATCGCAAAGGAATTCGTTTTTCTCGACAAGTTGCAGGGCCAGAGTCGTTAGTTCATTCGATTGTCGCTCCGATTCTGAACGGAGAAGTTCGGCCCGGGCATTCGCATCCATTGCCAGCCGCTCCATCCGTTCTCGCTCACGGTCTGCTTTCTCTATCTCAACACGGGCCGAGATTTCAATGAGTGCGCGCTGGCGTTGCTGACTGTTTATCTCTTCATTGAGCTTGATATATCGATTGAAATACTCAATGGATAACTTAAGCTTCCCAGCAGATTCATAAGCTTTTGCGAGGGCACTCGAGCATTCACATTCCAATGCGACCATTCCCGATTGCGAACTCACTTGTATCGATTCTTTGAGAGCTTTTATGCCTTCTACCGGCTTGCCCGCTTCGACCAGCGTTCGTCCATAACCCATCAGACTCGCACTTAACATGCGCTTGAGACCCAATAGCCGGGAAAGCTCAGCCGCACGCTCAAAGTGCTGTTGGGCAGCCTTCCCATGACCAGCGGCCATATCAAGTTCACCCAAACTGTTTTCGATGTACGCTTCCGATTCCTTGCGACCTACTCCGGTAGCAACATGCAATGCCGCTTTGAAGAATCGACGGGTTTCCCTGTCATTCTGTTGTTGTTGAGCGATAAGGCCACGATTATACAGGATGCTTGCCATGCCGGAATCATCCTCCTGTTCCTTCGCGAGCAGGTAACTACGCTCAAAGAAATGGTCGGCGCGGTCCAGAGCCTGAACTTCAAGATAAACTCTTGCGATATTTCCTAGGACAATAGAACGGCGCAAAGGATCGTCGGAGCGTTCGAGAATAGACAAACTCGCATACTGGTATTCCAGCGCTTTAGGGTAATCGCCCTGCTCCAGCGCAGCATTGCCAAGAGCGCCGAGGATATCGACCTCCGACTGCCGATGTTGCTCGCGCGAAAGCTTCAAGGCTTGTTCGTAGTAATCAATCGCTTCTTTGTATTTTCCTTGGTTGGAAAGTGCCAACCCAAGCGAAAACATTGGCCCTTCGACTAGATGGTGAGGACTGTCAAGTTCAATCGCTTTGTGGAATGACTTTTCGGCAACCGCATATTCGCACAACTGGAACTGAGCACAGCCGAGACGATAGTGGGCGCTCGCTTCTTTGTCGCGGTCCTTCCGTTTCTTCGCGAGTGTGAGTGCTTCCTGTGCCCACTTGGCGGCGTCTTTCGGACTTGACCGGTAGAAATCTCTGCTCGATTCAAGCAGGACGCGAAGGCGCTCTTCCGGAGAAGAGGCCTTCGCGATTGCTTGCTTCGCTGCTTCGAGATCGTGCTTCATTGGGAGTACAGTCCTGAAAACTAAGTCTGAGTGCTGAGCACGAGAGGATACTCAGCACTCAGTTCTTAGCACTTACTGAAAGATGAGGCGCTTCGATATGGTGAATGCATTTCCATTTTGGTCCACGCCGCTAGCACGGACGATATAGAATCCACCGTTTCGGGCTGGCGCGTCCCACGTTGTCTGCAGTGTGTTTGGCATGATGGCCAGCCGATTACCAAGGAGGTCGAAGATTTCGACCGAGGCTTTCGTCGCATTCGATACCCGGATTCCGATTGGTCCTTCGGCGGGATTCGGTGCAATCGATAGGCCGACGGTACTCGAGATAATGTTCGTGCTGATACCTGCATTGGCTTTCGTGTAAAACGCCTCCAGGTTAAACGGTGGCCACGGTGCAAGATTCTGGCTTGCTTCAATCGTGAGCGAATCGTGATAGAAGCCATTCGTATCGCCGGTGAACTGTACAATAACGCCAAATCTCTGATTCAAGGTTAGAGTATCCGGCAGGCCATGCGGCAATTCGCCAAGGATCTGAAAATGCGTGCCTTGCGAAAGTGATGCTCCTGTGACATGGACTTGTCCCGTAAGGTTATTAAGAAACCAGAAGGTGTCGACCGTCACATGCGAGGAAGTGGTCATGGCAAGTAATTCGCTCTGCGCGGGAAAGAGTTGCAGGCCGGTGTCGGTCGATGACGTAGCGTTTCCTTCGCATGCAATCATGCCCCAGCATGTACCTCCATCCGTGAAGACAAGATCGCCACCGAAATATCCGCTCCGCCGTGGCGCGGCGCGGAAACGGATCGTGACCGTATCACCCGAATGGACAGTCATGGGAAGTGATGGGCTGAGAATGGTAAGCGAACAGCTATCGGAGATATATTTGCTTTGAAGTACTAATGCCGAATCATTATGGACGATGAACGACGCAGAGGCATCGACATATCCACCGGCAATCACGTCGTCGAGAGTGATCGAGTCCCGGCCAACCGCGCTGATGCAGGGGTCTGTGTATCCATAGATCTGACCACCGAGTACGCCGGTCGTCCCGGAGGAGTCGCGCCAATTCACATTGATATTTGCGGAGTTGAAGCCGTAATATCGTGTTGGATGAAAGCATGCAGAGAAAGTAACGGAATCGCCTGCCTGCAGCCAGAAGGGCGTGCTGGGGGTGCCACTAAGGAAGAAGTCATTTTGTGCAGACATAGTAACGGACCGAATTTCGATCGCCTGCACCGTCGGGTTTGAGAGCACAAAGGTCCCACATCCAGTATCTCCGACCGATACATGACCTATATTCACGGACGTAATTGCTGGTACATACGAATGCGCTGGCACCGAATCAAGGACAGTGACCCACACGGAATCAACTTGCACGTATGGCGAGGCACAATAGAAGCGCACGAGCGTTCGCTCGTACCCTACGCCGTGCGAGTGATAGGTGATCCATACATAACGATTGGTCGGATAGGTGCCGGAAATTGAGAATGAACCACTCGGATCGAGCGACCAATGTGTTGTATCGGAAAGGGATGCCTGCATGGTGATCGCGCTGGATTGCAGATTGTATACGAGCATAGGGGCATTGACCGTATCACCAAAGCAAGTGAGATTAATCTCATGGGAATAGAGCGAAAAATCCTTCGTCGGAGGGACGATGTAATTGGTATCATACCCTGTGAGATAAATCGTATCCTCAGTATGTCCATCCGAGAGAACCACGGCATTGCGTGAGGTGTCATTCGCCAGGCTGGCAAACGCAACGCTCACCGTTCGCAAGGAAGTATCCCAGGAAGCCCAGGAAACGGAAGTGGCTCCGACCGTGAATTTGCCCGGATATTTGTATGGGTAATTGTAAATAGCTACAGTCTCAGAATCACTGGACATGTGCTGAATCGTGATGGATTGGCTTCCACTCACTTGCCAGAACATATTGTGACTGCTGGAGACACGAAATTTTGGAGTGGCGTGTGCCTGCGGAATCGCCAGGCCGAGAAATAGCCAGGCGAAGACGAGCGCGAGGCCCGTTCGGGTCAATCGTTTGGGATAGTGCTGCATGGTACTCATAGGTTGATTTTGAAGAAGTTGAAAATGCTTGATGACATAACTCATCGCGAAGGTATTCGTTACCCGTCTTGACTACTCAATTAATACCTATAACAACAAAACCCCCCGCCGGTTAGGGCGAGGGGTTAAGGAGTCGGACGGTACTCTTATCGTGCGAGAATGAGGCGCTTCAATAGGGTAAAGGCAGTGCCGTTTTCGTCCACTCCGTTCGCGCGGACGATATAGATGCCATCGCTCAGGCCAGTCGGATCCCATGAACTGGTGAGGGCATTCGGCATGACTGCCACACGATTGCCGAGGACATCGAAGATCTCGATGGAAGCCTTCGTGGCACTGGCGAGCATCATGGTGACCGGTCCTTCAGAGGGATTGGGGACAAGGCTCAAGCTTGCTGGACTGGAGGACATGATGGAGTTGACGCCGGAGTTTGCCGACTTCGTATACAACGCTTCGAGATTATAGACCGGGAAGCCCTGAAGGTTATGGCTCGCCTCGATCGTCAGCGAATCGTGATAGAATCCGCTCGTATCGCCACTGAACTGGACGATAACGCCGAAGTTTTGGCTCGACGTGATGGTGTCTGGCAGTGCATGCGGCAACGTGCCCGCGATGCTGAAGTGCGTGCCCTGCGAGAGCTTGACGCCATTCGATGGGATGATCACCGATCCACCATAGTTGTTGACGAACCAGAACGTATCCAGCGTGACCTGCGAAGATGTTGTCATTGCCAGCAGTTCAGTCTCCGCTGGGAAGAGTTGGAGCCCACTCGACGACGAATCGAGCGCGCGACCGCGGAATGTGATTGTGGAAGTGCAGTTGTCTCCATCCGAGAGCGAGATATAGCCCCAGTAGACCCCATTGCCGTATCTTCCTTGTCCCGCCGGTGTTGCGCGGAAGCGCACCGGGATGGTGTCGCCGGCATGGACCCGCGTGGGCAGCGATGGACTAATCACTTGAACCGAGCCGCTATCGGTCATGAACAAATAGGTGGTCCGCAGGATGGAATCCTTGTGGACGATAGCATACTCAGTCGCTTCGACATATCCACCGATGAGCACATCGTCGAGCACGACAGTATCGCCGAGGAGCTTGACGCACGAGGGCGTGTATCCTGTTGCCGTTGCATAAATTCTTCCCGACATGCCGGACGAATCGAGCCAATCGACATCCACATCCGCGCTGGAGCCGCCGAAGAAGCCCACCGCCGGATTGTAGCAAATGGAGAACGTATTCGTGGATCCTGCTGCCAGCCAGAATGGTGTGGACGGCACACTACTGAGCGACCAGTCATAGTCTGCCGAAATGTTGATCGCAGTAATTTGGATGGCCTTCGAGGTGGCATTCGTTAGCGTCACCGGGCCACACGTCGTGTCACCCTGCTGCACCTGACCCAACGCGGGCGCGGTGATACCTGGAATGTAGCTTGGGGGCGCAAACAGCGGGTCCGTTACATATATATGGATGACGGTATCCTGATAGTATGGAGTGTAGCACACGATGTTCACCGTTGCGGTGTCGCGCCAGACGCCGTGCGGATGGTATGTGATCGTCAGGGTTCTGGAACCACCTGCGGCCATCGTAGCCAGGAGTCCACCGCCACCGTTAATATCCCAATTGGTGCTATCCAGCAAACTGATAGACACAGTGATGGTTGATGTTCGGTGATTCAGGACATAGACCGTGCCGGATGAGGACGTCCCGCCGGAATCGCGGCGGACAGTAATATGTGGAAGCCCGTAATTCCAATTGAGTAAGTAGTCCACCGTATCGGTGACATGCGGTCCGTATCCCGTTAGATAAATCGTATCGATACGGTGGCTATCATGCAAAATGAGCACGGCCGTCGAGGTGTCGTCCAAAGCGGAGGAGAAGTACACACCCAAATAACGCGTGTTCCGCACGATTCCGGTATCTTGCGAAGAATCCGCCCAGTAGATGCTCGACTGATCCAATGTAAAGTTGGAGCTACCACTCAGAGTGGCGAAGACGGTCAGTGCTGTGGTGCCACCGGTCCGAGTTAAGGCTAGTGCCGTGGATCCGTTGGTAGACCACGTATATTGATGAGATCCGCCATAGCTGTAGGAGACAAAGGCACTCGCGTTCTGTGTCGCCGCGGCAAGTAAGAGAGACACAAGCACGAGAGATAAAAATGCCAGCGCGCGTGGGGCACGACGGGAGTGTTGTATCGAATGTTCCATGGTAAGCTGCAATAGGTTTGGATGTTCGAATGATCGCTCATTCTTCAAGACTCAACGGGATAACCCGGTAATCAAACAGAAGTTACAAAGTTTGACTACTCAAAAACTACCTAGATCGTATGGTCGATGGATGCGAGGAACGTCTCCGAACGAAGAAGGGACCTCCGACCCGGCGGTCGGCGGTCCCTTATGATACACGCTCGTTGCGGTTATCGAGCCAGCACGAGTCGCTTTGAAATCGCGAATGGATCGCCGTTCTGGTCCATCCCGCTGGCACGGATGATATAGATGCCCCCGCTCAGGCCGGTCGGGTCCCACGAACTGGATATCGCATTTGGCATGACCGCAACACGGTTGCCGAGCACATCGAAAATATCGATCGATGCCCGTTCAGCATTGTCGATGGAAATCGCAACCGGTCCGAGGGCCGGATTCGGGGCAAGCCAAATCTGTGCGGGGCCCGCGATCGCAACCCGGTGCACAGCAGCAGGAACGCCGGTGCGAACGGCTTCGAGATTGATCGGCAGCGATTGGATTGCGTAATCCGCATCGATATAGAGCGAGTCATGATAGAAGCCGTTCGTGTCACCGCTAAATTGCACGATCACACCGAGCTTCTGCGAAGATGTCAGTGTGTCAGGCACATTGCGTGGTATCTCGCCGAGGATACTGAAGTATGTGCCCTGCGCGAGATGCACACCGCCCAGCGGGATATGAACGGCCCCAGAGTAATTATTGACAAACCAGAAAGTATCGACCGTGACCTGGGACGAAGTTGTCAGTGCCAGCAGTTCTGATTGCGCCGGGAAGAGCTGCAAGTCACTCGTAGATGACTGCATCGATTGGCCTTGAAAAACGATCTCGCCACTCCAACCGGTATCTGACAGCGGGATGTAACCCCAGTAGTATCCCGCAGTATCCGCGCTCGGCGTCACGCGGATTCGGATCGAAACCGTATCACCGGAGTGCATCTGATGCGGCATGCTGGGAGCGATAATCGAGACCGAACCACCACCGGAGACATACGAACTGCCGCCAGCCAATGTCAGATTTTTATGCGCCACAAAAATGGCTGTGGCTTCAACATACCCGCCGACGATCACATCGTCGAGACGCAGCGAATCTCGAATCGCTTCGAGAGCCGCAGGCGTGTGGGCATAGGCATTATCCGCGACGGTCCCCGTCATGCCATTTGAATCCCGATAGGATACGTAAATGCGGTCCCCGGCATAATCTCCAATATCTCCTTGTGGAGGATGGAAGCAAACCGTGGCAGTTCTGGAGCCACCGGCCGGGATTGCGAATGGCAGCGGGTCGAATTGTAGACTCCAGTATGTCGAGTCGGACGCACGGATATACGTGATCGTAATCGCCTGAGACGTATGATTACTGATGGTCACCGTCCCGCACGCTGAATCTCCCGGCTGTACCTCGCCCAGATCGGGAGCGGTCACGGTAGGAACATAGGACACCGGTGCATAGTGGTTGTCCGTTGCCTGAACCGTCACGATCCTTTGCTGATAGTAGGGCGAAGCGCAAGTTAGGGTAATTGTGACGTTATCGTGATAGACTCCGTGCGGTTTGTAGTTCACATTGAAGGCTCGGCTTCCAAAACTCGAGACCAGAATACTCTCCGAGCCGCCGTGGCCATCCAGATCCCAGTTGGTACTATCACTAAGCCGCGCCACAACATAAATGCTACTGGATTGGCGATTGTAGAGCCATTCGCTCGTTGTTCCGCCGAGTTGAGTCGAGTCACTCACGAAGATGGACAGCGCCGTATCCGAGACCGTGAAGTCCCTCGAATCCTGAGTGCCATATCCGATCAGTTCGATCGTATCTCTCACAACGCTATCGGAGAGCACCAGGTAGGCGATGGAAGTATCGTTCGCGCTCGAAGAGAACCGCACTGAGAAATACCGTGGGAACATGTAGCCGGTATCTTGGGAGGAATCAGGCCAATAGACATTCTGGTAGTCAAGGCTAAACTTCTTGCTGCCAGATAGATACGCATCGACCGATAACGGCGTATATCCTCCGATGCGATTGATAGTTACGGTCTTCGCGCCATTGCTGGTCCAAACGAGTTGATGCGATCCCGTATAAGAAAACGTCACCAGGGCTCGCGCGTCACGTTCCGTGCATAGCATGAAGGATACCAGCAGGAGAGACATAAGACACATCGCACAGGCACCGCGCCAGATGTGGCGAATCGAATATTTCATGGTAAAATAGCAGTAGATTTTGATACAATGAATGAGCGATCATTCACACAAGCTCGCACAATAACCCGGTAATCGGCAAGATGTTACCACTCCTGACTACTCAAAAACTACTTAGACGGAAGCGACAACAGAAAAAAGTGCTAGCGTGCTGTCATCCGCAGCACGCTAGCACTTGAGAATTATCGTCGTTAGGGGCGATTAATCGCCGTCATCGCCGCGATCACCTTTCCCGTTCTTTGCCCAACCCGTATGTTTTCCGTTGTCGTGATGGGCATTTTCCGCATAGCCGTTATTATTGCCATCGTTGTAATAGCTTCCGTTATATGCGGCAAGCTGCTGCTCTAAGTCCCGCTCCCGTTGATCGAGCTGCGCGAGTTCCGCGCGAAGTTGTGCCTTATGCTGGCGGATCGCGTTGAGTTGGGCCTGCGCCTGGTTCGGATTGTAGACCGGCGTATAGCCAGGATTATATGGTGTATATGGCGCCGGAGTCGTTGGTACGTATATCGGTGTCGTACCCGGAACGGTTGGAACCGTCGACGGATAGGTCGTCCCGCCATTACTTGGCGTTCGCGGACGCGTGCCCGGACCAGCCGTTTGCGCGTAACCGTATTGTCCAACAAGCAGTGTGATGAGTGTGAATGCTAAAATGGTTGTGATTCGTCTCATATCGAGTACAAGTTAGTGATGTACCTTGTATTCGTACAACTGCCGCGCCTCGTTTCATGAGGCGTGGCCCAAATGACCTGAATAGCGATTCACCGGAAACTCACGATAGATTCGTACGCCCCGGCAAAGTTCTTGTGCATGTCACAGCGTAGCTCACTTTTCCAAACTACATATTATGCGACACTTACGATTGATGGCCCTCGGGCTTTTCCTTCTCACAATCGCGCCGGCACTGGCATCAGCGCAACGCTATGCGTATACACCACAGCCATCCACGATGATCGGGGTGCGCGGTGGACTCGGCATTGCCAATGAAGCGACGCCACTCTACACGAACTTTACCGTTTCGAGCCATACCGGATTTCTACTCGGCGGACAGCTCGACTACTGGTTTCAACCTCAATGGGCGCTGAGCGTACAACTTCTCTATAATCAGAAGGGCGATCACCTCGATGGAGTCAGTCCGGACAATGGTTTGCCAGAAACAGATGACTTCACACTCGGCTATATCGAAATACCTGTGCTGGCTAAGATTGCACTCGGCACGAGCAATGTGAAGCCATACTTCTTCGCCGGTCCGGATGTCGGAATCCTGCTTGCAGCGAGCGACCATCAGGTGCAGACCTCCGGCGGAGCGACATACTTCGACCAAACGGTCGATGTGAGCAACAGTTTTAACTCGCTGGACTTATCGCTGCTCTTCGGCGCGGGTGTGTCGTATCAAATGACCGGCGGTCCGCAACTCTTCCTCGATGCCGGCTACGCACTTGGCTTAGTCAATGTCGAGAAGACGGCGGCGACTGGAGTAAACGAGTCACTCATGTCGCGAGACATTCGCATCGCGGCCGGGGCGATGTTTCCGCTGCAATAAAATGCTCTTGTAGCGGATTGTATTCGGGGAAGTAGCTAATCCCTGCTTCCCGGATATTTCTTCTTCCGATTCCGCACATAGTCGACAAAGACGAACGGGCCCAGATCATTCAGCCCGGAGTAATATGCGTGGCCTTTGTTGGATTTCGTGAGTATACACGGCGGCACGCACTTTCCGGTTATCCTGGCAGAGGCCGTGCGCGGCGGAGCCTGCCCTGAGCCTGTCGAAGGGTCTCTACAATTAAATCAATAATTCATCGAAAATGTGCTATGCCGGAGGTATCGAACCATGTTATATTAGATGGAAGGGGGTCTCTTCGCTAATTACCAATGACGAATTATGAAGTGCAAATGCGGTGCAATGTCGGCTTATTTGCAATGAGAAAACAGACGCCTATCTAGGGGACACCGCAGCTGTTTCATGAAAAATTTCCCAAAACGTAATATAAAAATATATAGCGTGTCTGTTGGAACAGTGAGTAAAAAAATCGCGAGCCAAGCGAGTCAATCCCTGCTCCCCGGATATTTCTTCTTCCTATTCCTTACATAATCGACAAAGACGAACTGCCCCAGATCATTCAGGCCCGAATAATAGGCGCGGCCTTTGTTCGACTTGGTGAGTTCTTCGACGAATCCGATGAGATACGGATCGCGGGCGACCATGAAGGTCGAGATCGTGATCTTCTCGCGGCGGCAGGCGAGCGCTTCATCGAGCGTCTTGTTGACGATCTTCGGATCGAGTCCGAACGAGTTCTTGTAAAGTCGGCCCGCATCATCGAACATCGCCGATGGCTTGCCATCCGTCACCATGAAGATCTGCTTATTTACGTTGCCCGATCGTATCAGCAATTGCCGCGCGAGCCGAAGTCCCGCTTTGGTGTTCGTGTGAAATGGTCCAACTTCGAGGAACGGCAGCTCGCTTACGGTGATGAGCTTCGCCTCATCGCCAAACGTGACGACGTAAAGTTGGTCCTTCGGAAATTTGGTTTTGATCAGCTCCGAGAGTGCCAGCGCAACCTTCTTTGCCGGCGTGATACGGTCCTCGCCGTAGAGAATCATCGAATGGGAGATGTCGATCATGAGCACCGTAGCGCATGAAGTCAGGTGCTCGGTCTCGTAAATCTCAATATCATCTTCTTCTATGCTGACAAAAGATGAAGGATGAGTGATGAAGGATGAAGGTTCTGATCGGTCATCATCATCGTTCTCTCGGAGTGCTCGTTTCTGTGCATTCAGGAATGTCTGGGTAAAGTCGATGTTCGACGATTGATCGCCGAAGTTGTAGGGCTTGGTGTTCTGCGTCCGCTCGATGCCCGAGCCGGTGTGCGGGGTGTCGTGTGCGCCGCTTGGGGATTTGCGGAGCGAACGGAACATCTCCAGCAGTGCATCACGCCGAATGTTCTGAATTGCTTTGTTTGTCGGTTTGAGCAGGGCATTCTCGTCTTCTTCGATGAGGCCCATCCGCTTGAGTTCGTCCTTGAACATATCGAGCGTCATGTCGGGGCCGAAGATCTTGTATTGTTCGTCGAGATATCGCATCCATTCGAGGACTTCATTGACATCGCCGCTCGTCGTGAGCAACAACTGGCTAAACAGCCCGAGAAGCTGCTTCAGTCTGTCTTCGGCCGTTTGGCTCTTGCCGGGAATCCATTTGGAATAGGCGACGCGCATACTTAATCTAACTCCTTAGAGGTGAATGTGGTTTTGCACAGCGCTTCGATTGTCATTCCCGCGAAAGCGGGAATGACAGCTAATGAGCGGAGCGAAACCGAAACCATGCGTATTTTTGCGTCTAAACCTAACTACTACATGCGCTCACGCTCCAGATATCTACAAGGAAAACCGATCGTTCCGAAACCCATGCCGCGCGCGATGAAGGTCGCGGATCTAGTCGATGACTACTTCCAGGCCTACAATGCAGGCCGATTGCATGAGGCTTGCCATCTCATGACCGAACGGATGCTGGGCGACGATGTGACCATTGGCCTCTCGCTTACCGGTGCGCTCACACCTGCGGGGCTCGGCGGCTCGTGCCTCGTACCTATGATCGAAGCCGGGTTCATCGACTGGATCGTCTCGACCGGTGCAAATCTCTATCACGATACCCACTTCGGCATCGGCAAAACGCTCCGTCGAGGCAAACCGAATATGGATGATGTATTGCTGCGGAAGGATGGCGTGATTCGGATCTATGACATTCTCTTCGAATACGATGTGCTGCTCGATACCGATGCGTTCTTCCGCAAGATCATTGCTGGTCCGGAGTTTCAGCGACCAATGTCGAGCGCGGAGTTTCATTACCTGGCAGGCGGCTACGTGCGCGCCAGGGAGAAGCAACTACGCATTTCGCATAAGTCCCTAATCTCAACTGCCCACGAATATTCCGTCCCAGTCTATACCAGTTCACCTGGCGATAGCTCGATTGGCATGAACATAGCCGCAATGGCGCTGCAAGGCAACAAGCTGGTAATCGATCCGAACCGCGATGTTAATGAGACGGCAGCGATCGTCCTCGGAGCCAAACGCGGCGTGACCACAAAGCGCAAAGGCAAATCCGCCGTCTTTATCTTAGGCGGTGGGAGCCCGAAGAACTTTCTCCTGCAGACTGAGCCGCAGATTCAAGAAGTCATGGGCATCGAGGAGAAGGGCCACGACTTCTTCCTTCAGGTCACAGATGCCAGGCCGGATACCGGGGGACTCTCAGGCGCGACGCCATCGGAAGCGGTTAGTTGGGGCAAGATCGATCCGGATCAGTTGCCGGATACCGTCGTGTGCTATGTGGATTCAACCATCGCGCTGCCGATCATCGCGCAGTATACGCTATCGAGACATGAGAAACGCAAACCGAAACGGCTTTACGACCAGATACCGAAGTTGATGGCAACGCTCGAACGGGAGTATCACAAAGCTCAGAAGCGCAAGTAGGATGGCCCGGCCTTGTCCATCCGCAATGTGTCGGCCGCGATCCAGTCTAAACCTCGCAATCGAACGAATTTTTTCCCCGGCATTCTGTTTACCGCACCGCCCGGTGGCGTGGGCCCATAGATGGCCCGCCGTCCCAGGCACTTACACAATCTATATCCTCCATCGACCATGGCTGAAGAACACGCTGTAGCGACACTCACCACACCCACCAACTCACACAACGGCACGTCCAAACCAGCTCCGCAAAAAGCGGGACTCGAAGACGTCGTAGCCGGTCAAAGCTCCATCTGCCTGCTCGACGGCAAGCGAGGAATTCTCGCATACCGCGGCTACGATATCCACGATCTCGTCAAAGGCTCATTTGAAGAAACAGCATACTTGCTCCTGTATAGCAAGCTGCCGAATACCTCCGAACTCGCTGAGTTCAACGCCAAGCTCGTCAAGAGTCGTAGCGTGGCAAAGCCGGTCATGGACCGGATCAAAGAGATGCCGCGCAACATCCATCCGATGGCTGCGCTCCGCACACTTGTCAGCGAAGCCGGGCTCTACGATACGCAAGCCGAGGACATGTCACGCGAAGCGAACATCGAGAAGAGCATTCGCATGATCGGGATGTTCCCGCTGCTGGTTGCATACTACGATGCCTCGCGCAATGGTCGCGAATTCCTGCAGCCAAAGGCCTCGCTCGGACACGCGGCCAATTTCCTCTATCTCTTGCTCGGCAAAGAACAGGACGCCGAAGTCGTCAAGATGTTCGACTCGGCGCTCATCCTTCATGCCGATCATGAGTTTAATGCTTCGACCTTTACCGGCCGCTGCATCGCAGCGACGCTCTCCGATATTTACTCCGCCGTTACGGGTGCCATTGGCGCACTCAAAGGGCCGCTCCATGGCGGCGCCAACGAGCAGGTCATGAAGATGCTGCTGAAGGTCGGCGATCCGAAGAAGGCCAAAGAATGGATCACCGATGCACTTGCGCGCAAAGAGAAGATCATGGGCTTTGGCCATCGCGTCTATCGCACCGAGGACCCGCGCGCTACGCATCTGCGCCAGTTCTCCGAGCGCATGGGACAGCGTACTGGTCAGCCGCAATGGTACGAGATGTCCAAGACGATCGAGCAGTTTATTCTCGAAGAGAAACACCTCTACTCGAATGTGGACTTCTATTCCGCGAGCACCTATTATATGATGGGTATTCCGCTCGATCTCTATACGCCGATCTTCGCGATCAGCCGCGTATCCGGATGGACGGCGCATTGCCTTGAGCAATATGCGAACAACCGCATCATTCGCCCGATGGCCGAATACACCGGTCCGGTCGATAGCGTGTGGAAGCCAGCCGCTGAGCGCGCCTAAGAGCAAATTCCTCTTTACCAAAGAAGGATGAAGGTGAAGACCTTCATCCTTCTTCTTTTTTTTTACCTCTCGATTCGTATTCTTATTCGATGTTAATCCGATAGTGTGGTGGATTACCAGAGTAAGTTATCCGAAATCACTCATCGGGTCCACTGCAGATCGATCAATGGCCCGCCGCTTGGATACCTTCTCCCTATGGCGAGAATCCCTTTCCGTTTCTTTGCGCGGGTCATTTTGATGACTGCTTCCTCTGTTTTTGCAATTCTATCCCTTTCTACTCATATTCAGGCGGAAGAGGTTGTCTATGCCGTCGCATCAATTGCCGCCGTCATGCTGGCAAGCATGTTCAGAAAGAATGTTCATCATCATAGGCACGCCCGGGCAATCAAAGAGCAAACGCATCAGGCAGGGACTTCCTGATGCGAAACTATGGATCCTTCCAGAAATGGTCGAATGCCGGCATAACCGCCATGGACGTTTCGGATCCGATTGAAACCATAACGGCTCAGAATACTGGCTGCAACCATCGAGCGATAGCCCCGGGCGCAATGGACCAAGTACTCAGCTTTAGGATCGAGTTCAACGATGCGCTCCTCCAATTCTGCAAGCGGAATATGAACGGCGCCACTGACATGCTCGGCCCCGAACTCGGTGGCATTCCGAACATCCAATACTGGTGCGCCATGGGCATAGAGCGATGCGAATTCCTCGGGATCGATAGATTGAATTCCCTCAACCGCACGGCCGGCATTTTTCCATGTGTCAAATCCGCCATCGAGAAAGCCGATCACATTTTCATAGCCGATTCGGGCCAGCCGGCTGATGGCTTCGGCTTCCTGGGCGGCCGGTGCAACGATCACCAGCGGGCTGGAAATATCAAGCAAGGTGCCGGCCCACCAGGCGTAACTTCCATTCAGGCCGATATTGATCGAGCCGGATATATGCCCCTGTTCGAACGAATCGGCAGCGCGTGCATCGAGGATCAAAGCGCCTTGTGTCAGTGCCTGATCGAAGGCTTCGAGTGTTAACGGTTGAACATTCCGGCTGAGAACTTCAGCGAGCGGCGCATAGCTGGTCTTGTTGATTGCAGCATCTTTGAAGTAATATCGCGGTGGGGCCGAAAGGTCATTCGTCAGCATTGCGATAAATTCCTCCCGTGGCACAGCCATACTTGCCGCGCGCAGTGCATAGTTTGCAAGCTTCTGTTGCCCAATTGTGGAGACTGTTTCTTTGCCGATGTTCTTTCCACAGGCTGAGCCTGGACCATGTGCCGGATAGAGGATCACATCATCCGGCAACGGGGCAATCTTTGTTCGAAGTGAGTCGTACATCATCGAGGCCAGGGACTCCTTCGTCATCTTGCCATCGAGAAGATCGGGGCGACCAACATCGCCGACAAAGAGTGTGTCGCCGCTGAAGAGAGAATGCGGTTTGCCGTGTTCGTCATTGAGCAGATAGCAGACCGATTCCGGCGTGTGTCCCGGTGTGTGGAGTATTTCGATTTCCAAAGTCCCAATTTGGAGTCGTTCGCCATCCTCCGCTTCGTGGAATGGGTAATCCGCTTTGGCGCCGGGACCGTAGACGATCGGTGCGCCGGTCGCGGCGGTAAGATCGAGATGGCCCGATACAAAGTCGGCATGGAAATGCGTCTCGAGGATATACTTTATTGTGGCTCCGCGGTCGGAAGCCAGAGCAACGTACTGGTCCGTCTCTCGGATCGGATCGATGATAACGGCTTCCCGCCGGCCTGTTGCACCAATCGATTCAACATAATAGGCAGCTTCGGCAAGGCAGTTCGTATAGAGTTGTTCGATATACATAAGGGATCAATCTGTAATCAATGCGACATGCAACGAAGTGAGCCGGAAGCAATCTCGTTCCCAAAGCAACTACCATGCTTAGCTTTGCCTCGGCGTCAACAACAGTTAGATCGGAAGCAGGCGCCAGGCCTAACACATTTCAATGGATTATCTGCACCCGCCGCGAGGCGCTGAAACCTCCATTCGAAATTCGAAGGTAATAGGCTCCCCCTGGTAGAGTAGATACATCGATCTGTAGCGCCGTGCCGTGCGCGTCCTGAGCCGGAACAGCCGCGCGTCCCAGGACATCATACATCTCCGCGTGGAAGGTGGCGTTCTCGCCATCTTCCACGGCGCCCACCACGTGGACTTCAAGCTTATCGTTTGCAGGATTCGGACGAATGTCATCAATCGTAAATGCGCCTTGTGACATCACCTCTCCCATGGGACCAAAGCCGCAAGCAGAAATAAGGACGAAGTTCGAACCGGACGTATCGATCGACGCGATGCATGCAGGCAGAAGGCCCGTCTGATTCTCGAATGTGACATTCGAGAGTTGGAGGGTGGTTGTCTGCATCGAAGCAAGATACACTTTGAATGTAAGGATACCCACTGTATCGCTTGCCGGCAATGGTGTAAGATTGAAATGCTGCACTTCTGCCGTGGGGTCGCCGGTCGTGCTCGTTGGCATAAGTCCGATACCTGCGAAGCTCAGGAAATCATCGTTGTGCGTGAGATCGAAATGAATCGCAGTGAAGGGTCGGAGTGCGGCGCTCCGGTGTCGCAGGACCACGTACACGGTCACGGTTTGGCCAGGCTTCACGTTGTCCGGATGAGAAAGTACAATCGAAAATGGCTCCGGATATACAATGCTCGCACGCAACGGGATGGGTTGAAATGCGCTATCGGCGTTCGTGCGGAATAGAAGTGCGGCGCTGATACTCGCGGGATGGCGTGTCGTGTCCGGTATTGCTGTAATACGAACCTTCGCTGAGCTGCCGCCTGGCAGCACAAAGGGATAAGAGGTGTCGGTCACAAAGTTGCCGTTCTTCGCACCAATCGAATCGCCGAACACGATCACCGTATCGCATCCGGGATTGTAGAGTGTGATTGTTGTGTCGCGCTGTTGGCATACATACACGGTGCCGAACGAAAGGACCGAATCGGAAGTCAATACCGCAAGTCTCGGCAGCGCGGACAATCGAATCGGTATTCTTCTATAAAAGAACCCGAAGTTTGTGTCTACTCCCGAGGCATGTGGGAAGTAGTAGTAATTATTGAGTGTGGAATCCAGCCCAAGATAGTGTCCGAAGATCGTGATGCTGTCCGAAATATTGCCAACGATCCCGGTTGGATCGAACGCGAACAGCAATGAATCGTGATAGAGCATGCGGGCCGTATCAGGTATGGCCGAGACCAATCGAAAACGTGAAGCGATCGAGTCCGTAATCCACACCGAGTCGATCGCGAGCGTCTCGCAGGAATCGAGCGTGATGAGTGCCACCTCAGTGTCGAGCCTGCAACTACCGGCAAATGTTCGGGGCGGGGCGATCAGGGCGGTCGGAATGGTAACGACATGGACCGTCCGCGTCTCCGACCAGTCTGAACACTGCCAGTGATTATCGAATTTGAGTACCACATTGCTCACCGGGTGATGTGGATTGTATGCAAGCCAAAATGTATCCGCGGCTTGCTTGGTGAGAACTGTGGACGTGGGCCCGAGCAACGAAAAATCGCCGAGACTATCGCTCGCAATACTGATCTGTTCGCTCATGCTGTCAACATCCGACCAGAAAGGGATCGGAATCCGCATCGCATTGCACATGGAAGTAAGTTCGAGTGGAATATTGAATGTATCCTGCTGCATGAGCGGCGCGCCGTTCGAGTCCGTCATGTTGGGGCCACTGTGGAGCATGTCATCACCGCCAGTGAAGGTCATCCAAATTTCGCGGTAGACCCCCCATGCCCCAACTTGCCGCAATACGCTCATAGCGGCGTGCTCGCCCATTGGTCCGAATGGATAAAGCAGATGCGGACCGTTAAGGACGGTGATGATCGACTTCCAGGTCAGGCCGTCATCGGTTGTGCGGTAGAGTCCACCGGTATCCGAGATGTATGCGGTGGTGCTTGCTCCTGTGAGCCATTCCGGAAATGGCCCGGAGCCGGTCGGGACCGTCCGCCAGGTCAAGCCAAGATCCGTCGAGCGAAAGACCGTGCCCCACGCGTTGGGACAGAGATACACACTCTTGCACCGGTCGGCAAAGGCTCCCGCACTGCTTGGATCAATTCCGTTAACGATGGACATCCAGGTCCTACCTCCATCCGATGAATAATAGATGCTTCCACTGCCCGTTGCGATGCAGTGCGTCGTATCCAGCCGCGCAAAAGTCTGCATGGGGTCTTTCAGGCACTGGATGTTACCGGCGGCATCCGCATAAATATCATTGGCATTATTCAGATGGAGTCCCGAGTATTGCCAATGCACGCCGGAGTCCGACGAGACGAGCACGTCCTGTTCCGTTGCGGCATACAGCTTTCCTTGAATGAATCGGATCTTCCGGACCATTGCGATGCCCGACGGCATCGTGGAGTGGGTCCATTTGCCACGCTTGGACAAATAATAGATAGTATCGGTGGGGATTCCTGGTGTGAGCGCTGCAAGGCCATGCGTTGCGTCGAAAAAATAGAACGCGGTGACTTTCCATTCTTTGTCGAACTGAGAAATAAAGTTCTTCGTCAGTCCCGTCCCGCCGCACATCATCCATTCGGGACCACCGAGTCCGTTTTCGAGAGAGTCAGCCTGCGCCCGTGCGATATTCGCGCTGAAACTCATCGTGCAGACAAGCACCAGAATGCTGAGGATGAGACGTTTGATCCTCAGTGACGCTATCATGCTTGCTGGCCTATTGAGCCTATCGTTCAATCGACACACTCCGTGTTTGTGAATAGCCGTTGGAGAGGATGCGAAGATAATACAAGTCCGACGGAAGGGCACGAACATCGAACGTAAAGTGATCGCGCACAGATCTTTCGGACATTTCTTGTGGCGGAATCGCAACGCGCCCGAGGGCATCATACAACTCAGCATGAAACGTGGCGCCGGGTTCGGTACTAATCAAGCGCACGCTAATCTCATCATGTGCGGGATTGGGACGAACATCGTCGACCGTGAAGCTGCCTGAATTCAGGAAATCACGGATCATGCCATCGCTGCAGCCGGGAATATATCTGAAGATGGAACCCGTGTCCGCAAGCGAGCCGACGCAGTCGTTCGGCAGGTCGCGGCGGTTATCGAGCACGATATTCGAAAGTGTGAGCGGCGTCGTGTCTGCTCTCGCAAGATATGCTTTGAACGTCAACGTTCCGATTGTATCACTTGCCGGAAGCGAGTCGAGTACAAAGTGCAGCGTCATTTGTCCGTTGACGTTCGGTCCACTCGTACCCAGAAGTCCGGCACCGATCGCGGTGTCAAATGCGAGGAGATCATCATCATGGGTCAGATCGAACGAGAGTGAGCGAAGCGATGTGCCGCGTGCAGCAGCGCCGCCCGTGAGTACCAAGACGAATGTCACCTCTTTACCTGCGGGAGCACTTTGCTCGCTGAGTACGGCAATAGACAAGTGCTCGGGATAGATGACTTCAATCCATAAGTTGATCGTGTCGATTTGCAGAATAGAAGCTTCGCTATAAACAATCATCTTGCCGAAGATTTCCAACGGCGCGCCAGCTGTGTCGGGCGCGACATGAACGGTAATCGGTAGCGAACCAAACGGTGGAATGGAAACCGGGAAACTCGAATGGGAGGAAAAGGATGGATTCGTAAATGCGAGACTATCGAGCCAAAGCGTGTCGCAACCGGGATTCGCAATCGTCACGATCGTATCCCGGACTTGACACGTATACACGTCATTGAATACCGCACCATCCAGCGAGGCATCCAGGTAAGACTCGCCGGGAATGATCGTTCCGGCGACCCATAGACTTGTATCATGCAAGGGAGCGCCGCTATTCCGTGCATATTGGAAGTGGATGGAGCCCGAATGGAAGCCTTTGATTCGCCCTCCAAGACGAATTGTGAGAATAGTAGAATCACCAGGCAAGAGATCGGACGAGAGTGGCGATAGAAGTGAGAAAGACGTATCGACAGATCCACCGGCAGTGCCAGAAATCGTCGCTGGTGTGAAGAATAGTGTATCACATCCCAGATTGCGGATTGTGTCGCGCAGTATCATTTCCCCTTTGCAGAATGACACCAGACCCCCATCCAGCGCAGTGCTGGTCATTTCCAAAATGCCATAGTGCGGATAGCCGGTGGCTGCGAGTGGCAGAACGATCTGCTTGGTTTCACCGGAGACGACCCGCAAGGTGAGTGAGCCAGCAAATGCGCCAGTATCTGGCGCGCCGAACTCGATTGGAACCGATGCTGATTGACCAGCCTGAACGATAATCGGCAGAGGGATCGTTGGCCGCGTAAATCCACCGCCTGCGATCGAAATGCTCGTGATCGTGTCCGGCGTGCAGCCTTTGTTGATGAACGTGGCAGAGGTGTCCTGCAATCGCGCACAGAGAATTGGGCGGTCAACGGCAAGTACCGAATCCCGCGTGACGAGAGCCACGCTGGCAAGCGCAAACATGCGGATCGGGACGATCTCATAAAAGAAGGCGAAGTTCGTATCCTGACCCCACGAATGAGGAAAGTAGTAGAGCGTATCCAAGACCGTGTCGATGCCGAGATAGTGGCCGAAGACTTTCACGTTCTCCGAAAAGTTGGCAACAATTCCGGCCGGGTCAAATGAGAAGAAGAGCGAATCGTGATCGCCAAGGCGAGCCGTATCCGGAAGGGGGGAGGCAATTTTGAGACGCGCGGAAATCGAAGGTGGGATTTGCACAGAGTCGATCACGAGTGTCTGACACGAATCGATGAGAAGCCGTGCTGCCTCGGTGTCTGGTTTGCAATTGCCGGCAAGCGCCGGTGGAGGAGCGATCGTCGCTGTTGGTATCGTAATAATATGTACCGTTTGAAATTCCGGCCAGTCCGAGCACTGCCAGTGATTATCAATTCGGAGCACCGCGCTGCTCATCGTGTGATGCGGGGTATACGATAGCCAGAGCGTGTCATGTTGCCGAGTATTGAGATGGGACGACGTTCGCTGGGCGAGCGCAAAGTCTCCAAAGCTATCTCTGGCAATCGTAATTGTTGCCGATAACCCCTCAACATCACTCTCCAGCGGAATAGGAATGAGCAGCGGCTGGCATGGCGAAACAATCCTGAGAGGAACATCGAATGTATCATGCTGATTGAGCGGAGCGCCGTTCGAATCCTCCGTGGCCAGGGCGCCATGCAAATCATCCAGCCCGCCCGTTGTTGCCATGAAGATGAATCCATCCGGGATGACGACATGCTCACCCATTGGTCCAAACACGAAGAATGGGCTTGACCCATGATTCACGGTTATGACCGATCGCCAGGTCAGGCCATCATCCGTGGAGCGGAACATTCCAGCCATCGATGTCAAGTAGGTGGTTACGCTCGCACCTGCGACCCACTCGGAGCCTGAGCCGGAGCCAGTATTCTTCAAGGTCCAGGTCTTGCCGGAATCGACCGAGCGCCACGCCGTACCCCAGGAGTTTGGACAGACATACGCTTTGCGACATCGATCGGCAAATGCGCCCGTGCTCGCGAGATCGGCCACTGGGACGCCGGTCGTGGTCCAAGTGAGTCCGCCATCACTCGATATGTAGATATTACCCGTCCCTTGCGCGATACAGTTCAGCGTGTCGAGCCGAGCGAAGACCTTCATCGGATCGGTTAGGACCCGGATATTGCCTTTACCATCCGCATAGATGTCATTGGCGTTCGTAAGGCCAAGCCCGGAGAATTGCCACGTGCGGCCCGAGTCAAGCGAGAAGATGAGATCCGCATTCGTAGCGGCAAATAGCGTATCGTGGATGAGGCGGAGCGCACGTATCGAGGTTACGCCGGCAGGCGCAGAGACGAATTGCCAGCGGATTACCGGGTAACTAATGAGCGCAAATTGTCTGCCGCCAGCGAGTACCCCATGAATGGGATCGAAGAAGAAGATCGCGGTAGGCGAAAGCCCAATATTACCACCGACCATTTGCCACTGCGGCGAACTCTGCGCTCGAATACCATTTGCGTCGAAACTTGCCAGGCAACATAGCAGTGCGAATGCGCCTGAGACACGCCTAACCCATATCAGTTTTGACATTCTTCCGGTCCAATTGTAACAGAGGTCTCAATTATAGAAGACCAACGAGTCGGCAAAAGGTAACAGGTTAAGAGTCAATTTTATCGTCCAAACGGCCTATTTCCTCGAATTTGGCTTATCCAAGTACGGAGTATTGCGAAATTTAGGTACTCGAGTCTTCGTTCTCGGTCGCAATGACACTCAGGACTCAGCACTTAGCACTCAGGACTTAAGCCCTTGACCCCTGTAGGCATCATCCTCGCCGGCGGCTCCGGTTCGCGACTGCACCCATGCACGGCCGTGACGAACAAGCATTTGCTGCCCATCGGCGAAATGCCGATGATCTTCTATCCGATCAAAAAGCTCGTGGCTGCGGGCATTCAGGATATTCTGATTGTGACTGGCACCGAGCACATGGGCGATTTTCTCTCGCTGCTTGGCAGCGGTAAGAATTTCGGCTGCGCTCTCAGCTACCGCGTGCAGGATGAAGCCGGGGGCATTGCGCAGGCACTTGCACTCGCCGAGCGGTTTACGAACGCACAGCCGATGGTCGTTATGCTCGGTGATAATATCTTCGAGGACTCACTTTCGGCGATGGTCGGGGCGTTCACCGCGAACTCCGAGCATGCGCACATTTTACTCAAGGAAGTGCCGGATGCCGAGCGATTTGGTGTCGCAGAGTTAGATGGCGGGCGAATTGTTTCGATCGTCGAGAAGCCGGCGAAGCCCCGATCGAATTTTGCCGTAACTGGCATCTATTGCTATCCGCCGGACGTGTTCGATATTATCCGAGCACTCAAACCTTCCGCCCGAGGCGAGTATGAGATCACGGATGTGAACAATGTTTATCTCGGGAAGGGACGACTATCGGCTACCACACTTACTGGGTACTGGACTGATGCCGGGACATTCCCATCGCTGGCTCGGGCGAACGAACTGGTGAGGCAATCGCCACCGAAGTTTTAAACCTGGATTTCGCGTAATCCCCCTTAATCCGTGTAATCGTGGTTCTACTACTTACTGGCGCAGCCGGTTTTATCGGAGCGAACTTCGCGCATCTTGCGACTGCGCGCGGACACCGCGTAGTTATTTACGATGCGCTCACCTATGCCGGCAATCCAAAGAATATCGAGGGCATCGGCACATTTGTAAAAGGTGATATTCGAGATGCTTCCGCAGTGGCACGGGTGCTGGAGACCAAAGTGATACCGGGCTTCGCGGCCGGCGGCCATCACGCGTTCGATGCCATAATCAATTTTGCCGCCGAGAGCCACGTCGATCGCTCGATCGCCTCAGCAACGCCGTTCGTCGAGACGAACGTGCTGGGTGCCGTGACCATGCTCGAAATGGGTCGCACGCATGGCGTCCCGCTGTTCGTGCAAATTTCGACAGACGAGGTATATGGTTCGATCGAGGGGACGGCAAAGTCTACGTTCTCGTCGCCACTCAATCCTTCGAGCGCGTATTCGGCATCCAAGGCTTCGGCCGACTTGCTGTTGCTCTCATACCATCATACGCATGGCATGGATGTTCGCGTGACCCGCTGCACGAACAATTACGGTCGTTTTCAACATCCGGAGAAATTTATTCCAACGATTTTGCGATGTGCTCTGACGGGTGAGCCGATTCCGGTTTATGGCGATGGCCGACAGGTTCGCGATTGGATTCACGTGGACGATCATTGCGAAGGCATCTGGAGTGTGATCGAACGCGGAGAGGCAGGCGGAATCTATCATTTTGGAGGGCCAGGAATGGAGGGAAATGACATCGCCCACGATGCGGGAGTTGAGAACATCTCGCTGATTCATCTTTTGCTAAGAATTCTTGCCGAACGAACGGGACGAAAACTATCCGAACTAACGGCGCTTATTCAGCATGTTTCGGACCGCCCCGGCCATGACCGCCGCTACTCGCTCGATTGGGAAGACTCCCGGCGCGGGCTTGGATGGCAACCGCAGGTGACGCTTGAAGATGGCTTGCGACAGACAGTGGATTGGTGGCTGGCCAACCAAGACTGGTGGTCCGGCGTTTAATCACAGAATGCAAAAACTCCTTATTCTTGGTCGCGGGCAGATCGGATCGGCACTCGCGCAGGCCCTCTCGGAATTCGAAATTCACGTGTGGCCGAACGACATCGATGAGCTTTCGCAGGAAGCCATCGAGACGATTGCGCCCGAGGCAATCATCAACGCTGCAGGCAAAACCGATCTCGCCTGGTGTGAGGCAAACGCCAACGAAGCGGTGCGCTCGAACATGGAAGCGCCGATAAGACTCTACGAGCGCATCCTGGCGCACAATCGCGATCGTAGCGACCGCATTCGGTTCATCCAATTCTCGAGCGGTTGCGTGTGGGATGGGCCGTATAATGATCGAGGCGAGCCGTTTGGTCCTTACGATCCGCCAACTCCAGCCTGTCTCTACTCATGGACGAAAGCCGCGGCCGATGCAATGCTTTTATCTATTGATGCGAACCAAGTCGCGGTGCTCCGTGCTCGGCAGGTCTATTCCAGTGCGTCCGATGCCCGGAACACGCTTGTGAAGCTTTCGAGGTATCCACGCCTGATCGATACGCCGAACTCGATGACCAGCATGACGACGATTGAGAAGATGGTGCGGCATGTGCTGATGAACGAGGATTGGGCCGGTATATGGAATGTGTACGATCGTGGGGTAGTCACACCCTTTGAAGTGGGTGAAATGCTTTTTGAAGCAGGTCTCTGTTCGAGACCGGGTCATCTCTCGAAGGAAGAGCTTGACCAATTTCATCACCCCAAACGTGTTGACGTTGTATTGTTTGATGCACGCTTTGAGGCAGTCGTCAACCCGCCGAAAGCTCACGACGAACTGGAGCGAGCGATTAATCACCTTAGCCCGATACTTGCCTAAGTCTCTTCCGTCTGCGAGTGCGGACAAAACTGTTTCACGCCGGCTTGCATTTGGCAGTCCATTACGATTATCAGATGAATCAGAATCATCCGAGTCCAGCCAATCTAATTGAACCCTTCCTCGCTCGCGAGAAGAGTGCGCTTGCCGGCAAAGTCTATCTCCGGTACAAGCGCGTCCACGGCGAGCCGTTCCGTGACATGACCTATGCGGAGTTTTGCCGGGGTACGCGGGAGATCTTCGCCGGACTCGTATCGCTTGGTCTCACCCGAGGCGATCGCATCGCTCTCATCAGCGAGTCGCGCCCCGAGTGGCTCATGATCGAGTTCGCATCGCTCGCGCTGGGCACCGTACTCGTGCCAATGTTTCCGACGCTTACGGCACAGCAAGTGCAATTTATCGTGCACAACAGCGGTGCGAGAGTGCTCTTCGTATCGAACGACTTGCAGTTCGGCAAAGCGCTGAAAATTATGGGAGACTGTCCCGCGCTGGAGCGCGTGGTGATTCTCAACGACGCGAGCAACCTGGCGAAGTCCGATGCACGAATCATGCATCTTCGGGAAGTTCTCAGTGGGGCTCATCTGTCTCAAGGATCCCATCCGTCTCAGGATTTCGATAGCGAGGCAATCGCAGCCAAGCCCGAGGATGTCGCCCTGATGATTTACACGAGTGGCACAACGGGCAACCCCAAGGGCGTGATGCTTACGCACCGGAACATCCAGGCGAACATCGATGGGGCTCTGGCCGCACTGCCAGAACTTACCGATCGCGATACAGCGCTTTCCTTCCTGCCACTTTCGCATGCGTTCGAGCACCTGGCGATGCAATTCTTTTTTCAAATAGGATTTACGATCGGGCTGGCCGAGTCGGTCGATACCGTTGCGGATAATCTGCTCGAGATTCGCCCGACGATCATGACCGGCGTGCCGCGCTTTTACGAGCGGGTGCATACGCGGATCATGCGGATGCGCCAGCAAATTTCACCGCTTCGCCGCCATATATTCGATTGGGCGGTCGGCATCGGCGGCTTATGCGGTATGGCCATTGAAGGAAAGCAGGTGCCGCTCCACGCAAAACTGCTAAAGCGACTGGCCGAGCGGCTTGTCCTGCAAAAGATCCGCGAGCGGACCGGCGGGCGGGTTCGGTTCTTCGTCTCCGGCGCGGCAGCGCTTCCGGCTGATGTCGGACGTGCATTCGCAAGTTTTGGTCTTCCGATTATCGAAGGCTATGGCATGACCGAGTGCTCGCCGGTCATTAGTGTGAGTCCATACAATCATCTGAAGTGGGGGACGGTCGGCAAGCCGATCGGGAATATGCAAGTGAAGATCGCCGGCGATGGGGAAATCTTAGCGCGTGGCCCAAGTGTGATGAAGGGCTACTACAAAATGCCCGATGAGACGCGCGAGATCATCGACTCCGATGGCTGGCTGCACACCGGCGATGTTGGCGAGATCGATTCCGATGGATACATTCGTATCACGGATCGGAAGAAACATCTCTTCGTTTCGAGCGGTGGAAAGAACATCGCACCGGCACCGATCGAATCAGCGTTGCTGCAATCGCGCTATATCGAGCAGATCATGCTCATCGGCGATAAGCGGCTGTTCTGCACTGCGCTCATCGTACCCGATTTCGCCGCGCTCAGGGAAGATGGCAAAGCTTCCGGGGATCCGGTGGCGCTAGTCGAGCGTAACGTTGTGCGTGGCGTGATTCAGGAAGAGCTTGAGCGCCTGCAGAAGGAGTTCGCGAACTACGAGCGGGTCCGAAGGTTTGTATTACTTCCAGAGCCATTCACCGTCGAAAATGACATGTTGACCCCAACGCTAAAGGTAAAACGGAAGTCTGTCGAACAGCGTTACCGGGAATTGATCGAATCCCTTTACCTGCTGCGTCCTGCGAATGAACGAACATAGAGATCCCATGAAGATCATCCGATATCCAATTCTCATAAGTGCTTTCATAATCTCCGGCCTTGTGCCGCGAGCTTTCGCCCAATACGCGCCATATAATCTATCAGTGGCAGCGTCCGCCTCGATTCGGGAACAACCCCCTCAGATCATCCTCTCGTGGCTGCTCGATGACAGTGCCATGAGTTATTCGATCTTTCGGCGCGTCGCACAAAGTGGCGATCAGTGGAATCTCATGGCCGGGGTTGGCAAAGCGCTGACATGGACCGATACAACCGTTGAGACCGGTGTGGAATATGAGTACAGAATTCACAAAATATGGAGGCATGGAAGCACGAGTAATCTGCCGGGCGAGGGCTATCTCCAGACTGGAATTGACGTGCCGGCGGAAGAGTCGCGCGGGACGCTCGACCTGATTGTGGACGATACATTTGCGAACGACCTAAGTACAGAACTTGCCCGTTTGACCAGCGATATTCGCGCGGACGGTTGGTCCGTCGTTCGGCACAACGTGAAGCGATCGGATAGTGTCGAAGCGATTCGCGCCATCATCATGGATGATTATGCCGCGATTCCCGATTTACGAACCGTATTCCTGTTCGGTCATGTGCCCGTTCCATATTCTGGATTCCTCAATCCGGACGGACATCCCAATCATTATGGTGCCTGGCCGGCTGACATTTACTATGCGGACATGTCCGGGGATTATACAGATGTCCAATCGGACACGAGCTCTCTACATTCTGTCGCGGCAAATATTAATATTCCCGGGGATGGAAAATTCGATGAGACTGCCGTAGGCGGAGGGATTGAACTTGAAATTGGCCGAGTCGACATGTGGAATCTACCGTCATTTTCCAAGTCCGAAAAGGAACTGCTGCGTCAGTATCTCAACAAAGATCATGCGTTCCGAACAGGAGCTATGACAGCGCCAAGCCGCGCTCTTATTAGCGACAATTTCGGAACCTATGGCGAAGGCTTTGCGAGTTCGGGCTGGCGAAATTTCCCGAATCTCGTCGGAAAAGAGAATGTCAAGCAACTTGGGTGGTTCACGACGCTGGACACCGCGTCCTACCTTTGGGCCTATGGGTGCGGCGGAGGTTCCTTTACGAGTTGCGGTGGGATTGGAACAACGACGGATTTTGCCACCAAAGAGTCTCGAGCCATTTTCTCGATGCTCTTCGGCAGCTACTTCGGCGATTGGAATGTCCAGGATAACATCCTTCGCGCACCACTGGCCGGCGCAATGACGCTAACCTGCTGCTGGGCCGGTCGGCCGCAGTGGTACTTCCATCCAATGGCCATGGGTCATTCCACTGGTTATTGCACGCGATTGACTCAGAATAATCTTGGAGATTATGATCCGGGATACGGGGCCGGATGGGTCCACATTGCGCTCATGGGCGATCCCACATTACGGGAAGCGTTTAACGATCCTCCGTCGGAGTTCGCGAGTATCGCCGCGACGGTTGTCTCCAATCGGGCGGTGAATATCCGGTGGACCACACAGGCCTCAGTCGATGGATATAATATCTATCGCGCCCACCACACTTCGGATCCATTAGTGAAGCTCAACAGCGTCCCTCTGGCGACATTAGAGTTTACGGACAGTCTGCCCTTCCTCGATAGTAACATTTACGAAGTTCGTCCGGTCTCGAAGTCCGGTGGCGTTCATGGGAGTTACTATACTGCCGGTCAGGCAAGCAATCCCGTCACTGCAACAGGTCTAGCCGACGTGGCGCCTGCGACGTACACGAGCGCGGGCCTTCGAGTCGAATACGATGGACCGCTTGTTTCCATCTCGCTCCAATCTGGTTCTTCTATGCCCGGACGCCTCTCGCTCTACGATCTTACGGGACGAGAGGTCCTGACACTGGATGGATCTGTGGTCGGTAAAGGAATGCACAACTATATCATCGATACACGCGCTCAAAATCTTTCGTCCAGCATATATTTCGCGCGCTTTGTTGCGCCCGATGAACAAGATGTCGCAAAGATCCTCTTGAGCCGTTAGTGCCTGACCGGACTCATGGGACGTATGAGTTCCATGAGTCTCGTTGCTCTATTTCTGCGCCTTCCAGATTACCACGATGGCGCCGGCGAGGAACAGAATATTCGCCAGCCATGCCGTGAGCACGGCTGGCACCTGACCGGTGTAGCCGAAGGTCTGTGAGACCTTCGAGAAGGTGAGGAATGCGAACGCGATTCCGATCGCGATCGAAAACTCGAATGACAGACCGCCGCGCTTCTTGCGAGAGGCGAACGGGACACCGAAGAGAACCACGATGAGTGATGTGAACGCGAGAGAATATTTGCTCTGGTAATCCACGAGATCGCGTGCGACGTCCTGTCCCGATCGGCGCTTGAGTTCGATCCGTCGCGCCAGCTCCGGATTTGTCATTTCCTCCACTTTCAGCAACCGCTCGCGAAGTTCGGCGGGAGTAAATGTAAAGTGCATGACACTTTCCGCGGGCGCGAGTTTGCGAATTTGCTCGGCGGATGTATCGCTCAGGAATAACCGTTCGGTCGCATTCGTCAGCGTCCAGACATTGTGGGTGGAATCCCATGACATGAGGGAGGCGTCGATCCGACGCGTCATGTGCGTAATCTCTTTTGGGTCGAAAAATTGAACAGAGACTCTGTTCGCGCGCTTTTGCAGAAAGGAATAGTCCGACATGGATACGATGGAGGTAGGCGAATCCTGCAAATACATGTTGAACTCGGCATTGTTGATAATGTCCTCGTGCACGTAATCCCGCAGAATCTCTTCGACTCGAGCATTCGCTTTGGGAAGAATCCAGCCATTGAAGTAAATCGCGCCGAGACACAGCAGCATCGAGGCGACAATGAAGGGTGCCATGAGCCGGTATAGGGAAATGCCGGCCGAGCGCATCGCAATAATCTCATTATTTGCCGACATGCGACCCGTTGTAAAGAGCGAACCGAGTAACAACGCCACGGACAGGATCAAAGCGATGATCTGTGGTGTAAAATTGACATAATACTCGACGACGACCATGAACGGGACGTTGTGATCGAGAAACTTGTCCAGCTTCTCCATCAAATCGACGGCAATGTAAATGATGATGAAGCCGACGATGCCGACCATCGTCGCGAGAAAAAACTGCTTCAGGACATAAATGTCCAGCAACTTGAATAGTCGCCAGCGCGACTTTTCAGCCCGTCGGTTCGTTTGTCTCCATCGAATCATGCTACAACCCGAACACCGCGAAGTCGCGGATAATCGCTCGAATGTGGACGACCCGCTGGCCGCGATCGAGCACGCGACCAAAATCCGTGTCCGCTATGCCGACACAGACCAAATGGGGCTTGTCTATTACGGAAAGTACTTCGAGTATTTCGAGGTCGCTCGGACCGAGATGCTGCGTGCATGCGGATTGCCGTATTCCGAAATCGAGCAAGCCGGATATGGGCTGCCCGTTCGGGATGCCTCCGCGCGGTATTATCGTGGGGCGACCTACGACGACTTGCTTCGAGTCACCGCTCGAATGAAATCGGATGTCGCGACGCGACTCGAAATTTCTTATACGGTCCACATGGATGCGACCAACGAACTGCTGGCCGAAGGCAATACAACGCTGGTCTTCGTGTTGAAGGAGACTGGCCGGCCGACCAAGCCGCCCGACATCTATCGTCAGGCCATCGAAGCATTTACCGCTCCGGACATTGCACTTAGCACTTAGCATTTAGGCCTTAGAACTTAGAGCATGCATACACTTAGCGATATCGAGCGGCAGCGCGTCCGCATTGCACTCGTCGAGGACCTTGGTAAAGGCGACGTCACATCGTTAGCGACCGTCCGTGAAGATGCCCAGGGCACGGGCCAGTTTATCGCCAAGGCCAGTGGCATTCTCGCCGGTTTGGACCTTGCTCGACAAGCGTTCTTGATCTTTGAGACGCAGACCGGTATTGCTTCTCCGATCTTTGAATTCAAAGAGACGCAGCGTGATGGTGCGATGCTGAAGAAAGGCGAGTCGATCGCGTCTGTTCGTGCCAATTTGCGAACATTGCTCGCCGTTGAGCGCGTGGCGCTGAACCTGATGCAGCGCATGTCCGGCATTGCGAGTATGACGCATGCCTTCGTCGAGGCGGTACGTGGCACGGATGCGATCATTCTCGATACGCGGAAGACCGCACCGCTACTTCGTCCGTTCGATCGATACGCTGTCCATGTTGGCGGCGGGATGAACAACCGCTCATCGCTTTCGGCAATGGTGCTCGTCAAGGATAATCACATTGCCGCAAACCGAGGTGATGTCGCTCAGGTCATCGAGCACCTGCGTGAGTACTTTAAAGATCCCAAGCACGAATTGGTCCCGATCGAGATCGAAGTCACGTCGCTCGAACAATTTGCGGTCGTGCTCACAAAGGGGAAGGGTCTCATCAATCGCGTCATGTTCGATAATTTCGAACTCGGCAAGATCCGCGAAGCGGTGAAGATGAATGCTGGCACGTTCGAAACCGAGGCCTCCGGCGGCATTACGCTCGCGACCGTTCGTGCGGTCGCGGAAACCGGAGTGAACTTTATCTCAGTCGGTGCACTGACGCATTCGGTTACCGGCCTGGATATATCATTCGAGGTATTGCCCTCCTAATGCAATGCGAAACCTGGTCCTCGCTCTGACGATCGGCTGCGCACTATTTATTGTGCGTAATCCGCAGCAAGCATGCGCGCAGACGGGTTTCGAAATCTATCATACCCCGTGGTATGAAATGAAGGTGGATTCGACCTCTATCCAATTTCATTGGAAGAATAGCACATCGGTCATTGGCGAAGTGTGGATGGGGACCGATTCAAATCGCATGACGATGGTCCTCTCGATTGGCTCGGCCAGCAAGGATCGACGTCCCATCGTTCATGGACTCACTCCAGCTACGATGTACTTTGTGAAGTTGGTCTCCACCTACACCGGATACTCAGACACGGTACGTTTCTGGACCTCGACGGCGTCGGACTATCGATCGACTGGTGCTATTCAAGTGTATTTCAATCGCGATGTTGACACCACGACATATCCGTTCTTGCCGCACGCACATGGCAACGCGGACTTTATGGGGTTGCTTCGAAATCGTATTCTGAATGCGAAGAACTCAATCGATCTGGCGCTATATAGTTTTGGCGATCGAGTTGGGGACTCTGTTGCCAAATGGCTGATTGTGGCAAAAGATAAAGGAATATCCGTTCGCCTGATCGTCGATAGCGGATCGTCGAAGAAGTCACAGGCCTTTCAAACGGTACGTTCCTCGGGCATTCCCGCGATCACGAATGGATTCGGCGCAAGCGGAAGGCTCTGGAGCAATATTCATCACAACAAGTTCATCATTTTCGATGGTCGAGGCAAAGACTCCGTGAATGACGGGGCAAACGCGTGGGTCCAGACCGGCTCGTGGAATCTGACCGATCAGCAGACTACGACCGATTTTCAAAATCTGGTCTACGTTCAGGACCTTGCACTGGCCCATGCCTACGAACGCGAATTCGAGGAAGAATGGGGGTCCGCGACGGATACTCCGGACTCCGCCGCATCACGATTCTCGACACGTAAGACGGACAATACCCCGCGCTCGTTTAACATCGGCGGCCGTGAAGTACATCTGTTCTTCTCGCCGGGTGGCGGCATTCCGCAGGCGATTGATACACTTCTTGACGGTTCGGCAGGTCCGATTCTGCTTTCGATGTACGATTTTACATCGCAGGACCTTGAGGCCACGCTCATCAACGCCCAGAATCGTGGCGCGAAGGTGCACGGAATAATTGGGATGGGTGGGTCCTACGATCAGACGCCCCTTCTTGTGGCCGCTGGTTGTGATGTGATTCACTACTCCGGTTATCTTAGGTTCGATACACTGTTTCACCACAAATACTGCATTCTCGATCCGAACACGGCCGATGGATGGGTACTGACCGGCTCGTTCAACTGGACGCACTCCGCCGATACGCTCAATAATGAGAATATCCTGTTGATTCGCGATCGTGACATATCCGCGGAGTATTTCGAGGAGTGGCTCGCGCGGTATCAGAATAATGGCGGCGAGCAGACCATTACTTTAAATTCATCCACGGTTCGTGATCGGGAAGTTGTTTCCAAGTCACTTGGAATTTATCCGAATCCAGCGCAGAGAGCGTTTGAGATCGAATGGAACGGTAAAGATGATGGGCCGGCTACTATTTCCATTCGGAGCATACTCGGCCAGATGCTACAGACCAAACGGGTGTGGCAAAACGCTGGGAAGAATTCGCTCGCATTGAATCTCGATCTTCCTTCGGGAAGCTATGGTCTGCTGCTGGAGCATGATGGCTCATTTGACTTCTCACCGTTGCACATTCTCCGATAGCCAATGAAACTCCTCTGGCTTTCCTTCCTCTTCCTGGTTTCTTGCTCTGCTGCCGTTGAGGCCCAGCAATCCGTCGGCTCCGTTTTGGGGCATATCAATCTCTCAAGCCCCGATCAAGCGGAATCGCTTCGCATTCGAGCCGAGGAGATTACGACCGAGGCGACAATCGAGGAGACCGAAATCGATAGCTCCGGCGATTTCGCATTCCGGAATCTGCCGTTTGCGACCTACGATCTCTATGTGGTAAACCAGGGTCGAGCGGCGTTTACACGCCGCGTCGTCGTGCATTCTTCGGTATCGATGCATGTCATGATAGATTCGGTCCCGAATTTCGAGAAGACCGAGATCACCGTGACCGATACGCACATGGAACCGACCCAGCCTGAGGTCCACACCCTGTTTACGGCGCCGGTGATTCAATCGTTGCCTGTTTCGAATCCCGCAAAAGGGATCGAGGCGATTCTTATGAACAGCCCCGGCATCGTGCCCGATGAAGATGGCCGGTTCCACATGCGCGGCGAGGACGCGATGCTCCAATATGTGATCGATGGCATTCCACTTGCGACGAATCAGACGCGCATTTACGCTCCACTGTTCGATGCAAATTTTGTCGAGTCCGCCGATCTGCTCCGTGGAGCGTTCGATCCCGAGTATGGCGTGGCCACGAGCGGCGTGCTCAACATCACAACCAAGTCCGGCTTCGACGCGCCGCAGTTCGGTCATGCCGAATATAGTACGGGCACCTTCGGCAACAATTCGACGGGCGTTGATTTCGGTGGTCATTTCGGTCAAGCGTTTGCGTACTATGGCGCGTACGGCAATTTTCACTCGAACCGCTATCTCGATCCCGTGAGCGGTTTCGACCCGAATCATACCAATGGAAACGGCAATGATTATTTCGGCAAGATCAATGTGATCGCGAGCAATAAAGTTGATATCGCGGCGCTTGGATATTTTGGAGCGACGACGTTTGAAGTTCCGAACCACATCGTCTCCGGCCCTCAGAATCAGAGTCAGGATTTACAATCGCTCTTCTTCGGCGCGCGTGTCAATTATTCGCTATCGAATGCCTCTGTCATTAGTCTGCTCGGATACACTCGCCGGCAATTGGCGGACCTGACGAGTAACGGGCTCGACCGCATGAATCCTGCGGATAGCGTCCAATTGAAGACCGCGCTACTCAGCGAGCGCTATTTTGTCGGGGCGCACCGCAAGGATGTCGAGAGTGGAGGTCAGCTCGAATACTCGACAAAGACCGATTGGTTTGGCGACGAGAACGAGTTTAAGATGGGCCTAGGTGGCGAGATATTCCCGATCAGTGAATTTCTGACGTTTGCCGTAACCGATTCGAATATTTCAAATTCCAACTATCCCGGCGGCGATGCGCGCTTTGCGGCGTATGACTTGACACGAAGCGGGAGTCCCTTCCTCGTCGATACCAGCGCGACCGGCAAGCGTATTTCTGGCTATGCGCAGGACCGCGTTACCGCCGGCGATTGGACACTTTCAGGCGGCGTGCGCTATGATCTCTATGACTTCCTCGATCAGGAGAGTGGAATCTCCCCACGGGTGAATGCGATCTATCGCGCGAGCGACCGGCTGGTGATTCGAGCGTCCTACAACCGGATGTTCATGCAGGCTCCGCTCGAAAACGATCTTGTTTCGAGTTCTATGCAGGCGGGGCAGCTTGTTGGCTCGGCACAAGCGGGCGCACCGCAGATCGTTCAAAGTGAGAAATCCCATGTGCTCGAAATCGGCGCAGGCTACCGACTGAACAAGTATGTCAATCTGGATTTAACCGGCTATGGCAAGTTGATCGACGACATGATCGTGAAAGTCGAGCTGGGAAATTCCGGCGTCATCTTTCCAGCCAATATCAAGAATGGCATTGTCGGTGGAGGCGATTTGGAAGTGTTGCTTCGCGATTGGAATAATTTCTCTGGGCGACTGGCATTCTCGACGACGGTCTCGAAAGGCAAAGTGCCGAGCGATGGCTCCTCGCCATTCGCGGCGGGACTCGTGCTTGGCGAGGAAGGTTTCAGCTATTCGCATCCGTTTTCGGGCGAAGACATGTTCAACACGGAGCATAACCAGCTCATGACAGCGTCCTTTGCGTTGCGCTATGATTTTGCCGCCGGATTTTTCGGTGTCATTTCAGGCCGCTACGACAGCGGCCTCCCGTTCGACCTCGTGGATACAAATCATCTGGGCCCGGATGCGACGCGAGCACGACAGATATTGCTCGATCGGGGTTATACGCCGGACGTGATCGACTTGTTGAATCTTCAGCCGGAGATGCCCGGATCGCCAGACCGCTCGGTGGCTCCGCACGCGACATTTGACGCCTCGGTCGGTGCAAGTCTCGCGCGGTTTGGGCTGCCCGTTCAGCTCATTGGCTCGGTCATCAATATCTTCGACACGAAGTACCTCTATAAATTCGAATCGACATTCGGCGGCACGCACTTTGGCACCCCGAGGATGTTTTTGCTGAGGGCGGAGCTGGCACCATAGAAAGTTGTCGCGTAGATTCTATTGAATCTATAGATTGTATAGAATCTATTCTTGATGGAAGATCGAACAAAGATAATTGTTGAGCTCTCCGCACTCGCGTCTCGTCCGGAGCACCGAGAGCGACTGCGAGATGCGTTGGCTGCAGCCCGCGCTGCTGCCCAGGTTAAGCGTGAAGAAATCTACGAGTGCTTCCTGCAATTGCATCTTTTCGCCGGATTTCCCGCTGCGCTCGAAGCCATGCGTGCCCTCCGGGCAGCGTGGCCTCGTGGGCACGATGAGAAGCTGGAGGTACGAGAACCGGTCAGCTACCCGCAGTTTGTCGAGCGGGGGCAGAAGCTCTTTGAGCAAGTATATGGTGCTAATTCGGAACGCGTGCGTGCAGAAATCCGCGACCTGAGCGTCGAACTTGGCGCATGGACCATGAATGATGGCTACTCCAAAACACTTTCACGGCCGGGTCTGGCGAGCATCGCACGCGAGCTTGCTACGGTCGCGGGACTGACACAGCTTGGCTGGGAGCGGCAGTTATTCTCGCATATTCTGGGCGCGCGGAACGTTGGCGCTTCCAAAGAGGACGTCGAGGAGGCGATTTCCATTGGCGCCCTGGGGGACGAAGAAAAGCTGAAACGGGCGCTGGTTTTGGCGAAGAAGTGAAATAGGAGTGCCCACTCCTGTGTTATGCGCCGCGAAATGAACCCACTTAATAAGGCCATCTCCCTGGCCCTGCCGTTTATTCCGAAGCCGATCGTCCGCAAAGTAAGTCAGCGCTATATTGCTGGTGCCACGCTGGACGATGCCGTCAGAACAGTCCGTGCGCTGAATTCGAAAGGCGCAATGGCGACCGTCGACGTGCTCGGCGAGTTTATCACCACGTTGGATCAGGCCCGGGAGAATACAAAGAACTCGTGCGATGTCCTGCGCAGGCTCCATCATGATAGCCTGAAGGGTAATCTTTCGATCAAACTAACTTCGCTCGGACTCGCGCTGGATGAGGGGATCTGCGAGCAGCACGTCCGCGAGATCCTTGTGACGGCCCGTGAGAACGGAAATCAACTCGTCCGCATGGACATGGAGAATTCGCCGTACACCGATGGCACGCTGAATCTCTACCGCAAAATGCGGCGAGACTTTGCTAATGTGGGATGTGTGCTCCAATCTTATATGCGACGCACGCTTTCGGATATTGAAACACTTGTTACGGAAGGGCGGAAGCAAGGAGTTGCTACCAATGTCCGGCTTTGTAAGGGCATCTACGTCGAGCCGGAAGCGATCGCATTCCAAAAGCGACGCGAGGTCCAGGAGAATTATTTAAGGGCACTCGAAGCGCTATTTGCTGCCGGTGCGTATGCTGGCATTGCCACGCATGATGACGTCTTGATCGAGGGCGCTAAAGGGCTCGTCCGCAAATACCACTTGGATAATAGCCAATTCGAGTTTCAAATGCTCCTCGGTGTGCGCGAGCAAGTCCGCGATGCGCTCATCCGCGATGGCTACAGGCTGAGAGTTTATGTGCCGTTCGGCGAAGACTGGTATGGCTATTCGATCCGGCGTTTGAAAGAGAACCCGAAGATGGGCGGATATATCGTCAAGGCACTTTTAACGGGGAAGTAAGCTTTTTCAAGTCATGAAGCAAGCGAATCGTCATACTCCCATCATTTTGCCAAAAAAGAAGAGGGCTGCCAAGGGACGATCGCTACCCAGCGTTCGAAATCAAGCTGTTCCTCCCAGGAGGTTGACTGCGCCGATTTTCAATACTGAATTTTCGGGCAAGCCACTGAAGTATATCCGACCGTTCGATCCCGTATGGCCAGTCGAGAAAATCTAATTCTTCTGGATACTCACATTTGGGTGTGGTCGGTCTTTCGGAGTCCTCGGCTGGAGGCTCGGTTTGCGGAATTGATTGACGCTCGTTTTGAATCCGTTTGTGTTAGCGTGACGTCCTGCTGGGAAATCGCGATGTTGGCTGCAAAACGCAGGATCGATCTCACACTTCCTACTTCTGAATGGTTTGGGAAGGTTTTTGCGCAGTCCGGCATTCGAGTGCTTCCCATTACGCCGGAAGTGACAGTGGAAGCATATGAACTCCCTGGCAGATTTCATCAGGATCCCGCCGATCGAATGATCGTTGCAACCGCTCGATTACATAAGTGTCTCTTGATTACGGAAGATGAAAAGATCGTCCGGTATCCGTTTGTCGAGACGGCAGAATAAGTATGACAGTTATCCTGAACGGCCCGCTTGGTGTCGGCAAAACTGAAACCGCGTGGAAGCTGCTCGACTATTTGGACCATGCTGCGATCTTGGACTGTGATTATGTTGGCGGTAACACTACGTCAATCGATCATCGGGATTCGTCCTCGGTCCATGCGGCCCTTGAGTGCGTTGCAGCGCTCGCGAAATACCAAAGCGAAAGGATGGGGATCGAGCATTTTGTTGTAAGCGGCGTGTTTGAAACTCAAGTGCAATTATCGCTCGCAACGTCGATGCTTTCAGAGATTAATCGTCCAGTCTTTCCATATCTGTTGTTGGCAACGCCAGTCGAACTCGAGCGGCGTGTCCGAGTGCGCGGTAACGGGAATGTCCTGCGAGAGGTCGATCGCGCTCTCGAACTACTCAAGATTCTCGGTCACAACCGGCCTGGCAAACTGTTCGACGTAACAAATCTCACAGTGGACCAAACGGCCGAGACACTTTGGAAGGATATTCAGTTACTACAATCAATCAATTAATCAGAGCGTGGAATTCGATCACCTGTTCAGCCTCGAGGAAGCACAAACGCTCCTCGCCGAGATCAAGCCAAAGCTCGCTGAAATGGTCGAGCTGAAGCTCGCCTGCGACCATAGAGGCTATGACGTATACCGCCATCAATATTTCGGCGGGATGGGCCCCAATGGCCAAAAGGAATTCCCGCCCGAGATGGAGCGCCTCGCACAGATTGCGAGCGAGTTGGATGAAGCCGGTATCGAGGTCAAAGATGTGGGGACTGGGCTCATCGACTTTCCGCATCGCCGCAGAACAGGAGAGATCGTGTTTCTCTGCTACAAACATGGGGAAGCGGAGCTAACTGCATGGCACACGATCGAAGGGGGATTCCGCAGCCGGAAAAGTCTCGAAAGTTTGTGAGTGTTTTGTTCGTAATTTGCAGGTCTAAAAGTATCAAATCATGATGAAATCCTGCACGCCGTTCTTCGCCATTGTTCTACTTTCGTTCACTCTGATCTCGTGCGGTAAGCGGGACATGCCCCCGGCCATGCCGCAAAAGGATACGATTCAATCGGAGAAACTGGATACCTCGCGTATCACGCCGGCTGTCGGCCAGACCACCGCGATCACCGGACTCGCTGAAGCGGGACAAAAGATATTCTACAGCACGAAATATGGCAAGATCACGGATGCCTGCGCATCCTGCCACACTGACGGACTTCCGACCACCAAAGATACGCGCATTCGCCCAGGCCACACTCTTGTTGGTGTGACCAGCAGAGTTAGCACGTGGAATGGTCAGTTTAAGGGCAATGCTTTAGCCAAAAACGCGTATGGCGCGACGATGTGCGCCGTCATGTACCTGCATAAGGGCGATGATATGGCGACAGTCATGCCCAAAGGCGACATCGATGCGATGAATGCATACTTGGAGGCGATCAAGAATAATCCTGGAGCGATTGCCAGCACACTCAAGATTCAATGGGTCACGAAGCCAGCATTGCATGAGGAGGATAAGATCGACGAAAAGGCTGCGGGTACTGCCGCCAAGGCCGTCATGATGCTGCCCGCTGATCCAGATGCAGGCAAGAACACTTACGATCGCACATGTGCCTACTGTCACGCCATGACGGATAAGAAGGTCGGTCCGCCACTCAAGAAAGCCATGGACACTCCTCAAGCGGGTGCCAAGTCCGTTCGTTGTGGCTCAGCCGCGATGCCGTTTTACGCGAAGGACATCCTCAGCGATCAGCAGGTCGCCGATGTGATTGCGCATATTCAGCAGCAGCTTGGGCAGTAGCTTTGAGTTAAGAGCTAGGAATACAGAGTTAAAAGTAGTAACCTGTTTAGGATTACTCTTGACTCTTTATTCTCAATTCCTGATATCTAGACCAGAGTCGATCTCCGCAATGCGGCGCGCATGACGACCACCTTCGAAGGGTGTGTCCAGCCAGGTGCGGACGATCTCGAGCGCCATGTCGAGTGTCATCATGCGCTCGCCAATCGAGAGGCAGTTCGAATCGTTGTGCTGACGGCCGAGTCTGGCACTCTCGATGTTCCAACAGAGCGTACATCGTACCCCCGCGACACGGTTCGCGACGATTGCTTCGCCATTGCCCGAGCCACCCAGCACGATGCCGCGCTCGGCTTTGCCGCATGCAACTGCTTCCGCAGCGGGACGAATAAAGAGCGGATAATCGCATGACTCCTCAGAGTCTGTTCCAAAATCCTGAACTTCATGCCCGAGTCCCGTAAGGTACTTCTTAATCTCTTCTTTGTATTTGAAACCCGCGTGGTCGGAGGCAATGGCTATTTTCATCGGGTGATAAACGAGCGAAGCGCAATGAGTATTCCTGCACGCGATCGTCACCGAGCCTCGACGGGCGGCACAAGGCTGAGTGGGCTTGGCAGCACGCTTCCGGAGCCAACGGCAGCAAGGAACCGCTCCAGGTTATCCTCCTTTCGGAGACCAAACTTCTTGCGCAGGTTGAGTCGGTGAAACTCGATGGCTCGCGGTGTGATGCAGAATAGCCGCGCCACTTCATTCGTCTTCAATCCCAGTTTGAGCATCGAGCAAACGCGGACCTCCATCAAGGAGAGCATGGGAAACCGCTCCTCGAGGCGTGACTTGAAGTCGGGATTGGCCGAGGCGAACTCCCGTTCGACCGACACCCAATCCACTTGCGCGCATGGCAGCATCTTGAGTCGATTGCGTATTCGCTTGAGCGACGCATACGGGTCGTGTTCCTCGCGCATGATCGTGAGTACATCCTGACGAAGATTGGTCAGTGCTTCGACCTGGGTCGCGGCTTGCATTGCGATTGTTGTCACATGCTTCTCCAAATGTTCCGCGTGTGCCCGGAGCTTCTCAGTTTCCATCTGCTCGCGTGCAATGACGATTTCGCGCCGCATAATGTCCAGCCGCGTAGCAAGTTGGCTCTGCTTCGCCTTCTCGCCAAGGTCCGTGCTCTTCGAGAGGTATCGAAACGCCTGTTCCCATTCACCTAAGGATGCCGACGCTTTGTACATCACCTCGTAGAGCGAGGGGCATAGGTAGGCACAGGATGACTCGATGGTTTGCTCGAGCGCGTGAAGCACTGAGATCGCTTCAGAGGCCTTGCCTTCGGCGGCCAATAGTTCGGCTTGGACGATCTGACGCTCGTAGCCCACCGTTGGATTCTGGTCGTCGGAGCCGGCGAAGCTCAGTTCGTCGTGCGCCGTAGCAAGATCTCCAAGATGAAAATAGACTTTGGCTGCGCCGATGTGCGCTTGCTCGACGACGGCTGGGAGCCTGCTAGAGAACAGAAGCCTGAATTGCTCAAGCGCGGCGGCATACTCGCCCCGTTTCAAAAGGTTGTGGCCCAGGTCGTTGCGTATTAGGTGCATCTGGTCGGTGGCCGTTGTGCTTTCCAGTATCTCGAGGCCCTGGCGGAGCAACTTCTCCGTACTGTCCCAGTCCTCGACAGAATGGTGGACACTCGCGATCAACCGCAGGGCGCGGGCGTTCCAAAGGCGATCGTAGTTATACGAAAGAAGCTCCTGTGCGTAATCGAGCATCTTGCTCCACTCGCCCGCCGTGGCATGGGCAATCGCCAGATCGTGTGCAATCCACGCCCGGAGTCTCATGTCGCTCGTGTTTGCAGCGAATTGCCTGCATCGCTCGAGATCGGCCATGACCGATTCGGTCGGTTCTCCGAGGCATCGGCGATAGGTTGCACGCTGGCCGTAGAGCTTCGCTAATAGCTCGGAATCTTCCAGGGACTCGGCAACCGGAACTGCCTGGTTGACGAGATCGAGTGCCGGACGGTGCTCGCCACGGGTTCCGATGATGTCCACTTGCTTGATAATGAAACCGGCGAACATGCGGTGATCGCCGGCCTCGCGGGCCAAGCGCACACCTTCGCGGGTGATTTCGAGTGCGCGAGCCCGGTCCGTCCATTGGATGGCGGCGAATTCTTCGAGTAGTTGCTGAAGTCGAACAGAATCTGACTCCATGACGGGTCGGAGTGTGGCGATGGAAGAACAGAACGAACGTCAGGCATTGTAATGAAAAGGAACTAGGAATCCGTTCCTCATTTCCGATACACAACAATAGGGAAGAGCCCACTCCGGTTCTCTTTCATTATGAGAACGACCGGAGCAGGCTCCCCCTAAACTCTCTCTCTCAGTTGTTGCTTTTCTAAGCTTATGGACAGGCGGCGAGCTGCGTCGAGGCAAGCGTGCCATCGGTGTTCACCGTCACGCGCCAGCAGTTGTTGTTCGCATCCTTAAGGATGATGCCGTGCGTGTTACTCGTCACGTACACATCGCCTTCGGTATTCACTGTGGCGATGTTTTGATCGCCCAACTGGATCGTGTTGCTCGCGGTTACGGAGGCATTCGCGCCGATCGCGGTCGCATTCACTAATGTACCAGTGGCTTCATCGGCGTTATACCCGATTGCCGTGTTGTAATGACCAGTCGTGTTCGTATTCAGAGTTGTGGATCCCAACGCGGTGTTCCCGTATCCGGAGGTATTCGCGCCGAGGGCGTCGAAGCCCGTTGCTGTATTATTGTACCCCGTTGTGTTTGCCCGCATGGTGATCGATCCAGCCGCCGTATTATAGGCGCCCGAGGTGTTGACCGCCAATGCGAGGTACCCAAAGGCGCTATTCTCATCCGCGGTCGTGCTGGCGATGAGGGTCCCTGAACCAAATGCCGTGTTCCCAACACCGGTCGTGTTTGCAAACATCGCAGCATATCCCATCGCGGTGTTATCGTTCGCGGTGTTGTGGAACAATGCCTGATGGCCCACAGCCGAGTTGTTGCCTGCCGTTGTGTTTGAGGCCAACGCCTGGAAACCGAATGCGGAGTTGTAATTGCCGGTCGTATTAGCCGTCAAGGTTGCCGATCCAAAAGCGCAGTTTACGCTTCCCGTTGTATTCGCGAGCATCGCCAAATACCCGACCGACGTATTGTCTTGACCGGTTGTGTTCAACGACATGGCTTCGTGTCCGACTGCCGTATTGTTCACGCCTGACGTGTTCGCATAGAGTGCTTGATGGCCCAGACCCGAATTGTTCTGACCAGTCGTGTTCGAGAACAGGGCCTCGAAGCCTAGTGCGGAGTTGTAGCTCCCGATCGTATTATGGGCCAGGGCTTCGTGGCCATACGCCGAGTTGTTTGAACCGGTGGTATTCAAAAAGAGCGCCTCGTAACCGAAGGCAGAGTTGTAGCTTCCGATCGTATTCGCAGTCATGGCCATGTGACCTACCGCGGTGTTGTTCTGGCCGGTCGTGTTCGCATAGAGTGCTTGATGGCCCAGACCCGAATTGTTCTGACCAGTCGTGTTCGAGAACAGCGACTCGAAGCCAAGTGCGGAGTTGTAGCTCCCGATTGTATTATGGGCCAGGGCTTCGTGGCCATACGCCGAGTTATTCACACCGGTTGTGTTCGAATAGAGCGCTTCATACCCAAAACCAGAGTTGAAGCTGCCTGTCGTGTTCGAATACAACGCCATGTGGCCTACCGCCGAGTTATTCTGGCCCGTCGTGTTAGCATAGAGCGCCTGGTGACCGACACCGGTATTGTTAACACCTACCGTGTTTGCCATCATTGCCTCGAATCCAATGGCCGAGTTGAAGCTGCCGGTCGTATTGTGGTACAATGCTTCGTGACCGATCGCCGAGTTGTTCGTGCCCGTGGTGTTCGAGTTCAATGCCTCGTAGCCGTAGGCCGAGTTGAAGCTTCCGGTCGTGTTCGCGAGCATGGCCTGATGGCCGATGGCGGTGTTGTTGACACCGGTCGTGTTCGCCAGCAGTGCCTCGTAGCCGAGGGCGGAGTTGAAGCTTCCGGTCGTGTTATGAAGCATCGCCTCGTGTCCAATGGCCGCGTTGTTCTGACCGGTCGTGTTCGAGAGCAGGGCCTGGTAGCCAAGGCTCGAGTTGAAGTTACCGGTCGTGTTGTTCTGCATGGCCTGATGGCCGATGGCGGTGTTGTTGACACCGGTCGTGTTCGCCA